>JBDTNF010000098.1:0-45420 GCA_039933875.1 Flavobacteriales bacterium | reverse complement strand
CAGGTGACGCATGCCATCGCTTACAAGGACATTCCCGAGTTCCCGGTGAGCACGGTCGAGGGTCATCCCGGCAAGTTGCTCTTCGGCACACTGGGCGGCAAACCCGTGGTCGCCATGCAAGGTCGTTTCCATTTCTACGAAGGTTGGACGATGCCCGAGGTGGTGTTACCGGTGCGTGTGATGAAATTCCTCGGCATCCAGCGGCTTTTCGTGAGCAACGCCTGCGGTGGTGTGAACCCCGCCTTCGAGACCGGCGACCTGATGATCCTGAACGATCATATCAACCTCTTTCCCAACGCGCTTCTCGGGCAGAACATCGATGCGCTCGGCCCGCGCTTCCCGGATATGAGCGAACCGTACGATCACGAACTCATCGCCAAAGCAAAAGGGATCGCTGCGAAGAACAACATCCCCGTGCGCGAAGGCACCTATGTCGGCCTTACCGGCCCAACACTGGAAACGCCCGCGGAATACCGCTACGTGCGCATCATCGGTGGCGATGCCGTCGGGATGAGCACCGTGCCGGAAGTGATCGCCGCGCGCCACATGGGCCTGCCCTGTTTCGCCATGAGCGTGATCACGGACATGGGCGTGGAGGGGCGCATCGAGAAGACCACACACGAGATGGTGCAACGCGTTGCCGAAAAGGCCGAACCGAAGCTTACGCTGATCATGAAAGAACTTATCGCGACATGCTGAACCTGCGCTTGCTCCTGCTCCTTCCCTTGCCTTTGGCACTTCAAGCGCAAGACAGCCTCAACGTGCGCAAACTGTTCCATTGGGACGACCCTACTATCCCGATCGGCGCGGAGGTTTACCAGGATCAGTACAACGATGTATGGGGCTATGCGGCTAACGGCAGGGAATACGCCTTCCTGGGAAGTTCATTGGGGGTGCATGTCTTCGACGTGACCGAACCCGCGTCCAGTGTGCTTGTGGACTATGTGCCCGGCCGCTTCAGCGGACCCGGTGTGGTCCATCGCGACTTCAAGACCTACGCTGGCTTTCTGTATGCCGTGTGTGACGAAGGTCCGAGTTCGCTGCAAGTGATCGACCTGCATTACCTGCCTGATTCAGTGCACGTGGTTTACGATTCGGATCAACTGCTCATCCGGGCGCACGACATCCAATTGGATACGGTGAACGCGCGCCTCTATACCTGCGGTGGCACGACCGAGTTCAGCATCTATTCGCTGGCGGATCCCACCCAACCCACACGCCTCTCCGATTGTGAGGCGGACATCTCGTGGTGGGGCGATGAGGTGGGCTATGTACATGATTGCTTCGTGCGCGACAACATCGTCTGGACCAATGATGCCGACGGTATGCACGTGGTGGACTTCACCGACGTGGTGGACCCCCAACTCCTTGGCTCGCTGACCAGCTATCCGGACCAGGGATACAACCACAGCGGTTGGATGAACGGCGACGGCACGTTGTACGTCATGGCCGATGAGACACACGGCTCGCCGTTGAAATTCGTTGACCCCACCGACCTCAGCGACCTGCACGTCATCTCCACGGTTTCTTCCGGGGTGGACCCCACCTCCATCGTGCACAACCCGTTCTTCACCGGTGATCTGGTGCACGTGGCATACTACTATGACGGCTACTGGTTGTGGGACACCAGCGATCCGCTACAGCCCGCCCTGCTTGGTTACTATGACACATGTCTTGAACCGAACACCGATGGCTATAACGGCGCGTGGGGCACATATCCGTTCCTTCCCTCCGGTCACATTCTCGTAAGCGACATGCAAACGGGCCTTTGGGTGCTGGACATCGGCCAGGCCACAGGCCTTGCACCGCATGCGACAGTGCCAGCCTTCCGCATCGCACCGACCCTCACCGAAGGTCCGGTAACGATCACACCGTTGAGCAATGGCTCGATGAGAACCCACATCGAGGTCCTGAGCACATCAGGCCGCATGCTGCGCAGCATTGTTGCGAGCGGCAGGCAGCAGATGGATCTCTCGGACCTGAGCGATGGCCTCTATCTGGTGCGTGTGAGCAACGGCATGGACGTCCACACCCAACGTGTGACCAAGATCAGTCGCTGATGAGCCATTGGAGTGAACGGTGGGATCTGGTGGTGGGCCTCGAGGTGCACGCACAGCTGATCACGGCGAGCAAGGCCTACAGCAGCGACCCGAACGCCTATGGCGATCATCCGAACACCAATGTGAGTGTTGTTACGCTCGGCCATCCGGGCACACTGCCGGTGGTAAACAAGCGTGTGGTGGAGCACGCCATACGGCTGGGCCTCGCCACGAATTGCACCATCGCGCCCTGGATGCATTTCGCGCGGAAGAACTACTTCTACCCCGACCTGCCAAAGGGCTACCAGATCACCCAGGATCACACACCGATCTGCACCAAGGGTTTCGTGCTGATCCCCGAGTCCGGATCCGACGCCACACCCTTCGACTCCGCTCAGGGCGGGGCGCGTAAGGAGAAACGTATCGGCGTTACGCGGATCCACATGGAGGAGGATGCGGGCAAGAGCATCCACGATGTGGACCCGTTCAATACGCTGGTGGACCTGAACCGCGCGGGAGTGCCCCTGCTCGAGATCGTCAGCGAACCCGATATCCGCACCGGACAGGAGGCCTATGACTACCTCGTTGAGGTGCGCCGCCTGGTGCGCTACCTCGACATCTGCGATGGCAACATGGAAGAAGGCAGTTTGCGTTGCGATGCGAACATCAGCGTCAAGCCAAAAGGGAGTACCACCCTCGGCACGCGCTGCGAGGTGAAGAACATGAACAGCTTCCGCAACGTGATGCGCGCCATTGAGTACGAAGCCGCACGCCAGGCGGAGATCCTTGAGGCCGGTGGAACGATCCACATGGAGACGCGCACCTTCGACGCCGGCAAGGGTGTGACCATCGGCATGCGCAGCAAGGAACTGGCGCACGACTATCGCTACTTCCCTGAACCGGACCTGCAACCGGTCACCGTCACAGAGGAACAGAAGGAGGCCGTGCGCAAGGCCATGCCTCCCCTGCCCCGTGAACTGCGCGAGAAATACACCACCACCCTTGGGCTGAGCGAATACGACGCAGGCATCCTCACGGACGATAAGGCGACCGCGTTGTATTACGAAACCGTGATCGCGCACACGAACAACTACAAAGGGGCGGCTAACTGGGTGATGGGCGATGTGCGCAGCTGGATGAACGAACGCGGCCTCACCATGGAGCAATTCCCCATCACGGCGGAACGGCTCGCAGGATTGACCCTGTTGATCGACGCGGGGAAAGTGAGCCACACCATCGCCAGCCAGAAGCTCTTCCCGCTGATGCTCGAAGAGACCTCCCTGAGCGCCGCGGAACTCGCCACCAAGCACGACCTCGTCCAGGACATGCGCGAAGACCTCATCGAGGGGATCATGCTCAAGGCGATGGAACGCTATCCCGACAAGGTGGAGGCCTACCGGAACGGCAACAAGGGATTGCTGGGCCTGTTCATGGGTGAAGTGATGAAGGGCACACAGGGCAAGGCCGATCCGAAACGCGCCAATGAAGTGGTGCGCCGCCTGCTGGAACAATAGACCATTCGATGATGAACCGACCGTTGATCCTGCTGACCGCCGCGACCATCACCTTCGCTGCCTGCACCGGTGGCAATGGGGCGCGCACCGTTGAACTGACCGTCGAAGGCGCCGGCGGGAAGACCGCCTACTTCGATCGCTTCGAGAACAACCTGCCGTACCGTGTGGATTCCGTGAAGCTTGATGGCGCCGGGAAAGGCACCATGCATGTGAAGGCGCTGCCGCTCGATTTCTATCGCATCGCCTTGGACAACGAGCAGCTCATCGTCGCGCTGGACAGTGCGGAAAGCCTCGTGGTGGAAGCGAAGACCGGCGCGCTTGGAACATCAGCGAAGATCCAAGGTTCCACCTACACCGATTCCCTGCACAGCTTCTATGCGGACTCACGCGCGTTCGAGGAACGGACGGGTGCGTTGCGGGCCAAACTCGCCGCCGATCGATCGGACACGGCGGCCATGCAGCAACTGAACGCCGCGAACGCCGCCTTCTACGACCGTTGCAAAGCGTTCGTCACCGCGAACAGCGCGTCCCCTGCGGCGCTCACGGCCATCAGCAAATTGGACATCGCCAAGGAGATGCCGCTGTTCAAGCGGGTGCGCGACGACCTGCGCAAGGTGATGCCGCGCTCGGGCTTCTTCGCCATGTACCGTGACCAGGTGGACCGCCTGGAACAACAGGAGATCGCGATGAAGGCCCAGGAGGAGGAAATGAAGCGGCTGAGCAACCTGCTCCCTGTGGGTAGTGTGGCCCCGGAGATCCGCCAGAACACACCCGAGGGTGGCACGTTCGCGTTGAGCGAACTGCGTGGCAAGGTCGTGCTGATCGATTTCTGGGCGAGCTGGTGCCGTCCCTGCCGCATGGAGAACCCGAACGTGAAACGGGTCTATGAGAAGTACCACAACAAGGGCTTCGAGATCCTGGGCGTTTCGCTGGACCGCGCGCAGGACGCCTGGGTCGCTGCGATCCAACAGGACGGACTCCCCTGGAAGCATGTGAGCGATCTCGGCTACTGGAACAACGCGGCCGCACAGGAGTACGGTGTCAGCAGCATCCCGTTCACCGTGTTGGTGGACCGCGAAGGAAAGATCATCGACAAGGGCCTGCGGAGTGAACAACTTGAAGGCAAACTGGCCGAGTTGTTGGGCAAGTGAAGCGGGCGCTCACATCACTCCACCGCACGGCAGCGGTCATTACCTTTCCCGGGATCGACGTTGCCCGGTGTACCCATCGCGCAGCGCCCTGCGTCGCATGACCATGAGGTTCATCCTTCCCGCGCTCTTCGCGCTCCCCTCCTCGATCATCGCTCAACCCTATTTCCAACAGCAGGTCGACTACACGATCGAGGTGCGGCTGGATGATGTGCGCCATATGCTCTTCGCACAGGAAAAATTCGTCTACACCAACAACAGCACTACCACCCTCGACACGTTGTGGATGCACCTGTGGCCGAACGCCTACCGGGATCGCACTACAGCCCTTTGCGATCAACTGGACCGCATAGGGGATCTGAAGCTGCATTTCGCGACCGGACAGGAACGCGGTTGGATCGACAGCCTGGATTTCCGCTCGAGCGATGCGAAGCTTACATGGGGCTTGCACACGAAGCACGCCGACATCGGCTGGATCAAGTTGCCTGCGCCGCTGCCACCCGGAGCGTCGATCACGATCACCACCCCTTTCCGCGTGAAGATCCCCGACGGGAAATTCTCACGCCTTGGACATTCGAAGCAGGCCTACTACATCACGCAATGGTACCCGAAGCCCGCGGTGTTCGATGCACAGGGCTGGCACGCCATGCCCTACCTCACCGAGGGTGAGTTCTACAGCGAGTTCGGCAGTTTCGACGTGAGCATCACCGTGCCGGCCAACTATGTGGTGGGTGCAACGGGGGAGTTGCAGAACGCCGAAGAGCGCGCTTGGATGGATTCACTCGCCATGGACCGGAGCGCACAACGCGGTACCACACCGCTCGCGAAACCGAACGACTTCCCTCCTTCCGATGCGGCAACGAAGACGCTCCGTTTCAAGCAGGACCGCGTGCATGACTTCGGGTGGTTCGCGGACAAACGTTTTCTTGTGCGGAAGAGCTCGGTGTTCCTACCGCGCAGCGCGCGCACCGTGACCACGTGGGTGCTCTTCACGCCGAAGAACAGGGTGGTCTGGGAAGAAGGCGTGACCTACGTGAACGAAGCGGTGAAGCGCTACAGTCAATGGGTGGGCGACTATCCCTACAGCGCTTGCACGGCCGTGGATGGCACCATCGCGGCAGGTGGCGGCATGGAATACCCGATGATCACGGTGATCGGCGACACGGACGACGCCATCGGATTGGACGAGGTGATCACGCATGAGGTGGGGCACAACTGGTTCTACGGGATCCTGGGCAGCAACGAACGCGACCACGCATGGATGGACGAAGGCGTGAACAGCTTCAACGAGATGCGTTATATGCGGGAACGCTATCCCGGTAGCAGTTTCAGCATCGGCATCCCTTTCTTCAAGAAACTCACTGCGGGCATTACCGATGTGCATCGCGCCCAAAACGAATTGGGCTACCGTTTGAACGCCCGCCGGGGTCTCGACCAACCCATCGACATCACATCCAACGATCTCACCGAGATCAACTACGGCACCATGGTCTACATGAAGACCGCGCTGGTCTTCGATCACCTTTTCGCCTACCTCGGCGACGAAGTGTTCGACAAGTGCATGCGCGCCTATTACGACGAATGGGGTTTCAAGCACCCGCAGCCCGGTGATATGCGGAAGGTGTTCGAGCGGGAGAGCGGGAAGGATCTGGGTTGGGTGTTCGAAGAAGGCATTGCGAGCGCACGAAAGGGCGATATCAAAGCAGTGGAATTGTCCGGACAGCAACTCACTTATCGAACTTCCACCACCTCGCCGTTTCCAGTATCCGGTTGGCGTGGCAATGACTCTTTGGGAACGATCTGGACTGAGAACGGGGCCCCGGAATGGTGGAGACCGAAGCGTGTAACACGCCCACGCATTGATGGGCGAAGTCATGCCCTCGTCAGGGTCAAAGGCAAGGGCGAATTGACCGTGCCTTGGCCTGATGCCGATCGTATCCGGATCGATGCCGGCAACCGCACCCTGGATATCGATCGCCGGAACAACAGCGTTCGGAGCACGGGGCTTTTCAAGCGTTGCGCCCCACCCAAGCTCGAGCCGTACTTCGGATCGGAGAAACAGGACCGTCGCTCGATCTATTACAGTGTCGTTCCTGCATGGAACGGACACGATGGTTTTCAAGCCGGTCTTGTATTGCGCAACACCACTTTCCCGTCGCAACGCACGGAATGGGTCGTTGCCCCGTTGTATGCCTTCGGTAGCGAACGTCTGGTCGGCGGTGCGCGCATCGAACATCACTTCGACCGCCTGCGAAGCAACCTGTTCCAGAACATCCATATCGGTTTGAGCGGACGCACATCAGGAACCTTCAATGATGATGATGTGGTGGCGTGGTACGAGAAGGTTTCACCCTATGTGACCTTCGACTTGAAACGGGATCCACTGGTCAGGCCCTGGCAACATACCATCGGGCTACGTGGCGTGTATGTGCGGAACACCGCGGAATACGAGCACGAAGGCGACCTCACGTACAGATCCTCCGATGATGAGTTCTATGCCGAGATCTTCTATCGCGCCGAGGACGAACGGAAGCTGCATCCTTCCCTGGTCCAACCGACGATCACCTCGACCTACGACTGGGTGCGTGCCGCGATCGAGTTGAAACAGGCCTTCGCGTACAATGAGCGCAACAAGCAACTCCGCCTCAGGGGCTTCTTCGGTTCATACCTGTGGGAACGTGATGGTGCGAGGATCAACAACCTGCAGGCCTGGGGTCTGACATGGGGCCCTGAGGACATGCAGTACGACCAGGCTTACTTCGAACGAGGTGCCACGGATGGAGGCACCAGCCGCCAGTTCAGCAAACAACAGGGAGCTTTCAAGACACCGTTCAGGGCTGGCGGATCGGACACCTGGATCGCCTCAGCGAACGTGGAACTCGACCTGCCGTTCTCATTGCCGATCGCGCTCTTCGCGAGCGCTGGCGTCGTGCCCAGCAAAGTGGTCACTGTTGACGGCAGCAGCAGCAGCACGGCTTCGTATTTCGAGGCTGGCGTAGGCATACCGGTGATGCGCGATGTGTTCGAGATCTGGTTCCCGTTGTATGTCTCCGATCGCATCCAGGAGGAGGAGGACTTCGCCGGACGCACGGTGAGCGATCGCATCCGATTCGTCTTCGCACTTGAGAAAATGGATCCCACACAATTGCTGCGCAAACTGAAACCCTGATGCTGCCTGGCAAGAAGATCCATTTCTTGAGCGACTTCCACCTGGGTGTGCCCGACGCGGCCAGCAGCCTGGCGCGTGAAAAACGCATCGTCGCCTTCCTGGACGAAGCGGCGAAGGATGCTGAGGAGATCATCCTGCTCGGTGACCTCTTCGACTTCTGGTTCGAATACAAGCGAGCCATCCCACGCGGTCATGTGCGTTTGCTGGGCAAACTCGCCGAGCTTACCGATCGCGGCATTCCGGTACACCTCTTCATCGGCAACCACGATATGTGGATCTTCGACTATGTGCCGCAGGAGACCGGAGCGATCGTACACCGCGAACCCGTTGTGCGGGAATGGGCCGGCAAGCGGTTCCTGATCGGCCATGGCGACGGACTCGGGCCGGGAGATCATGGATACAAGTTCATCAAGTCCGTGTTCCGCAACCCGGTGTGCCAATGGTTGTTCGCGCGCCTGCATCCCAATTTTGGCCTGTGGCTCGGCGATCACCTGAGCGGCCAAAGCCGGAAGAAGAGTTATGCGAACGACCGCAAATGGCTCGGCGAGGACAAGGAGTGGCTGGTGCACTACTGCAAGGACGAATTGAAAAAGGCGCCCTATGACTACATGATCTTCGGCCATCGCCACCTGCCCATCGACATGGAGGTGGGCCCCGGAAGCCGATATGTGAACCTGGGGGATTGGATCACCTACTTCACCTATGCCACCTTTGATGGCAACGAATTGAAGCTGATGAAACGCATGAGCGACGGGCCGCTAGCAGGTGATGCGCGCATCACCGGAGGTCCGGCGAACTAGGAGGCGCGCTTGGACAGCTTGTCCAGCAGGAGCACGAGGTCGACCAAACGGCTGCTGTAGCCGTACTCGTTGTCGTACCAGCCCATCACCTTCACGCTGTTGCCGACCACGCTGGTGAGCAGCGCGTCGAAGATGCAGCTGTGCGGATCGCCTACGATATCGACGCTCACGATCGGATCCTCGGTGTAGCGCAGGATGCCCTTCAAGTTCCCTTCGGCCCGCTCCTTGAAGCGGGCATTGATCACGTCGGCGCTCACCACGTTGCGCACGTGGCAGGTGATATCGGTGATGGACCCATCGGGCACCGGCACACGGATTCCGCAACCGCCGAGCTTACCCTCCAGTTCAGGGAAGATGCGTGTGATGGCCTTTGCGGCACCCGTGGTCGTCGGCACCATGGAAACCGCAGCCGCACGCGCCCGGCGCAGGTCCTTGTGCGGCGCATCGTGCAGGCGCTGATCACCGGTGTAGCTGTGCACCGTGGTGATGTAACCGCTCTCGATCCCGCACAGTTCGTTCACCACCTGGATCATGGGTGCAGCTGAATTCGTGGTGCACGAGGCGTTAGAAAGCATGTCCTCGCTCCCGTCGAGCGTATGCTCGTTCACGCCCATCACCACGCTCTTGATCTCCGCATCATTGGCCGGTGCCGATAACACGACCTTCTTCGCTCCAGCGCGCAGATGGCCCGAGGCCTTCTCGCGGGTGAGGAACAACCCTGTGCTCTCGATTACGACATCGATGCCCAACTTGCCCCAGGGCAACTTCGCCGGGTCCTTCTCCGCGAAGGCCAGGATCGAGCGGCCGCCGAGCAGGAGGTGTTCAGCGTCGTGCCCGACCTCCCCGTTGAAAACGCCATGCACCGAATCGTACTTGAAGAGGTGCGCCAGCGTGCGGGTATCCGTGAGGTCGTTCACGGCAACGAGCTCGATATCGTTCCGTTGCAGCAACAGGCGTGTGGTAACGCGGCCGATGCGGCCGAACCCGTTGATGGCGACGCGAATGGTGCTCATGGTCTCTGCTTTCAGGGTTGAATGTAACCGCGCAACGTCCCACGCGGGTTGATGATCGATGCGGATCGTTCAGTGAACGGATGATAGCTGCACTTCGTGCGTCGTGGCACGGTCAGAACAGGTGCTTCTCCGCATGGTAACTGCTCCGCACCAGCGGGCCGCTCTCCACGTAGCGGAACCCCTTCTCCATCCCGACCGTCTTGAAGCGCGCGAAACGATCCGGATGGATGAACTCCTTGACGGGAAGGTGTGCTTTCGTGGGCTGCAGGTATTGCCCGAGGGTGAGGATATCGACACCCACACTGCGTAGATCATCCATGCTCTCCTCCACCTCCATATCGCTTTCGCCAAGCCCAAGCATGATGCCGCTCTTGGTGCGCAGTCCCGCGCGCTTCGATCGCATCAGCACTTCCAAACTGCGGTCGTACTTGGCCTGCACACGGACCTGCTTGGTGAGGCGCCGCACCGTCTCCAGGTTGTGCGAAAGGATATCCGGTGCCGCTTCCGTGACCACGGCCAGGTTCTCCCACTTCCCCTGGAAATCAGGGATCAGCGTTTCCATCGTGGTCGCTGGTGTGCGACGGCGGATGGCGCGGATGGTCCTCGCCCAGATATCACTACCGCCGTCCTTCAGATCATCGCGGTCCACGCTGGTGATGACACAATGCTTCAGGCCCATCAATTCCACACTGCGGGCCACGCGCGCCGGTTCGAACGGGTCCACGGCATCCGGTCTTCCGGTGGCCACGGAGCAGAAGCCACAACTGCGCGTGCACACGTTACCGAGGATCATGAAGGTGGCCGTACCCGCACCCCAGCATTCGCCCATGTTCGGGCAATTGCCGCTCTGGCAAATGGTGTGCAGCTTGTGCTCACCCACGATCTCCCGCACCTTCCGGTAGCTCTCCCCCGTGGGCAATTTCACACGCAACCAATCGGGCCGCTTCACGCGTTCCGTCCCTTCCACCGCTACGATCTCGCTCATTGGATGTACTTCTTACCGAACAACACGGCCAGGTAGAACTCGAAGAAGAACTGTTTGTTGGTCACCCCTTCCAGTTCGGCCATGATCGGCACAACGACCGGGTAAGCATCCATGCTTGCGCCCACTTCGATCGCCTTGATACCCGTGGTCTGTCCGGAGTATTCGAAGTTCAGGCCGAAACGACCGAAAGCCCCAGGGTATAATTTCATTTCACCGAAGCCCTTGAAATAAGAGGCACGGCCATAGATGTTCTGCACGTCGTGTATGGCGGGATCGTACCGTTCGATCACGAACGTTTCGTAGGGGATATTGTCCGGCTTTCCGATCTGCAGGTACACCGGCTTGGCAAGCCCGAGCGACGGGCCGATACCCCAGACATAGTTCACTTCCACCCCGCTGCGCCGGATCTTGTCGGTGATCTGGTGTTTGCCGCCGTAAGTAGGACGTACAATGAGCATCGCGTTGGACTTCCCGTAGAAGTAGCCCCGCGAATCCTCGTAGTACGGGTTGAAGCTCTTGATCTCCTTGGGATGTTTCATCCCTACGATCTCCAGACCGATCATTCGCCGATCGACCGCCGTGCGGTGTTTGCCGTGATAGAAGGCCAGCCCCCAACCGTCGCCATGCACAATGATGCCGCCGCTCAACTCCTTGCGGAAAGGCACACGCGTCTCTTCATAGATCGTCTGCTGGGCCAGGGCCGATCCCCCCAGGAAAAGGAGCAGGATGGAAGGAAGCAGTTCGCGCATGGGCGCCAAAACAGTTCCAAAGCTACGCTACCCCAACGTTACCTTGCCCGGCCTTCGTACCCCCCCCCTTCCATGGACACCGCATCCGTTACTTACCTCGGAGACTTACGGACCGAGGCCATCCACCTGCGCAGCGGGCAACGCTTGATCACCGATGCCCCACCGGACAACCAGGGCCGGGGCGAGGCCTTCTCCCCTTCCGATCTCCTTTCCACCTCACTGGCCTGCTGCATGATGACCATCATGGGTATCGTCGCGCGGGACAAAGGCATCCCCTTGGAGGGACTGAACGCCAGGGTGGTAAAGCACATGACCCCCGCACCTCGCAAGGTGGAGCGCGTCGAGGTGCACATGGAATTGAGCGGAAGGGGCTTGGGCGACCGTGAACGCACCATCCTGGAGAACTCAGCCCGGACCTGTCCGGTGGCCCGCAGCTTACACCCGGACCTGATCCAGGACATTCACTTCGTCTATACAGCCGCGCTGTAAACAGGTAAGCCCGGACCATTGGTCCGGGCTTGAAGGTTCATACGGATGTCGGGCCTATGCCTGCTTCTCGGTAGGGACTTTCGTCACCTTGCCATAAGCGGGGCAGGAGTGGGCGCCGCCACAGGAGGTCAGTACGACGCTCGAGAGCACCACTGCGGCCAGTACCAGGATCACCTTTTTCATCGTTCGGTCGTTTGTGTCCGTTCTTGTGGACCTTGAACGCGCTTAGCGCAACAAAGTTAGCCCTCGGAACGGACAGGCCTTCAAAATGTTTCAACACGCGTATTGTCGATCTTTCGGAACACCCGCCCTCCATGGCTGAACAACCCAACGCGGAAACACGCCCGGATATTGGCGAGGGGTGGTACGAGGCCCTCGAGGAGGAGTTCCAAGCGGACTACTTCCTGCGGCTCAAAACCTTCCTGGTGGCTGAGCGTGCCCAGCACACGGTTTTCCCTCGCGGACGTGACATTTTCGCCGCCTTCACCCATACCCCGTTCGACCGGGTCAAAGTGGTGTTGCTGGGTCAAGACCCCTACCATGGCCCCGGCCAGGCACACGGGCTTTGCTTCTCGGTCCCCAACGGGGTGCCCTTCCCCCCCTCTCTCCAGAACATTTTCGCGGAACTGGCGCGCGACCTCGCCCTACCAACGCCACGCAGTGGCGATCTTTCGAGATGGGCGGATCAAGGGGTGCTCCTGCTCAATGCCACCCTCACCGTCCGGGCCCACGAGGCCGGTTCGCACCAAGGCAAGGGCTGGGAGCGTTTCACCGATGCCATCATCCAGCGCTTGTCATCCACACACACCGGGTTGATCTTCCTGCTCTGGGGCCGTTTCGCCCAGCAAAAGGAGGCATTGATCGACACGGAACGTCACTACGTGTTGAAGGCCCCCCATCCCTCACCCTTGTCCGCTCATCGCGGCTTCATCGGCTGTGGTCATTTTTCAATGACCAACGAATTGCTCGCGGCGCAGGGCCGAACCCCCATCGACTGGAGCCTGTGATCCGTTCCGGTTCCATAGTCCGTTGCACTTCTTGCGCCCTTGTGCTTGTTGCGGCCCTCCCTATCCAAGCCCAGCATCACCGGGTGGAGTTCACCGCCGATGGTGAACTACCAGCACGTTGGGTGCGGCCCGTGGATGTCGGCTCGGTGGATCAGGTGCCTTCCGCGGTAACCGGGGAACTGGCCTTCCTCTATGGACAGGGTTTTCTGGAAGCCTTTATCGACAGTTGCGTCAGGGACAGTGGCGTGACCCGGTGCCACATCACCACCGGCAAGCCTTATCGCTGGGCCCATCTTTCCGGGGTGGGCATCGCAACAGAGATCGCCAGCGAGGCACGGTTCCGCGAGAAGCTCTTCACGGATCGACCTGTGACACCACAGGCGGTCCAGCGCCTGTTCGAAGATCTACTCAAGCGCAGCGAGGACAATGGCTATCCGTTCGCGCGAGTAAGGTTGGACAGCATCCGGCAAAGCGCTGACGGCTTGTACGCCACCGTCCACCTCGAACAAGGGCGGCTCGTTCGGTTCGATAGTGTGGTGGTGCGCGGAACAGCGAGAACGAACATGCGCTATCTGCAGTCACACATCGGGGTCCGGCCTGGTGATGCGTACAGTGAAACCCTCATAGCGGGCGTGGAAAGACGCATCCGGGAATTGCCGTTCGTTACACAGCGACAGCGGCCCTACGTGCAGTTCACAGCGGAGAAGACGAAGCTCTTTCTCTTCCTGGATGGCAGGAAAGCGAGTTCCATCAATGGCATACTCGGGATACAGCCCGACCCCGAAACCGGCAAAGTGCAACTGACCGGTGACCTGGACCTCCGTTTGCGCAACGCGCTCAAACGCGGCGAAGCCATCGATCTGAACTGGCGCAGCCTGCAGGACCAGACCCAGGATCTGCGCATCCATGTGAACCTGCCGTTCGCCTTCAACACACCGTTCGGAGGGGACGCCAGCCTGAAACTCTTCAAACAGGACACCACGTTCCTGGAGATCAACGCACGGGGGGGTATCGACTACCTGCTGGCCCGTGGCGACAAGATGAGCGTGTTCGTGAACAACAAGAGCAGCGATCGGCTCGGGCAAACCGCGAACTACGCCCCCGGCCTGGCGGATGTGAACGTGTTCAGCTACGGCCTGGGGTTGGAACGTGAGCGTTTCGACTACCGCTACAACCCACGTCGCGGGCATAGTGCCCAGCTCGAAGGCTCGGTCGGTCGCAAACGCACCACCACCGCCGTGCTTGGCGAGGAGGTACAACCCGCGGACATCGAGACGGTGCAGTACCAGCTCGATGGCAGGGCCGTGCTCCATATCCCGATCAAGCGGCGAAGCACCGTGAGGCTCGTTGCGCAAGGCGGATGGATGGTGAACGATGATCTATACCGCAACGAGCTCTACCGCATCGGTGGCTTGAAGACCATGCGCGGGGTTGACGAGGCTTCGATCTATTGTTCGTCCTACACCATCGGCACACTGGAGTACCGGTTCGTGTACGAGGAGAACGCCAACTTCTTCCTGTTCGTGGACCAGGGGTGGTGGGAGGATGCTTCGCAAGATGCCCTGATCACCGACGCCCCGCTCGGCTTCGGAGCCGGCACCACCTTCGAAACCAAGGCCGGGCTCTTCAGCCTTACCTATGCGTTGGGGCGCCAGTTCGATAACCCTATCCTCTTCCGTGGCGGTAAGATCCACTTCGGTTTCGTCAGCCTGTTCTGAGCGGTACTTTGGGATGACTATGTGCTGCCGTGCGTTATGCCTCTGGATCTGTCTCTCGCCCTTCATGACGCCCCTCTCCTTCGCCCAGCAGCCCAAGCAAGGCCTTATCGACCTGCTCTTGGAATACATGGCCGTGCGCTATCCTGAGCAAGATGTGCGCGGCGACCTGCTCTATATCTCCGTACGACGACAATCCCTGTTCCATGTCCGCAGCGGCCATTTGCTGGCGGAATACCCGGTTTCCACGGCGAGCGCCGGATTGGGTAGCCTCGTGGACAGCTACCGCACACCCACGGGACTGCATCGGGTGACCCAGAAGATCGGTGGACAGGTACCCCCGCTAGGCATCCTGCGCGACCGCGAGTTCACAGGGGCTTTCGCTGATCCGGACTTCGCTGGCCTGGACAAGGACTGGATCACTTCACGCATCCTCTGGCTAAGCGGCCTCGAACCCGGTGTGAACCAGGGCGGCGATGTGGACAGCCACGAGCGCTTTATCTACATCCATGGCACAGCGAACGAGAACTCCGTTGGTACGCCCAATTCGATGGGCTGCGTGCGCATGCGCAACAGCGATATCATCGCGTTGTTCGAGGGGGTTCCCGTGGGCACCCTGGTGGTGATCCTGGACAATTGACGCCACCTCGCGGGTTACCTTCGCACTACGCATGGAAATGGCGAGTCTACTCATCGGTCTTTTGGCTGGCACGCTGCTCGGCGCCATCGGCTTCGCTTGGTGGTCGCGTGGCCGTGATGGTGGTGCCGCAACTGTGCTCCGCGAGCAGCACGCCATGGAACGCGCCGACCTGGAGCGCCGACTGAGCGAGCAGGCGCGCGAGGCTGGGGATCGAACACGTGAAGCGATGGACCTGAACGCTCAACTCGCCGGTGAGGTGGAGCGCAATCGCGGCCTGCAGGAAAAGCTCGACAACCAGAAAGCGGACCTGGAGCAAGCGCAAACGCGCATGACCACGGAGTTCGAGAACATCGCCAACAAATTGCTCACGGCGCGCGGCAAAGAGTTGAACGAACAGCAACAGGAGAAACTAGGCACTATCCTGAAGCCCCTGCACGACAAGATCAAGGACTTCGAAGACCAGGTGCGCAAGGCGTACGAGACCGAAGGCAAGGAGCGCCACCTGCTGAAAAGCGAAGTGGCCAAGTTGGTGGAGCAGAACCAGCGCCTGAGCAAGGACGCCGACAACCTGACAAGGGCATTGAAAGGCGACTCGCAGGCTCAGGGCGCATGGGGTGAGATGCTGCTGGAGAAGTTGCTCGATAGCTCGGGCCTCGTAAAAGGCCAGGAATACAGCATGCAGGAGAGCACGACGCTCGCTGATGGTTCGCGCTTGCGGCCCGATGCGGTGATCTTCCTCCCCGACGGCAAACACCTGATCATCGATTCGAAGGTGTCGCTGCTGCACTATGAGCGCTTCACAGCGAACACCGAAGAGGCTGAGCGCGACCGCCTGCTCAAACAGCATGTCGAAAGTCTGCGGGCGCATGCGAAAAGCCTCGGTGAGAAGGACTACACCAAACTCTACGGTGTTCAGAGCGTCGATTTCGTCCTAATGTTCGTGCCGATCGAACCTGCGTTCCTGCTGGCTCTGCGCGAACGACCGGAGATCTTTCAGGAGGCCTATGACCGCCAGGTGGTGATGGTGACCCACAGCACGTTGATGGCCACCTTGCGCACGATCCACGGCATCTGGAAGAACGAACGGGTTGCGAAGAACCACATGGCCATCGCTGAGCGTGCCGGGGCACTGTACGAGAAGTTCGATGGGTTCACCAAAGACCTTGGTCAGATCGGAAAGCAGCTCAACGCGGCACAGGATAGTTATGAGGAGGCCTTGAAGAAATTGAGCTCAGGCCCCGGCAACCTTGTGCGCCAGGTAGAGATGCTGAAGGAGCTCGGCGCGAAGACGAACAAAAGCATTCACGAGAAACTGCTCCAACGCTCGTTGGAGGAACAGAACGACTTGGTATGATGCGCACCTCTTCCATCGTGGCGTTCGCTCTTGTGGTCATGGCTGCCGTTCCCATGGGCTGTGGCACCGCGGCACCGAGCTTGAAGCGCGACAATATGGTGGGGCTCTATGGGAAGGGCAGCGTGCAATTGCGCCTGCAAGCCCGTGTGCATCACACCGGGCCCGAGCACACCACGGTCTACTACAAGCTGAACACGCGTGACCTGCTCTACAAGAGCGATGGCAGCGGCGGACCCTTCCGTTGCGCTGTGCGGCTGGCCTACGAGTCCTATGCGGATTGGAATTCGAAGGTGCTCCTGGACAGTGCGAGCACCTTGATCCAGGACAAGAGCACCGAGACCGACGAGGACCGCGAGCTGATCGGCAGCATGGACCTGCGACGCAACGAACACCGCACGTTCGTGATCAAGGTGACCGCCCGCGACCTGAACCGGGATGTCACCAGTTCGGTAGTGGTGCTGGTGCAACGAGACGATGCGGGCTCGGGGCAGTACTTCCTGCCGTCCGACACGACCCACGGCCTTCCGTTGTTCGATGACCACCTGCTACCGGGACAGGCCATAGCAGTGCGCTGTGAGGCATTCGCAGGTCATGTGCTTTATGGAAGCCACCATCCGGTGACGTCCGCCCTGCCCGTGCCCGTGTTCGCACCCGTGGAAACAAAGCGGAACGACCCCGGCCCGGACAGCACGTTCATCATAACCGTCGACGCCGATGGCCGCTTCCGCTTCGGACCTGTTTCTCCCGGGATATACCACCTGCGGCCGGACACCGCCAGCGACAAGGGCTTCACGCTTTTCGTGCTCACCGAGAGCTATCCCTATGTGGGCAGCGGCGTGGATATGCTCAAACCGCTGCGCTATATCACATCGATGCAGGAATACGATAAGTTGTCCAAGGCGACCAATGTGCGACAGGCGATCGAGCGCTTCTGGCTGGACGCGGCCGGTGACCGTGAGCGGGCCCGGGAGGCCATCCGCATCTACTATACCCGTGTTGAGAACGCCAACCGCCACTTCTCCTCCCTGGTGGAGGGATGGCGCACGGATCGCGGCCTTGTCCACATCATCTTCGGTTCGCCCACCACCATCTACAAGAACGAAACGAGCGAGAGTTGGATCTATGGGGAGGAGAACAACCTGATGAGCCTCACCTTCACCTTCGTGAAACGGGCGAGCGCTCTAAGTGACAACGACCTGGTGCTGGAGCACGACCCGGCGATGAAAGGAGCCTGGTACCGCAACGTGGAAAGTTGGCGCAACGGGCGGGTCTACCAGAACTGACCACCTTCGCGGAACGGATCAACGAATTCAAAGGCGGATCGATCATGCCGGAAAAGGACCTTGTATGCGGCGTATGGCCGGTGATCGAAGCGCTGCGCGCGGGCAAGAACATCGAACGGCTTCTGGTCCGGCGCGATGCCGGGGGCGATGGGATCCGTGAGATCCGCACGCTCGCATTGGACCGCGGCATTCCCTGGCAGCCGGTGCCCTCAGAGAAACTTGATCGCCTTACGCGCACCGAGCACCAAGGCGTGATCGCCTTCCTGAGCCAGGTGGAGGAGCAAGATCTGGACGAGGTGATCACCATGGCCTACGAACGGGGTGAGACCCCGCTGATCGTTGCGCTGGACAGCGTGACCGATGTGCGGAACATGGGCGCGATCGCCCGCAGTGCGGAGTGCTTTGGCGCGCACGCACTTCTTGTTCCCAAGCATGGTACCGCGCGGTTGGGGCCCGATGCTGTAAAAAGCTCCGCTGGGGCACTTCTGCGCAAACCAGTGTGCCGCGTGACGCGGCTGACCGATGGCCTGCTGCGCGCACGCGAACACGGGGCCCGCATCGTGGCCTGCACCGAGAAAGGCACAACCCTGTTGGACACCGCTGACCTGAAAGGTCCACTGGTGCTCGTCATGGGTGCTGAGGATGAGGGCATCTCGGACGCCGTCCTCCGCATGGCCGACCAGTTGGTCAAGATCCCCATGGCCGGGTCGATCGGCTCGCTGAACGTAAGCGTGGCGACAGGCATCGTCCTGCACGCCGTCTTGCGCCAGCGTCAAAGCTGATAAGCGCCACTCCCTTTTCTGGTCGATAGAACTATGTCCCTGAGGGGTTCGGCCGTCCGATCCGTCGATCAACGGCCGGAACCTTTCCCTTCGGTCACGGGTATAAGCGGCCACCTCAGGCAGGGAGTGCATTCGGACCACTCATCCGGACACCGCCCTCTGAACGACAAGGACCATGAAGAACGCTCCGCTCTTCCGTTATGCCGCGATGCTCTCGCTGGCCATGCTGCTCGGCACCTCCGGGGTGCATGCACAAAGCCGATCCACCGATGCCGCCCGATTCACGGTGCACGTCAGCGAACTCACAGCAGCGACCCGCGATGCGGTCGCCCGTGACTTGACCGCTGGCGGGAACACCCGCCTGGTATTCTCCTGCGTGCCTGCGGGGTTGCTTGTCTTCGAATCACTGAACCCTGCTTCCCGCGAACAAGTGCGTGAACGAGCCCTGCCGTTGCTCCAACAACGATCTGGAGCGGCCCTGATCACAGAGATCCCCATTGGACTAAGGGAGGCCGAAGCGGAATGTGCCCAAACCCGAGATCGCTGATCGCCCTTGGACATGAACAAACTCTTCGCACTACAACAGGGTATCCGTACCGGCCTCATCGCCGGCCTTGTTCTTTTCAGCACAACGGCATCGGCGCAGCTTACAGTCGCCTCGCAGACGAACCTGCAACAATTGGCCGAGGCTATCACGGGCAGCGGCGTGCAGATCACGAACCCGACGATCAATTGCCACACCGAGGGTTATGGGGAGTTCAGCTATACCGGAAACTTGCTGGGGGCGGATGAGGGAGTGCTCCTCACCTCTGGTCGCATCACCGAGGCGATCGGGCCGAACAATGTGGAGAACAAGAGCTTTCAACAAGGCACGCCCGGTAGCGCCGAGTTGAACACTGTGACCGGTCGGACCACCTACGACGCCTGCCGCTTCGAATTCGACATCATCCCCAGCGGCGACAGCCTGAAATTCGACTTCGTCCTCGGCAGCGAGGAATACAACGAGTGGGTGGGCTCGCAGTACAACGATGTCTTCGGCTTCTTCATCAGCGGCCCAGGCATCACCGGCGATGCGGGCATCGGGAACGACCACAACATCGCGTTGATCCCCGGCACGACACAGGCCGTGACGATCAATAACGTGAACAACGGCGCACACCAGGCCTATTACTATGACAACGCTGGTGGCGCGCACATCCAGTACGATGGCTTCACGAAGAACCTGAGTGCGCGTTCGGTCGTGCAACCCTGCCAGACCTATCACCTGAAACTCATCGTAGCGGACGCGAGTGACCGCAAGTTCGATAGCGGCGTGTTCATCGAGAAGATCGTGAGCAACCATGTGACCATGGTCAGTCACACCCTGAACGGAACGCCGGACATGGTGGAGGGATGCAATACGGGCTGGGTCACGTTCACCCGCAGCAATGTGATGGCGACCCCGCTCACCCTGCAGTACTACCTGGAGGGCACGACCACCAATGGCACCGACTACACAGCGATCGGCAATGTGAACCCCGCCGTTCCAAAAACGATCGTGATCCCTGCCAACCAAGCCTCGGTGGACCTTCCCATAGATCCGCTGGCTGATGGGTTGAACGAGGGCAGCGAGTATCTGCGCTTCATTCTTGGGAATCCCTTCTGCACCGGTGCGGTGCTGGATACGTTGATCTTCAACATCGCCGACACGCTTATTGCCACGGTCTCCCCGGGTACCACCACCATTTGCACCGGTGGGTCGATGCAATTCCAAGTCACCGGTGGGGCGAACTATGCCTGGAGCCCTGCTACGGGTCTCAACTCGACCACCGTCGCGAACCCTATTGCCTCACCTGCGGTGAACACCAACTACACGGTGACGATCACCGATGGGACGTGTACGCGAACGGTCAACCGCCTGGTGCGCGTAAGCGACCCGGTGCTTTCCGCGGTCGTAACGCGGCCGCTCTGTGCGGGCCAGTCCAATGGCGCGGTGAACATCACTGTGTCGGGAGCCTATGCACCTTTCGGTTTCGCCTGGACCGGTCCGGGCGGATCTACCGCAACGACCGAAGATCTCGTGAACGTACCGACAGGAACGTACACACTGGTCTTTACCGATGCGGGTGGATGTGTGCGCAACCAGAGCTTCAATGTGGGTACACCTGCGGATCTCACGCTGGGTCTTACACCGTCGATACTGGCTTTCGGCCAGAACGTGGCCTGCTCCGGTGGTGCGACGGGAACCCTTGCGCTAACGATCAACGGAGGTACGGGTCCTTACACACAGAGCTGGAGCGGCCCCGGGGGATTCACATCGACCGCACAGAACATCGGTTCATTGATCGCTGGTCCGTACGCGGTATCGGTGGTGGATGCGAACGGCTGTTCAGCTGGCTCTTCCTACACGCTGACCGAAAGCACACCGCTCGCCCCTTCGATCAACGGTGTGGTTCAAGTGCTATGCGCTGGGAACAACATCGGCTCGGCAAATGCCTCTGTATCCGGTGGCATGCCTCCCTATGCGTATAGTTGGAACAGCACCCCTGCTCAAAGTGGAGCGACCGCTAGTGGCCTTGGGGCCGGGTCGTACACGGTGACCGTGACCGATGGCTACGGCTGCACCACGACCGCGAACGCAATGATCCCCGGACCAACGGTCGCTCTGAGTAGCGCCATTGGTGCGCAAACGAACGTCAACTGCTTCGGGGCGAACACCGGCAGTGCGACCGTGAGCGCAACTGGCGGCACAGCGCCCTACTCCTTCAGTTGGAACAGCCTACCCGCGCAAAGCAGCGCGACCGTTAATAACCTTCCCGCTGGCACATGGACCTGCACGATCACCGATGCCAATGGTTGTTCGACCACACGTCCAGTAACCATCACGCAACCAGCCGCTGCGCTTGCCAGCAGCATCAGTGCGCAAGTCAACGTGAATTGTTTCGGCGCGACCACTGGCAGCGCGACCGTGAGCGCTACCGGCGGCACAGCTCCGTATTCCTTCAGCTGGAACACCGTGCCCGCACAGAGCGGGGCGACCGCGATCAACCTTCCGGCTGGTGCATGGACCTGCACGATCACGGATGCCAACGCGTGTTCCATTACCAGTACCGCCACCATCACTCAACCGGCCACTGCGCTCGGCAGCAGCATCACTACGCAAGCCAACGTGAATTGCTTCGAGGCGAACACCGGCAGCGCGACAGTGAGCGCTACCGGCGGCACAGCTCCCTATTCCTTCAGCTGGAACACCGTACCCGCACAAAACGGTGCAACTGCGAGCAACCTCGCTGTTGGAGCATGGACCTGCACGATCACCGATGCCAATGGTTGCTCGACCACCCGTCCAGTAACCATCACACAACCAGCCGCCGCGCTTGCGAGCAGTATCAGTGCGCAAGTCAACGCGAATTGCTTCGGCGCGGCCACTGGCAGTGCGACCGTTAGCGCTACCGGCGGCACAGCTCCCTACTCCTTCAATTGGAACACCGTGCCCGCACAAAGCGGCGCGGCGGCGATCAACCTCGCTGCTGGAACGTGGACCTGCACGGTCGTTGATGCCAACGGTTGTTCCACTACGAGCACCGTCATCATCACCCAACCGATCACTGCTCTCGGCAGTAGCATCACAGCGCAAACGAACATCAACTGCTTTGGGGCCAACACTGGCGGCGCGACAGTGACCGCCACGGGGGGCACTGCTCCTTACTCCTTCAGTTGGAACACCGTACCCGTACAAAACGGTGCAACTGCGAGCAACCTCGCTGTTGGAACATGGACCTGCACGATCACCGATGCGAACGGTTGTTCCACCACGCGTCCCGTTACCATTACGCAACCGGCTGCAGCACTTGCCAGCAGCATTACTGCACAGGTCAACGTGAACTGTTTCGGCGCGGCCACTGGCAGTGCGACCGTGAGCGCTACCGGCGGCACAGCTCCCTACTCCTTCAGTTGGAACACCGTGCCCGCACAGAGCGGCGCGGTGGCGAGTAACCTCGCTGCTGGAACGTGGACCTGCACGATCATTGATGCCAACGGTTGTTCCACTACGAGCACCGTCATCATCACCCAACCGATCACTGCTCTCGGAAGTAGCATCACAGCGCAAACGGACATCAACTGCTTTGGGGCCAACACTGGCAGCGCGACCGTGAGCGCTACTGGCGGTATAGCTCCCTACTCCTTCAGCTGGAACACCGTACCCGTCCAGAACGGGGCGACCGCCAGCAACCTTCCTGCGGGGACATGGACCTGCACCGTAACAGATGCCAACGGGTGCTCCACGGATCATCCAGTCATCATCACCCAGCCAGTCGCCGCGCTTGGCAGCAACATTAGCGCGCAAACCAATGTGAATTGCTTTGGTGCCACCACAGGCAGCGCGACCGTTAGCGCCACAGGCGGTACTACGCCTTACTCGTTCAGTTGGAACACCGTGCCCGCACAAAGCGGCGCAACAGCCAACAACCTCTCCGCTGGAACATGGACGTGCACGGTGGTTGATGCCAATGGTTGTTCCACCACACGTCCCGGTACCATCACGCAACCAGCCGCCGCGCTCGGCAGCAGCATCACCGCGCAAGCCAATGTGAATTGCTTTGGTGCCACCACAGGCAACGCGACCGTGAGCGCCACAGGCGGTACAGCTCCTTACTCCTTCAGTTGGAACACCGTACCCGTACAAAGCGGCGCAACTGCGAGCAACCTCGCTGTTGGAACATGGACCTGCACGATCATCGATGCAAACGGATGCACGACGGCGAGCACCGTCACGATCACGCAACCGGCCGCGGCGCTCAGCAGCAGCGTCAGTGCACAATCCAATGTGAACTGCTTCGGTGCGACCACCGGCAGCGCGATCGTCAACGCAACGGGTGGCACTGCTCCGTACACCTTCAGTTGGAACACCATTCCCGCACAGGGCGGGACGACCGCCAATAACCTTCCGGCTGGCACCTGGACCTGTACCGTCGTCGATGCGAACGGATGCTCCACCATGAGTTCCGTGACGATCACCGAACCCAGTGCAACCCTTGCGATCATTGGAGTGATCCTACCGGCCACGTGCGGTGGCAGTGCCAATGGCGCTGTGAACGCGACGGTGAGCGGCGGAACGACGCCTTATACCATCGCTTGGTCAGGCCCTGGAGGTTTCAGCGCGAACAGTGAGGACATCAGCAACGTGAGCGCCGGTGTCTATACCCTTGGCGTGACCGATGCATTGGGCTGCTCGACATCACAAACCTTCAATGTGAACCAGCCCGGGATGTTCAACATATCCGGTATCGTGAGCAATCACAACGGCTTCGGTGCAAGTTGTATCACCACCAGCGACGGTGCGATCGATCAGACGATCAGCGGGGGTACTTCACCCTATACCCATGCCTGGACCGGTCCGGGTGGGTTCATCGCCAACACGGTGGATGTGAACGGCTTGCCCTTGGGTACATACACCTACGCCATCACCGACGCCAACGGCTGCTCGTTCACCGCGAGCTATACCATCACGGCGCCATCGGCGATCACGCCTGTACTCTCGTCCGCCAGCGTGAACGGAGGCTGGAATATCGGCTGCAATGGCAACAGCACCGGCAGCATCGCGGTCTCAACGAGTGGCGGGGTTACTCCTTATGCGTTCACCTGGAACGGACCCGGCGGTTTCAGCGCGAGCACCGCTTCGATCAGCTCCCTCGAGGCCGGCAACTATGCCCTTCTGGTGACCGACGCGAACAGCTGTAGCACAACCGTCAGCATCGACCTTACAGAACCGGCTGTGTTGAGCGCGGTGGGCGATGTTCTCTCCAATGTGGATTGCTTCGGCAACAACGATGGTAGTGCCAGCGCACTGGCGAGCGGAGGAACAGCACCCTACGGCTATTCCTGGAACACATCGCCGGTGCAGACCAACGATACCGCCTTTGGTCTGACAGCGAGCACCTGGACCTGCACCATCATGGATACTAACGGCTGCCAAACCACCGCTGATGCGATCGTGGACGCACCGGCCTCCCCTCTATCGGTGGCCGTCACCGGGTTCACCAATGTGTTGTGCTTCGGCGATACACAAGGCACAGCCGACGCGCTGGCCAGCGGTGGCACAGCACCCTACGCCTATAGCTGGAACAGCGCTCCATCCCAGAGCGGTGCCTCCGCGACCGACCTTCCCCAAGGTTCCTACACGGTGACCGCTTCGGATGCGCACGGTTGCACAGCCTCGGACGACGTGAGCATTGGCGGGCCGCAGTTCGGGCTCTTTGGGTTCTTCGAACAGGTCACCAACGTGCATTGCTTCGGTGACAACGATGGCGAAGCCACGATCAATGTATCGGGTGGAAGCAATTCTTACACCATCACTTGGAACACACAACCACCGATCAACGGCCCAACAGCAACGGGGCTCGCCCCCGGCCTATACACGGTTTCGGTGCTCGACAACAATGGTTGCGATACGGAGAAATTCTACTCGCTCACGATAACCGGTCCGCAGAGCCCGCTACAGTTGAGCCTTGCGGTCACTCCCATCAGCTGCCCCGGCGCGAACGACGGCGCAGTGGACCTGACCATGACCGGTGGTGCCGCACCTTATACGCACACATGGTCCGGCAGTGTGGGTGGAAGCACAGGCCTTGAGGACCTCGTCGCTCTTGATGCGGACATCTACAGCCTCCACGCCTATGATGTGCGGGGTTGCGTGATCGATACCGCCTTTACCCTGGCGGAACCCACCCCGGTGATCATTGCGGGGAACGTGACCACGGCCGACTGCCAAGGCACAGCTTCAGGTGCGGTGGATCTGGGGATCTCCGGCGGCAGCGCTCCCTACACCTATGCCTGGATCGGACCGAACGGCTTCATCGCATCCTCCGAGGATATCGATCAGCTGATCGCGGGGAGCTACGACGTCTCCGTTTCCGATGCTCACGGTTGCATACAGAACACGAGTTTCGATGTGAGCCAGCCAGGATCACTGCAGGTGACCAGCACACCCAGTGCCTTCAACGGAGGAGCGGCGGTGAGTTGCGACCAGGCCTCTGATGGAGCCATCGCCCTCGATGTGACCGGTGGCACCGTTCCGTACACGTTCGCGTGGAGCGGACCGAACAGCTTCTCCTCCACCGCCGAGGACCTGAGCGGACTCGCGGCCGGAGCCTACAATGTGATCACGACAGACGCCAATGGATGCTCGACACTGAGCAATGTCGACCTGCAAGCACCAGCACCGGTGGATGCCAACCTGAGTGTCTCCAATTACAACGGCAGCAATGTGAGCTGTGCCGGCGTGAATGATGGCATGATCGCCATCGCCGTGAACGGCGGCGCTGGTCCATACACCTATAACTGGAGCGGACCCGGTGGCTTCACCGCAAGTACGGACAGCATCAGCGGACTCGCGATCGGTGACTATACCGTGGATGTGCTCGATGCCAACGGCTGCGCCACCAGCGCGGCCATGACCTTCATCGCAGCGACACCCATCGACATGGATCTGACCGCTTCCGCCTTCAATGGTGGTGGCAACGTATCGTGCGCGGGTGCTTCCGATGGTGGTGTGGACCTGAACGTGAACGGTGGAGCACAACCCTATTCGTTCGCATGGACGGACGGGCTCGGCTTCACGGCGAACAGCGAAGACATCAGCGGGATCTCGGCGGGTGCTTACCAAGTCATCGTGACCGATGCCAACGGATGCATCGCCAGCGACCTGATCAGCCTGGTGAACCCACAGCCGATCGATCTCAGCGCCACGCTGTCCAGCATCAACGGGAACAACGTGAGTTGTTCCGGCGCCAGCGATGGCAGCATCGACCTCTCAGTGAGCGGCGGCGCAGCACCGTACGGTTTCCTGTGGAGCAATAGTGACACCAGCGAAGATCTCACGACGATCGGCGCAGGCATGTACACGGTGATCGTGACCGATGCCAATGGATGTTCCGCGAACATCGGGTACACCCTCACCGCCCCCGCGACCATCGCAACGGATATCACCAGCTCTACCCAGCCCGGTGGAGCGAACATCACCTGTAGCGAAGGAACCGATGGCAGCATCGCGACAGCGATCACCGGGGGCACGCTACCCTATGCGATCACCTGGAACGGACCCGGCGGCTTCACCGCGAACACGGATGCGATCAACAACCTCGGTGCTGGTGCCTATACGTTGCTGGTCACCGACGCCAATGGCTGCGGTGCAATGAGCGTAACGACGCTGGCCGAACCCACCCCGGTCGTTGTGAACGTGACCAGCGTGACCTACAATGGCGGTTTCAACATCCCCTGCTCGAACCTCGCCGTCGGCGTGTTCGACGCGAACGCCAGCGGCGGCACACCCGGTTATACATACCTCTGGTCCTTGCCGGATGGATCGAACAGCACCATCCCATCCCTGACCGGTCTTACGGCCGGCAGCTATGACCTGATGGTGAGCGACAGCAATGGTTGCAGTGCATCGACCTCGGTCACCCTCACCGAACCTGGCCCCTTCGATGTGGTGATCCAATTGAGCGACTTCGGTGGTTCGTCCGTGAGTTGTGCTGGCGACGACGGCAGCATTGCCCTGAGCGTGAGCGGCGGCACACCCGCCTATGAATTCAACTGGACCGGTCCCGATGGCTTCGGTTCGCAACAGGAGGACGTGAGTACGCTCGCTGGTGGCTCTTACGACCTGGTCGTCTCCGACGCGAACGGTTGCCACACCGACACGACCATCGTCCTCACCGCGCCACAGCCCTTACAGGCCCTCTTCAGCAATAGCCCGAACATCTGTGCCGGGGGCTCGAACGGGGCTATCGATCTGCAACTGACCGGCGGCGGTGCGCCCTACACCTTCGCATGGAGCGGGCCAGGCGGCACCACATACAGCGATGAGGACCTGGCCGGGGTGGTGAGCGGCACCTACACCGTGCAAGTGAGCGACGGGCTCGGGTGCAACGGTCTGTTCACCACTGTTCTCCAGGAGCCTGCTCCGATCAACAGCGGCACGTATGTGTCGTTCTACGGACTTTACAACCTGCAATGCCAGGGTGACAGCACCGGCGTGATCGAACTCGCACCGATGGGTGGCACAGCTCCTTTCACGCTGGTCATGAACGGCCCTGGCGGCTACTCCACCACATCGCTTGCCAATGACCACCTGGTTGCTGGCGACTATGCCATCACCATCACCGATGCTGCGGGTTGCACCTTGGATACCACGGTGACATTGAACGAACCGAACACGGTGATCAGTGCTGCCCTTACCACGTCGGTATACCCCAGTGGCACCAACGTGAGCTGCTACGGGGCTAGCGACGGCTGGATCAACGCCACCGTGTTGGGGGGCTTCGGGCCTTACACCTTCGCCTGGCGCGGACCGGACAGCCTTGAGTTCGCGACCGAGGACGTGGCCGGCCTGCCAGCAGGGAGCTACGCCTATGAACTCGTGGTGATCGACGCGAACCAATGTGCCTTCACCACGCAAGTAACACTCACACAACCCGACACTTCGATCTACGCGAGCAGCACCGTGTCGCAATACAATGGCGGCTTCAACGTGAGCTGCCCCACGGCGACGGACGGATCGATCGACCTCATGCCCGCTGGCGGAAATGGCGGTTACACGTATGTGTGGACAGGGCCCGCCGGCTTCACGGCCACCACGGAAGACGTGTCCGGTCTCGCATCGGGCATCTATACCGCAGCCATCACGGATATCAACGGTTGCACGTATGAACAGACGATCACGCTCAGTGCTCCGCAACCCATCGTTGCAGCGCTCGATGCGGCGACCTTTACCGGTGGTTCCAACATCTCCTGCAATGGTGCCAGCGATGGCAGCATCACTGCGGACGTGAGCGGAGGCGCACCGGGCTACACTTTGGCGTGGAGCGGACCCGGTGGGTTCAACGCGAACACGCCGATGATCACAGGTCTTGCCGCGGGTGACTATTGTCTATCCATCCTCGATGCGAACGGATGCACCGGGCAGCAGTGCATCACGCTGACCGAGCCCGCAGCACTCAGTGCTGTTGCGACGGCCTCGAACGCCGCTTGCGGGCAAGCCACCGGAGCAGTGGACCTAAGCGTGGCAGGCGGAAGTGTGCCCTACACTTACGCATGGAGCAACAGCGCTTCGAGCGAGGACCTGAACGGCATCGTGCCGGGTCCGTACAGCGTTACGGTGACCGACGCGAACGGATGCACGGCCACCGCTTTGGCAACCGTGATCGGATCACCGGGTATACAAGCCGCAGCAACGCTTGTGCAGAACCTATGCAACGGCACCAGCGAAGGAGCCATTGACGTGAACATCGGCTCCGGAAGCGCTCCTTTCGTGTTCACATGGAACACAGGTGCGAACACCGAGGACCTCACCGGACTGACCGCGGGGGATTACAGCGTGACCATCAGCGATGCCAACGGGTGTTCCTTCAATAACACCTGGACGATCACGGAAAGCACGCCCATCGTTCCCGACGCTTCCGTGTATGTACACGCCAACGGATACAACATCAGCAGCTACCAGGGTAGCGACGGCAGCATCACCCTCAACGTGAGCGGTGGCACCTCTCCCTACACGTACAGTTGGTCCAACGGCTCCAGCAGCAGCGACCTGAGTGGGCTCGCAGCGGGTTCATACACCGTGACGGTGACCGATGCGAACGGATGCAGCACGAGCCTCACCTTCGAACTCACCCAACCCACCGACCTGGTACTGCCCACCGGCTACACGCCGAATGGCGATGGTGCGAACGATGCCTTCGTGATCCAAGGCCTGGACATATACCCCAGCAACACGTTCGTGGTACTGAACCGGTGGGGCAACGTGGTATACGACCGCCTCAACTACACCAACGACTGGCGAGGTGAGAACAGCCAGAACGAGGAACTACCCAACGGCACCTACTTCGTGATCCTCAACGTGAACAATGGAGAACGCGTGATCCAGAGCTATGTGGACCTGCGTCGCTGAGCCCCAACGCCTACAACAGATGAAGCACCTCCGCATCCTCCTCCTGGCCACGATCGCGTGGCTGGCCGCTTCCACTGCGCATGCGCAGCAGGAGGTGATGATAAGCCAGTACATGTTCAACGGCCTCTTCCTGAACCCCGCGTATGCAGGCACCCACGGCTACGTGAGTTCCAGCCTGCTGCACCGCGCGCAATGGGTGCAGGTGGAAGGCGCTCCACGCACGAGCATGCTCGCCGTCGATGGCCCGGTGATGAACGGCTCGATGGGCCTCGGGTTCTCCATCGTACACGACCAGATCGGCGTGAGCAAGGACCTGGACATTTCCGCACAGTACGCCTACCACCTCAACCTGGGTGAGTACGGCAAGCTCTCCATGGGCCTGCGTGCCGGCGTGTCCATCTACTCCGCGCAGATCAGCGACCTGCGGTACTGGGACACGAACGACCAGGCTTACCAAGGCAACATCGTCAACGAACCCATCGGCAAATTCGGTTTCGGCCTCTACTGGTACAACAACACAGGCTACATCGGGCTCTCGGTCCCCACGATCTACGCCGCCGACGGCAAAATCACCATGAACACCGGCGATGCGCTCGACCACTACTTCACACAGCACTATTACCTCCAGGCTGGCAAGGTGTTCCCGCTCACTGAAACGCTGGACATCAAACCGAGCACGGTGATCAAGTACATGCCCAACGCGCCCATGGAAGCCGACGTGAACTGCAACGTGCTTTACAAAGAGCGCATCTGGCTGGGAGTGGGCTACCGCACCGGTGATGCCCTCGTTGGCATGGTGGAATACATGGTGACCCCCCAACTGCGGATCGGCTACGCTTATGACATGACGACCTCACGCCTGCAGAACTATACCAGCGGGAGCCACGAGGTGATGCTCGGCCTCGACCTCGGCAAGGACCTGGTGAAGATCAAGACACCCCGCTACTTCTGATGCGTACAGCCATGAACAAGACCCCGATCATCCTGCTGGTGGCATTCACCTGGAGTGGCTGCGCGAAGATGCACCTGGCCTCTGCGGACAAGCACTACGAGCGCATGGCCTTCGCCAAAGCCGCCTGCGACTATGAGCGTGCCGACCTCGGCATGACGGATCGTGTCTCCGCCCTGCGCGCGGCCGAGAGCTATGAACACCAGAACATGCTGCCCAAGGCTGCCGACTGGTACGCCTTCTCGGAACGCATCGAGCCCTTGGACGTGGACCACGCATTGCGCTATGCACAAGTGCTGCAAGGACTTGGGCGCACCATGGAGGCCATGAAGCAATACGAGAAAGTGCACACGGCCCGACCGGACGATGCGGTCGCCACAGAGCAACTCAGAGCCTTGGAAGAACGCAATACGTTCTATGTGGATACCACCCTCTTCACGGTCTCCTTGGTTCAGCTCGAAGGATTGGCCAGCGTGTTCAGCGCGACACCGCTCGGCAATTCGATCGTGTTCGCCGCTGAAAAGAGTCCCTCCGCGGGCAATGAGAACCCGTGGACCGGGCAGTCGTTCCTGGATCTCTTCTCATCGACACCGAGTGCCTCAGGAACATGGAGCACACCAGTACCTCTCCCAGGCACCGTGAACGGCCGCTTCCACGAAGGGCCTGCTGTGTTCAGTGCCGACGGGAAGGTCATGTACTTCACGCGGAGCGACTACTACAAGTTCCGCCTGAACAAGGATGGCAATGCGGTGAGCCACCTCAAACTCTTCCGTGCCCAACGCGATGCGAACGGTGCCTGGAGTGACATCCGCCAGTTCGCTTACAATGGTGACGAGTACTCCACCGGCCATGCCGCGCTGAGCGCCGACGGCAACAAACTCTACTTCATCAGCGACCGGCCCGGTGGGCTTGGCGGCACCGACATCTACCGATGCACACGGTTGGACAGCACATGGAGCGCGCCGATCAACCTGGGTCCCACCGTGAACACAGCGGGCAACGAGATGTTCCCGACGCTCGCTGGCGACACCCTGTACTTCGCATCCAATGGCCATCGTACACTAGGCGGGCTCGACATCTTCCGCAGCGTACCCGAGGGTGAAGGATGGAGCACACCTGAGAATCTGAACTACCCGATCAACACACCGGCGGACGACTTCAGCTTTGTGCTGTTGCCCGATGGCGAGAACGGCTACCTGAGCAGCAACCGCAACGGCACGGATCGGGTCTATTCCTTCGCGATGCACGAACCGACGCTCGCATTGAAAGGCGTGTTCCTCGATGATGAAGAGAGCCTGCCCATGGCCGATGTCGAGGTGAAATTCCTCGACATCACGACAGGTGAAGAGATCGTCCTGTTCACCGGACCCGAAGGCAGCTACTATCACCCGCTGAAAAAGAACCATAGCTACCGCGTGAGCGGCGGGAAGGACGGCATGTTCACTGAAAGCCGCGACCTGAGCACCAGCGGCCAGCGCACGAGTAGGACCTGGACGGAGGATTTCTTCCTGAAGCGAGTAGTGATCGACAAGCCGATCCTGGTACAGAACATCTACTACGATTACGACAAGTGGGACATCCGACCTGATGCAGCGATCGAATTGGACAAACTCGCCCGCCTCTTCACGGACAACCCGGACTTGAGCTTCGAGTTGGGATCACACACGGACAGCCGCGCATCCGACGTCTATAATATCGTGCTGAGCGAAGCCCGCGCGAACAGCGCTGTGGACTACTTGATCCGCAAAGGGGTGGATCCGCATCGCATCACCGCGAAAGGCTACGGCGAAACACGCCTTGTGAACCGGTGCGCGAACGACGTGGAATGTTCTGAGGAAGAACACCAGGCCAACCGCCGCACCGAGTTCAAGGTGACCAAGGTGAACGGGCCGTTGCCCTGAGCGCGGCTGACGAATGAATTGGAAGAGGCCGGCGATGCCAGCCTCTTCATTTGACCTTCGCCGGTTCCCCGACCCTGCGCACGATCTCGCTGAAGGGCACACCTTCCACGTGGCTTTCCACCCAACTCTTCACGTCGAAGTACTTGAGCACCATGCTCTCGTTCACATCCTTCAGCAGCGGTGCGAACTGCTGGTTCATGCTGCGGAACAGGTCGCGCTTCACGGCCGGGTCGGTGGTGCGGGCCATCTTCTTGATGTGCTCGATGAGGATGATCTCCACCTGGTTGGCGCGGTGACGCTTGCTCAGGAAGCGTTGCGTGCTGCGCACGATGTACTCGAGCAGATCGAAGTTGCCCAACTCATAGTGTAGCACGAGGTTGAAGAGGCGTGCATAGGTGAAGATGTCCTGCCGCAAGGTGGGCTCGTTATCGTTGAGCACCTTGTTGAGCCAGAAGAGCGCCTTGTTGAACTGCCCCGCACCGAAGTGGACACAGGCCAGCGCGAAGTAGAACTCAAGCTCGTGCTCCTTGTGCAACCGGTTGCCCATCTCCTCCATACCCGCCATGATCTCGTCCGCCAGTCCCATCGCCTTCACGTGCTCCCCGGAACGATCCAACAGGCGCAGTTCGCTCAGGTAGCTGGCCACGAATACCTGCGACTCGATATTGAGTCCTGTGAAGCCCGGTGTTCCCGGCAGCGCGCGCATCGACTTGATGTTATCGCGGGCGCTCTTCAGGTCGTGCAGTTCGATCTGCCCGTTGATGATGTAGTGCAGGGTTCGGATATAACGCTTGGGCAGGTCGGCCTTGATCAGGGGATTATCGTCGATGATCTGCTTCACACGTTGGAACTTCTCCAAACTCGTCTTCCAATCGCGCTTGGCCCATTGGCAGAACCCCTGGGTGTAGAAACAGATGGTGGCGGCACGGCGCGATAGGGCGGTATTCTTGCCCTTGATCAACGGATGCTCGCTGATCTCCTCTACCATGGCGTGCTCCTCGTCCGTGCGCACGTAGCCACCACTGCGGAACACGTAGTTGATCTTCGAGTACAGGATGTGGTAGGCCGCCAGGTTCCTCAGCTTCTCGATCACATCGCGTTCCTCCTCGATCAGCGCATCGAGGTCCTTGGTGAATTCACCGCTCTCGTAGGCCTCTTCGAGCAGCATCTTCTCCCAACTCAGGAGTTCGAACCAGTAGTAGAAGCGCTCGTTCTGCCGGGCGATGCGTTTGGCCCGGTGCAGCAACTTGTTGCACTCCACATACAGGGCCTTCTGATAGAGGATCTCGATGTTCTTGATCTCCTGCTTCAGGATCCCGCTCACCGAACTCTCCGAATGGTAGGCCCTCAGCGCCTTCAAGATCAGCTTGTAGAGGTGGTTCTTCTCCGAAGGCAGGTGCTTGATGAAGGTCTCCTTGGTGAACAGCTTCTTCAACGCCTCCTCATCGTAAGCCTTCTGCTTATCGATGGCATCGAAGATCCGGAGGTAGTTCTTGTCGCCGCTCTGCAGGGCGGAATGCAGCTTGAAGAACCGCTTCTCGGACTTGGTGAGCGACTTGATCAGGTCGAACAGCTCGTTGCTGGGCTTCATGCTTGGGCGCGGTGGGATCCCAACCGCCTCGACCAAAGTTAGGGATCACGACCCGGATCGTGTCACAGAAGTTCCATGATCGGTCCACCTACTTTTGGCACATGCCCTTGTACCCCTCTACCCGTACTTCCTGCCTCGTTGCTGGCGCACTGCTCATTTCCTCGTTGGCTTCGGCCCAAACGCGGTCGGGACCGACCGGAACCGCAAAGGGTGGTGGCTCAGCGCTTTGGCCCTTGGACATCATCCACCAACGCATCACGCTGGACCTCACGTTGGGCAATGCGATCGCGGGCCACTGCACTATCACCGCCGTGCCACGTACCGATGCCCTGGACCACTTCCCTCTGGACCTGCTCGCGCTCACCGTGGATTCGGTGACCGATGAACTGGGTCAGATGGTCTTCAGCCATGTAGGCGAAGTGCTGGACATCACGCTCGACCCCCCGTTGGGAACGCAGGATACCATCATTCTCACGGTGCATTACCACGGAGACCCGGTCGAAGACCCCAGCGGGTTCGGTGGCTTCTACACATCGGGCAGCTATATCTACGACCTCGGTGTGGCCTTCGAGAGCATCCCGCACTCCTACGGCCGCTCGTGGTTCCCCTGTGCGGACAACTTCACGGAGCGCAACAGCTACGAGTTCATTGTCAAGACCGCCGGCGGGAAGAAGGCCTGGTGCAATGGCGCGCTCCTGGATGAAACGGCCCTGGGCGGTGACACCCTGGTGCGTCACTGGCGGATCGATGAGACCATGCCGGCCTATCTGGCATCGGTGGCCGCCTCGAACTATGAAGTGGTGCGCGACACGTTCCCGAGCGTCAGCGGTGGCATTGTTCCCGTGGATCTGGTCGCACGGCCCGCGGATACGACCAATATGAAGAACTCCTTCATCCACCTGCCCAATGCATTCGCCCATTTCGAGGATCGTTTCGGTGCGTACCGCTGGAACAAAGTGGGCTTTGTGTTGACCCCCGTGGGTTCCATGGAACACAGCACGAGCATCCACTTCGCACAACAGCTGGCAAACGGCACCTTGACATACGAAGCCACCATGGCGCACGAACTGGCCCACGAATGGTTCGGGGACCTTGTGACCTGCGACCGGCCGGAGGAGATGTACATCAACGAGGGCTTCGCCGAATACCTGAGCTACCTGTTCCTGGAGGACGTCTATGGGAGATCGCGGTACATGCAGGTGGTGCGGGCCAATCACCGCGCCATGGTACACAAGGCGCACCTGATCGATCAGGGTTGGTGGGCGCTCGCTGAAATGCCGCAGGCATGGACCTACGGCGAGCAGACCTACAACAAAGGAGCGGACGTGCTTCATTCCTTGCGCACTTACGTGGGGGACAGCCTCTTCGATGAAGGGTTGACGAGCTTCCTCGATACCTACGCCTTCCAACCGGTCAATAGCATCCAACTGCGCGACCACCTGGAATTGGTGACCGACATTCCGCTGACCGATTTTTTTGATGATTGGATCTTCCAATCCGGTTGGGCCGCGTTCGGTATCAGAACGCATTCGTTCACCCAAAACGGACCATCCTGGGATGTGCATTTGACCGTCCAACAGAAGATGCGAGGTCCGGCCGTCTACTATCACAACGTGCCGATCACGGTCACGATCGTTGGCCAGGATCCCGCGAACGTGCAACACACGACCGTGATGGTCGGTGATGCGCTCACGGAACTCACTGTCCCGTGTTCCTTCGAACCGGAACTTGTCTGGCTGAACGATGATGACGGCTTGAGCCTCGCCGTGACCGGACAGACCGACACGATCACCGCACCGGGCACATGGATCTCATCAATGGCCAACTTCGAGATCGTTTCCACAGCGGTGCCCGAACCCTGTGTGGTGCGCGTGGAGCAGTATTGGGTGGCGCCCGATCAGGACCAGGTGGCCGAACCCTGGAGTTGGATCATCTCACCGGATCGCTACTGGCGGATCTCCACGCACCAATTGCCACCGGGCTGCACCGGTCGCCTGACCTTCGATGGACGCAACACCACCAGCGGCAACCTCGACCCCTTGTTGATGGGCGATACGCTCGGCATCAGCTTCAATGAGGACAGTCTTGTGGTCCTGTACCGTGCGAGCGGCGATGGCAGCTGGCTCGAATGGGGTAGCACCGTGAACAGCCTCGGCAGCCATACCGACGGTTACGGGCGCATCACGCTGGACAGCCTGGCGGTGGGTGAGTACACGCTGGCCTGGCGCAAGAGTGCGGTGGGGATCGACGAGAACATCGCGGATCCTGTTGAATGGCGCATACTGCCGAATCCGGCCCAGGACCACATGCAATTACAATGGCTGGGTAAGGGTGAGGTAGCGGGAACGGTACAACTGCTCGACAGCGCTGGACGAGTGGTGCGTGAAGAGCGTGTGCAAGGAACCACGCACCGCTTCGATCTCACAGGCATCGCGGCGGGTACCTGCACGTTGCGTTTCGCCGAACACAACGGACCCTATCGTGTGATCGGCCGGGTGGCGATCACGCGGTGAGGACGATGTGCGCTTAACGCTATGTTTACGCCGCTTCAAAGCGGCATGCGCGCCATCCTCCGTTACGTACTGGTCCTTGTCCTGTTCTGGACGGGCTTCTTCCTCCTGCAACAAGCCTGCTTCCTGTTCTTCAACCCGGGAGCCTTGAAGGGGATCGGCGGGGGCGCCATCTGCTACAGTTTCCGGCGTGCGCTGCCGATGGATCTTGCCGCAGCATGCTACGTCACGCTGCCGGTAGCGCTCTTATGCGTGCCCCTCCTCTTCAAGGAACTGCGCTGGTTGCGCCGGGTGATCCTCGCCTTCCTGTGTATTTGCGTTGTGCTCAGCGCGTTCATCAACGTCTGCGACATCGGCCTCTTCCACGCTTGGGGAACGAAGGTCAACCACAAGGCCCTCTCCTACCTGGTCTACCCGGAAGAGGCCATGGGCGCTGCGACGGGTGAACCGGTCGCAGAATTGATCGTGGTGATGCTCGCACAATGCGCGGTGGCCCTCTTCCTGCTTTCCAGGATCGATCACCGCCGATCGTTCAAAACGCCTTCGCTCTGGCAGCGCATCCTGACGCCCGTGCTGATCTTGCCCCTGTTGCTCGTTGGCATGCGCGGTGGGCCGCAGGATGATCCGATCGATCGCAGCTGGTGCTACCACTCCGCCCATCCGATCCTCAACCTCGGCGCGCTCAACGGGACATGGAATGTGATCGTGCTGCTCGCCGAGCCACCGGAGTTCGGGAAGAACCCTTACGCGTTCATGCCTGCTGATGAGGCTGCGGCGCGCTTCGCGAAGATGCATGCTCCCGGAAATGGCCCGCATCGCGAAGTGCTGAACACCGCGCGACCGAACGTGGTGCTGATCATGCTGGAGAGTTGGACCGCCGATGTGGTCGGTGTGCTCGGTGGCGATAGCGGCGTAACGCCCGGGTTCGATCGACTGGCTTCTGAAGGGCTGCTCTTCACGAACTTTTATTCCACCGGCTTCCGCACTGAACAAGGGCTGTGCGCGTTGATGAGCGCATTCCCCTCGCAGCCCAAGACGACGATCATCCGACAGTATGGTAAGTTCGACCGTTTGCCCAGTGTCGTTAACATCCTGGATTCCGCGGGATACCGATCCACTTATTACTACGCAGGCGACGCCACCTTCGCGAACACGCGTTCCTACCTCGAAGCGATGGGCTTCAACACTGTTCACGATGAGAACTCATTCCCCATAAAGTGGCGCACGCGCTGGGGTGCCTACGACGAGGAACTGTTCGCCTTCCACCTGCGCGATGCGAAGAACGCGGTGGAGCCGTTCTTCCATACGCTGATGACCAGCACCAGCCACGAGCCTTTCGATGTGCCGGTGGACGAGGGCTTCCCCGGGAAGGACCAGCCCCAGATGTACCGCAACAGTGTGCACTACACCGACCGCACCCTGGCCGCTTTTTTGGACGCCTGCAAGGCACAACCCTGGTATGCCAGCACGCTCTTCATCATCGTCGCCGATCACGGCCACTTCCTGCCGCACAACCGTGGGAATTTCTCGGCGGAACGGCACCGCATCCCGTTCCTCCTCCTCGGTGGCGCACTGAAACCTGAACTGCGGGGCACGCGCGACGCCACCTTCGGAAGCCACGTGGACTTCACAGCAACGCTGCTTGAGCAACTCGGCCTGGCACATCCCCGCGCGACTTGGAGCAAGGACCTCTTCAACGAGACCTCCGCGCACTTCGCCTTCTGGACGTTCGACGATGGCTTCGGTATCGCCGATGCGCGCCAGACACAGGTCTACGACAACCTTGCGGGCCTGCTGTTACAACGGCGGGACTCGAGCGCATCGGCATCGGAGGATGCGGAGCAGTTGCGCAACGGACAAGCACTGGAGCAGATCCTGCTCGATCAGTACATCGGCTTGAGCCAGTAGCTCAGCTTACGTAGCGCAGCGCGCGACCGGGATACCTGGCTGCCGCACCCAATTGCTCCTCGATACGAAGCAACTGGTTGTATTTGGCGATGCGATCACTGCGACTTGCGCTACCGGTCTTGATCATGCCACAATTCAACGCGACCGCGAGATCGGCGATGGTGGTATCCTCGGTCTCACCACTGCGATGGCTCATGATGCTGGTGTAGCGCGCACGGTGCGCCATCTCCACCGCTTCGATGGTCTCGGTGAGCGTACCGATCTGGTTCACCTTCACCAGGATGCTGTTGGCGATGCCTTTGGAGATGCCTTCGGCGAGGCGCTCGGTGTTGGTCACGAACAGATCATCACCCACCAGCTGAACCTTTGAGCCGAGGGTCTCGGTCAGCTTCTTCCAGCCGTCCCAATCATCCTCGGCCATGCCGTCCTCGATACTGACGATGGGATAGCGCTTTGCCCAATCGGCCCACATCGCCACCATTTCATTGCTGGTCAAGCTGTCGCCTGTGCTCTCCAGTGTGTAGCGCTTCTTCTTCGCGTCGTAGAACTCGGTGCTGGCACAATCCAGTGCGAGAACGATGTCCTCGCCCGGCTTGTACCCGGCCTTCTCGATGGCCTGCATCACCAGCTTCAAGGCGTCCTCGTTGCTCTTCAGGTCCGGCGCGAAACCGCCTTCATCACCCACGTTGGTGCTCAGCCCTTTGGACTGCAGCACGGCCTTCAAGTGATGGAAGACCTCCGCACCCATGCGCAGTCCCTCAGCGAAACGCTTCGCGCCAACAGGCATGATCATGAATTCCTGCACGTCGACCTTGTTGTCGGCGTGGGCACCGCCGTTCAGGATGTTCATCAACGGGACCGGCAGCATACACGCGTTCACACCACCGACGTAGCGGTAGAGCGGAAGACCCGACTCGCTCGCCGCGGCCTTGGCCACGGCGAGGCTCACACCAAGGATCGCGTTCGCCCCGAGGTTCTTCTTGTTCGCCGTGCCATCCAGCCCGATCAAGGCCCTGTCGATCATGGCCTGATCGGTCACCGAGGCTCCGTGGAGTTCGGTGTTCAGCGTTTCGTTCACGTGCTCCACAGCCTTGCGCACGCCCTTGCCCAGGTAGCGCTTCTTGTCGCCGTCGCGCAGCTCGGCCGCTTCGTGCGCGCCCGTGCTCGCACCGCTGGGGACCGCGGCACGGCCCATGTGGCCCGCATCGGTCCATACATCCACTTCAATGGTCGGGTTGCCGCGCGAATCGAGGATCTCGCGTGCTTGGATCTTGGCGATCAGGCTCATCGGATGGGAACGGGTTAAGCGTTCTGTGGAACTGCGCGGGTCGCGCGCTTGTGGGTTCTCATGTTCTCCACGAAGCGATCGAAGAGGTAACGGCTGTCGTATGGTCCGGGACCGGCCTCGGGATGGTATTGAACACTGAACACCGGATGGTCCTTCAAGCGAAGACCGGCGACGCTGCCATCGTTCAAGTGCACGTGCGTGATCTCTACAGCAGCGTTCGCTTCGGCGTCTCTGCGCCTCACCACGAAGCCATGGTTCTGGGAGGTCACTTCATCACGGCCGGTGGTCAGATCCTTGACCGGATGGTTGATGCCGCGATGGCCATGGTGCATCTTCTCGGTGGCCATGCCCATGCTCTCAGCGAGCAATTGATGGCCGAGGCAGATACCGAACACGGGAAGACCACTGTCCACGATGGCCTTCACCTGCTTCACGCTCGCGGGCATGGCGCCGGGATCACCCGGACCATTGCTGAGCATGATGCCGTCGGGCTTCCACGCCAGCATCTCCGCCACTTGGGTGCTCATTGGGAACACCCTGACGCGGCAGCCGCGTTCGATGAGGCTCCGTTCGATGTTGCGCTTCACACCGTAGTCGACGAGGGCTACCCGGAAAGCGGCATCGGATGTCCCTGCTTCATATGCCACATGGGTTGAAACCGTGCTCGACAGTTCCAGGCCGGCCATGTCCGGTGCGGCGGCCAGTTTCTTCTTCAACACGGCGATATCCATCTCCGTGCTGCTGATCAACGCGTTCTGCGCACCGTGGTCGCGGATGTGGCGCACCAACATGCGTGTGTCGAGATCGCTTATCCCAACAACGCCGCTCGCCTTCAGGTGGTCGTCCAGCGAACCTTCGCCACCTGGACGGCTCCATACTTCGCTGAACTTCTTCACCACGAGACCGGCGATGGTCACCTTGCCGCTTTCCTCCTCGCCACCCTTCACACCGTAGTTGCCGATGTGGGGCGAGGCCATGGTCATGATCTGGCCCGTGTAGCTGGGATCGGTGAAGATCTCCTGGTAGCCGGTCATGCCGGTGTTGAAGCAGATCTCCCCGGTGGTGATGCCCGTGGCTCCGATGGCGCGACCGTGGAACAGGGTTCCGTCGGCGAGGAGCAGAATGGCCTTGGGGCGCTGGCTTACTAGCATACTTCGGGGCAGCGTGTTTGAAGGTGGCGCAAAGATACCCGGGGCACCGGATGCGACAGGCCGCGATCATCCACAGGTGTTGAAAAGCACGGCCGGGTGCTTCGTCCGGAATGAAAAAGGGGCACCTTCTGGTGCCCCTTTCCATTATCGTTGTTCAGCGTGATCACTCGCCTTCCTTCTCTTCGGTGGTCGGCTTCGCTTCGGCGCTGTCATCGGCCTTCTTCACAGGGGCGCGGCGACTGCGGCGGGTCTTCTTCACTTCGGCACCGGCTTTCGCCTCCTTGGTGTACACCGTGTTGAAGTCCACGAGTTCGATCATGGCCATCTCGGCGGCATCACCCAAGCGGTTGCCCAGCCTGATGATGCGCAGATATCCACCTGGACGCTCGGCGATCTTCGGCGCCACGTCGCGGAACAATGTGGTCACCGCCTCCTTGCTCTGCAAGTGACTGAACACCGTACGGCGGTTGTGGGTGCTATCGTCCTTGCTCTTCGTGAGCAAAGGCTCGACATAGCGGCGCAGCGCTTTGGCCTTGGCCAGTGTGGTCTCGATGCGCTTATGCTCGATCAGGGAGATCGCCATGTTGCTCATCAGGGATACGCGGTGGGCCTTCTTGCGGCCGAGGGCGTTGTTCTTGTTTCCGTGTCTCATGACTTTTTCCTCTGCGTCGTGCCATAGTGGGCGAGGCATGCCTCGCCCCTACATCACTCCTTGTCCAGTTTGTACTTGCCCAGGTTCATCCCGAAGCTCAGGCCTTTGTTCTCCACCAGGTCCTCCAGTTCGGTCAGGCTCTTCTTCCCGAAGTTGCGGAACTTCAAGAGGTCGTTCTTGTTGTAGCTCACCAGGTCGCCCAGGGTCTCGATATCAGCGGCCTTCAAGCAGTTCAGTGCGCGCACACTCAGGTCCATGTCGACCAGCTTGGTCTTCAGGAGCTGGCGCATGTGCAGGCTGGTCTCATCGAACTCCTCCTCCTGGACGCGCTCTTCCACTTCGAGGCTGATGCGCTCGTCGCTGAACAGCATGAAGTGATGGATGAGGATCTTGGCGGCTTCCTGCAACGCGTTCTTCGGGTTGATGCTGCCGTCGGTGATCAGCTCGATGGTGAGCTTCTCGTAATCCGTCTTCTCCTCCACACGTGTGTTCTCCACGGTGTACTTCACGTTCTTGATCGGCGTGAAGATCGAGTCGATGTACACGGTGCCGATGGGTGAACCTTCCACCTTGTTCTCGTCAGCGGGCACATAACCGCGGCCTTTGCCGATGGTGAGTTCCATGTGGAGCTTCACGTTCGACTCGAGGTGCGCGATGACCAGGTCCGGGTTCAACACCTGGAAACCGGTGGTCTGCTTGCCTATGTCGCCTGCGGTGAATGTGTCCTTGCCGGAGATCGTGATGCTCACCTTTTCGGTGCTGGAATCATCGAGCTGGCGACGGAAACGTACCTGCTTCAGATTGAGCACGATCTCGGTCATGTCCTCGATCACGCCCTTGATGGTGGTGAACTCGTGGTCCACACCATCGATGCGAACGCTGGTGATGGCATGGCCCTCCAGGGAGGAGAGCAGGATCCGGCGCAACGCGTTGCCGATGGTGATACCGTACCCCGGCTCGAGCGGGCGGAACTCGAAGGAGCCGTGCTTGTCGTCGGATTCGATCATCGTGACCTTGTCAGGCCGCTGGAATTCGAGAATGGGCATGTCTTCTGGTGTGTTCGTTGTTCGTGGTCTGTTGTCCGTTGTCTGTTCTCCTTCGCCTCCATCGTCCCATCACCGCCGCCTGACAACCGGCCGCAGCGATCGATACATTGCTTACTTGCTGTACAATTCCACGATCAGCTGCTCGCGGATGTTCTCCGGGATCTGCGCGCGCTCGGGCATGGTGATGAACTTGCCCGCCATGCTGGTCGGGTTCCAGTCCAGCCAGTCGAAGCGGCCGTGGTTCACGGAAATGCTGTTGGTGATGGCCTCCAACGAGCGGCTCTTCTCACGCACGGCCACGGTCTGGCCGGGGCGCAGCGAGTAGCTGGGCACGTTCACCACACCCTGGTCCACGGTGATGTGGCCGTGGCTCACCAGCTGGCGCGCCGCACGGCGCGTAGGGGCGATACCCAGGCGGTACACCGTGTTGTCCAGGCGGGCCTCGCAGAGTTGCAGCAGCACCTCACCGGTGATGCCCTTCTTGCTGGCCGCGGCGTGGAACATCTTCTCGAACTGGCGCTCGAGGATGCCATAGGTGTACTTGGCCTTCTGCTTCGCCTGTAGCTGCACCGAGTATTCGCTCTCCTTCTTGCGGCGCCTGGTGAGGCCGTGTTGTCCGGGTGGGTGGGGCTTGCGCTCCATCCACTTGTCCGGCCCGAAGATCGGCTCCTTGAATTTGCGGGCCATCCGGGTCTTGGGTCCTGTGTAACGTGCCATTTTTCTTCTCTTTTGGGTGCGTTCAGCACCAACAACAGAGCGTGCGTCCACACGCTCCTACGGGTTTGTTATACGCGGCGCTTTTTGGGTGGACGGCAGCCGTTGTGGGGCATGGGGGTGATATCGATGATCTCGGTCACTTCCACACCGCTGTTGTGCAGTGCGCGGATGGCGCCCTCACGTCCCGAGCCGGGGCCCTTGACGTAGACCTTCACTTTACGAAGACCCAGTTCGTGGGCCTCGCGTGCGGCTTCCTCAGCGCTCACTTGACCCGCGTAAGGCGTGTTCTTCTTGCTGCCACGGAAGCCCTGCTTGCCCGAAGAGGACCAGCTGATCACTTCGCCCTTGTTGTTGGTGAGGGAGATGATCAAATTGTTGAAAGAGGCGCGGATGTGGGCCTGACCATAGGCCTCGACCACCACGCTCTTCTTCTTCTTCTTGCCAGCGGCGGCGCCGCCTTTGCCTTCTGTTGTCTGCTTTGCCATGTGTGTTCAGTTGTCCGTTGTCAGTGTCTACTACTGGCAACCGATTACTTGGTCACTTTCTTCTTGTTCGCCACGGTCTTGCGCTTGCCCTTGCGGGTACGGCTGTTCGTGCGGGTGCGCTGACCACGTACGGGCAGGCCGCTGCGATGGCGGTGGCCACGCCAGCTACCGATGTCCATCAGGCGCTTGATGCTCAATTGCACATCGCTGCGCAATGCACCCTCCACCTTGATGTGCTCATTGATGTACTGGCGGATGTGCGCCTGTTCGTCATCGGTCCAGTCGTCCACCTTGGTGTCTGGGTCCACGCCCGCCTTCTCGAGGATTTCGAGGGCGCGGCTGCGGCCGATGCCAAAGATGTAGGTGAGGCCGATGCAGCCCCGCTTGGTTTTCGGTAGGTCGATACCTGCGATACGTGCCATGCTCGTGCGATTATCAGCCTTGACGCTGCTTGAACTTCGGGTTCTTCTTGTTGATGATGTACAGACGCCCTTTGCGGCGGACGATCTTGCAGTCCACTGAGCGTTTCTTGATGGAAGCCCTGACCTTCATGGTTCTTCGGTGTCTTAGCTTTTGTATCGGAAGGTGATGCGTCCCTTGCTCAGGTCGTACGGGCTCATCTCCACTTTCACCTTGTCACCGGGCAGGATCCGGATGTAATGCATCCGCATCTTGCCCGAGATGTGGGCGACGATGACGTGACCGTTCTCCAACTCGACCCGGAACATGGCATTGCTCAGCGCCTCTTTGATGACGCCGTCCTGCTCAATGGTCCCGGTCTTGCTCATTCCTTCTGTTACTCTGTGTTCGTTGCCTTTCCTATCCTTTCCATCGTCGGCCCACCGGGTCGACGCTATGATACCAGTTCACCCTTCTTCTTCAGCACATCCTCGATGTGGCTGAACGTTGACAAGACCTCGGCTTTCCCCGGGCGCACGGCCACGGTATGTTCGAAATGGGCACTGGGCTTACCGTCACGCGTACTCACGGTCCATCCATCGCTCATCTGCTTCACCTCCTTCACACCCATGTTGATCATGGGCTCGATCGCGATCACCATGCCGGTGCGCAATCGCACCCCATGGCCCCGTTTCCCGTAGTTCGGCACTTCGGGCGCTTCGTGCAGTTTGCGTCCCACACCATGCCCCACCAGTTCGCGCACCACGCCGTATCCGTTGGATTCAGCATGGTGTTGCACCGCGTGACCGATGTCGCCCGTCCTGTTGCTCTCCACCGCTTGCGCGATGCCCAGCGCCAGGCACTCCTGCGTCACACGCAGCAGCTTCCGGACCTCCGGTGCGACCTCTCCCACACAAAAGGTGTAGGCACTGTCGCCGTAGAAACCGTTCATCAGTACCCCGCAATCCACACTGGCGATGTTCCCATCGCGCAGCTCGCGTTCCCCGGGCAGGCCGTGCACCACTTGCTCATCCACGCTCACCAGGAGTGTGGACGGACAGCCGTACAGGCCCTTGAAACCCGGTACTCCCCCATGATCACGGATGAATTCTTCCGCGATCACATCGAGTCTACCGGTGCTTACCCCGGGGCCGATGTGGCGTGCCACTTCAGCCAAGGTCTTCCCAACAAGCAAAGAACTCTCCC
>JBDTNF010000097.1:0-18139 GCA_039933875.1 Flavobacteriales bacterium | reverse complement strand
ATACCTCCCTGAACGGGAACATGTTCAGCTTTCTGGATGCTACCGGTGTTCTGGCCCTTCGACTGCCTGCGGAAGAACGCGACCGGTTCGTTTCCGATCACAACACAGTGTTGTTCGTAGCGCATGGCATCGCGCTCAAGGAGTACGTGACGGTGCCGGACCATTTGCTTAAAGACATCCGCGCAATGAAGCGGTACTTCGCCATGAGCCTTGCATATGCGCGAACATTGAAGCCGAAAGCAACGAAGAGGCCGCGCAAGAAGTGAGGTACACGGATCTCCCGGTCGCTGTCGTCGTTCCCATCCGCGGATCACACCAAGGCGTAAACCATGCGGAGCGATCAGCTGTTCATCCCAAGATCAACCATTTCTCATGGCTGAGGCAACGGCGTATGACACATGAATGTCCAACAGGCGTTACGAGCAACGGTCACGCTCTGCAGGGGCCGGGCATCAAACCCAACCAATGAAAGCCCTGAGAACAATACTCCTTCCGCTATTACTGCCCATCTCGCTCCTGCATGCCCAGCAGACCTCCGTGCTCTTTCTCGGGAACAGTTACACCTCGGTGAACGACCTGCCGAACACATTCCGCCAATTGGCGCTCTCGCTGGGTACGGAGGTGGAGGTCACCATGTATGCACCCGGCGGCTATACGCTCGAGGATCACAAGTTCGATCCGGCCACAAGGAATTTGATCGCCTCCCAGCCCTGGGACTTTGTTGTTCTTCAGGAACAGAGCCAGCTGGGTGCGTTTCCGAGCATGGGGCAGACGGCTCCGCAGCTCGCCCAGCTCATCGAAGCCAACAACGAGTGTACATGGCCAGTGCTCTACATGACTTGGGGGCGCGAGAACGGCGATGCGCAGTCCTGCGTGAGCTACCCCTTCATGTGTACCTATGAGAGCATGCAGCAGGCGCTGCGCGACAACTACTTGAACACCGCCGTGGAGAGCAACGCGTTCGCCGCACCGGTTGGTGTCGCCTGGAAACATGTGCGCGACGACTATCCATGGATCGATCTCTACCAGGACGATGGTAGTCATCCCACTGTGGAAGGCACCTATCTGGCGGCTTGCGTATTCTACTGCACCCTCTTCCGTCAGTCCTGCGCGGGTGCATATTTTCAAGCCGGACTACCGATCGCTACCGCAGTGATCCTTCGGGATGTCGCCACCGCCACCGTGCTGGATAGTGCGGAAACCTGGAACCTGAACGTGCCCAATGGCACGGATGCTTCCTTTTTGGTCACGAACGAACCATGGACCAATGACGTGACGTGTCACCATCCCGGACAAGGCATGCATGAGTGGACCTGCACCAATGGCCAGATCTTCAGCGGCCCCGACGTGACGTTCACGTTCGATGATCCCGGCATCTTCATCATCACGCACATCTATGCGGATCCCTGTGGCAACAGCGATACGGCCACATGGTTCGTTGAAGCCACACCGGTAGGTATTGTGCAAGGAACGATGCCGGGATCCTGCACGGTGCTGGCGGCAGGACCAGCGATGATCGATGCAACCGGCAGGGGGATCTTGTGGGTGAGCGACCTGCAAGGACGAACGATCCTGACGCAACAGTTGAACGGGGAGCAACTGCGCTTGACCTGCCCGACAGGTCTTCATCTCTGGTGGATCGACGACGGTACGGGCTTGCGTTCCTCGGGCAAGATCCTGGTGCCCTGACCAATGACCACGAACATGCGTACCACGAGGGGAGCCAACCGATCACTGAAAGATCTTGCGCGGCGCACGGGTGCCATCTCCGCGATGTGCGGGTTCTTCTGCCTGGCGCTAATGCAGCGATCGCACGCCCAGATCACCTCGGTGCTTTTCATCGGGAACAGCTATACCAGCGAGAACGACATGCCGCAGATCTTCAGGGATCTGGCCTTCTCCCTTGGCGATACGGTGAACGTGGGGATGCAGGCACCGGGAGGATACACCATGAGCTTGCATACCATCAATGCACCCACGATGAGTGCCATCGCTTCGCAACCCTGGGACTTCGTTGTGCTGCAAGAGCATGGGCAATCTGGGGCGTTGATCGCGGAGGACGCGGTAAGCACCTGGTCCGAATGGAGCCTCTGCAATGCCATCGAAGCCAACTACGAATGCACCTACCCTGTGTTCTTCATGACCTGGGGTTGGGAGTACGGCGACCCCTACAACTGTTTGTTCTTCCCCAGCATGTGTACGTACGAAGGCATGCAGCAGAACCTGCGCGAGAGCTATTTGGAACTGGCCGTCAATAACGATGGCTATGCCGCGCCCGTTGGCGTGGCCTGGCAACGTGTTCGCCAGGACCATCCGGAGATCGATCTCTATCAGGCCGATGGCCACCACCCGACCATGGAAGGAAGCTACTTGGCCGCGTGCGTATTCTACTCCACGCTGTTCAATGCGAGTTGCGTGGGCGCGTCCTTCACTTCCGGATTGCCCCCTGCGACCGCCACGATCCTGCAAGGCATAGCCTCCTCGACGGTGCTGGACAGCTTGGATACATGGAACATGAACGTAGCCAACGGCACGGAGGCCACGTTCACCACCAATGAGGGGATGAACACCATCACATGCTACCATTCCGGACAGGGTATACATGAGTGGACCTGCTCCAACAGCGAGACGTTCACCGGAAACGGTCCAACGTTCACGTTCGACACTTCAGGCACGTATACCATCACCCATTCCTACAGCGACCCCTGCGGCAACAGCGATACGGCGACCTGGTCCGGTGGGATCACCGTGGTCGGCATCGCCGAAGAAGGAGCCGCGCCAACACCCTATGCACTTTGGTCACCTGGCCCATTGTTGGTGGAGGTCGCCGGGGGCACGGGGAGCGAAGATCTGTGGATCGGCGACCTGCAAGGCCGTACCGTGATCACGCGGCCGCTCGGTTCGGATCACATGCGGATCGCCTGCCCCGCTGGTCTCCACATCTGGCGCATCCGCGATCGCTTTGGAACGCCCTGGACCGGAAGGGTGATGGTGCAATGACAGGCAGTAGGCAATGAACAATGGGCCATCGACCATGAGCGTGCTGGGTACACCCTTGGGATCACTTCGCTATTCCCTTTTCCTGATCACTCTCGGCTGGGGTGCAACATGTTGCGCTCAAGAAACTGATATGCGGTTCTTCACAGGCACTTGGGACTTCCGCATCTGGAAGCCCAAGAACAGCACCGAACAGCCCGACCTCACAGGTAGCTGGTACTTGGAGAGCGGGCTCGACTGCGCGCTGGCTTTGGTGCGCGGTGTTGTGCTGAACGATGGTGTCAGCTTTCACGCGAGAAATTATCGCTTACGACCCACACGCTGCGCTTTACACGCGCATCCTCGTCATCCACATAACTGAACCGCCATGGAACAAATCAACATGCTCGTTACCAACTCGCTTCGCTTTCTCCCCTTCTTCGCACTGCCTGGTCTGGCCTTGTCCCAGAACTCGTATTCCTTCGATCAGAGCACCGCCCCGTACACCGAGCTCGTGGGCGGAACCGCACTCGTGCCGGACGGCCAAGGTGCGGACATATTCAGCGAGCTTGATGGAGAGACGTTCTGGTTCTACGGCCTTCCGTTCACCTTTGATGCCAACCATCTCATCTATGCGTTCGACACCGGGTACCTCATCGCGCAGAACGACAGCTCCGTGGTGGCGATCGATGGAGTGAACCAACCCATGGAAGCGGTAGACGCGACGAGCACGGTGAGCTATGCGATCAACGGAACACCCGGCAACAAGGAGCTGCTGGTGCAGTGGAAGAATTGGCACATGACCAGCGGGCCGGCCGACAACTACTTGAGCTGCCAGATCGCCATCGACCAAGCCACGGGGGTGATGGAGGTGCGCTACGGTCCCAATTCGGGTTCGGACGTTGTGTATACCGACCTCACGGGACCCTACTGTGGGATCGCCTACATGCCAACCAACTTCTCGACCTGCTATGAGAAACTCTGGGTGGAGTTCAACTCGTTCGATATCGTCCTGGACAGCGTACCGAATTTCGACTTCGATGCGTTGCACAATGCACCACCGCCGAACACGATCTACCGGTTCACGCCGCGCTTCAGCGTCACCGGTGTGGCGGATGTCGGCTCCGCTGGCACAGGCATGCATGCTTGGTTGAGCGAGGACGGCGATCGCCTTTCGATCAGCCTTCCCGCATCCGCCGCCACGGGTACGCTCGAACTGTTCGATACTATGGGACGATGCGCGGGGCGCTGGCCTGTGAGCGGAGCGAGCATGACGTTGCCCCTGCAAGAAATGAGCCGAGGCTCCTACCTGCTTACGCACACGGCGCACGGCGAGCGCACGGGGCTGCGTTTCGTACGATAAAGCGAACTACCTACAGGAGTTCGGTCGGGCCACGAGGAAGAGGATCACGAAAGAATCGACCTTGGTTGAACGATGTCTGATCTAAGGACCGCATGGATATTCATGGCACTGGGCAGCACAGGCGTGCTGAGTGCCCAAGTCGATAGCAGTGCGCTTCGCTACGGCCAGAGCATTAGCCAGGTGGATCTGCGGGCGTATTTGGACACTTTGGCCAACGATGCGTTCGAAGGTCGTGAGACTGCCATGCCTGGCCAGAAAAAGGCCGCCAGTTTCCTGCGTGAGAAGTTCATCGGCTTTGGGATCCCGTCCATACCCGATGCTGCACAACGTGGCCTATTGAACGGCTACGAACAGCCGTTCCCGCTCGAGGTGTTGACCCCTGGTTCCATGTCCATATCGTTGAACGAGAAGCCGATACGGTTCATGGAGGACTTCTTCTATTTCAGCGAGCCATTGAGAGGTGAGCTCGCGGTGGGCGCCATTGCGTTTGTCGGTTTCGCAGATTCGGGGGCGGACTGGACCGAAGCCGGACCGGTCGCGCTGGTGTTGCAGCCGCCGGACACCGGCGCTCAAAAGGGTAAGGTTCCGGTGGGCAACTTCGTCCTCCACCTGCTCGATAGTCTGGCGGCGCAGTCAGCTCAATCAGGTGTTCGTTTGCTCTTCTACGGCAGCGAACACGCGCAAGCCATGATGGAGCTGTATGGCGGCTACATAACAGGGCCGCGAATGACCTTGACCGGCACATCGGAAGGAACTCCCGAACCACGGCGAGCGCAAGTGGTCGTGATCGATCCCAAAACGGCTGATGCGATCCTTCGTCATGGGAGGCTGACGTGGAAAAAGGCGTACAAGCGCGCAAAGCGCATTCCTGTCGCCATCCATTGCACGGTGGTCGCGAGGAACGTGCCGGACCTGCGCGAACTCCAAGGAGAGAACGTTCTCGGCTACATCGAAGGAGGCGGAAAGAAGGAAGAACTCATCGTCGTGAGCGCACATTATGATCACCTCGGGACAAGCCAAGGCCAGATCTACAACGGTGCCGATGATGATGGTTCAGGGACTGCCGCCGTGCTGGAGCTGGCACAGGCTTTCGCGCTGGCGAAGCGTGACGGACAAGGACCGACTCGGAGCATTCTTTTCCTGGCCTTCAGTGGCGAAGAGAAGGGCTTACTGGGATCCGAATGGTACGGCGAGCATCCGGTTTTCCCAATGAAGAATACCGTGGCTTGCCTCAACATGGATATGATCGGCCGCGTGGATACAACGCACTTCGCCCACGAACGCTATGTGTATGTGATCGGTAGCGACCGCCTCAGCACCGAGTTGCATCGCATCAATGAACGCATGAACGAAACCTACACCCATCTCGACTTGGACTATACCTACAACGCTGCGGACGATCCGAACCGCTTCTACTACCGCAGCGATCACTACAATTTCGCCCAATACGGCGTTCCCATCATCTTCTTTTTCAACGGCGACCATGAGGACTACCACCAGCCCACGGACGACGTGTGGAAGATCCGGTTCGACCTGCTGGAGCAGCGCGCCCGGCTGGTGTTCCATGTAGCCTGGGAACTGGCGAACCGTGAAGAACGGCTCGTGGTAGATAAGCCCTTACCCGATGAATAAGCGCCATCGGGGACTTGAGCTCTACCGGGCGCTCTTCACCTGCTCAAAGAAGCCCGACCGATCCACGAATTCCCGATAGTTCGGGATATGAAGGAGTTCATGGATGGCTTTGTGTTTATCCGCGGCTTGGTCGTAGTAGTGCTTCGCGATGCGGTAGCCCATCCAATAGCCCAAGTTCTGTGGCCGACCACCTGGTGCGCTGCTGTACAACCAACCGCTCAGGTCATCGGAAGAGGCCCGTGTACTGAACTCCTGCAGCAGTTCCGTCATATGCCGTTCACCGTAGGGGTATACATCGTCGCCGTTCAGCGCCTTCACCCGTTCACCGGCGGTCAATTCCGCGATCAGGTCAGCGGTTCCCTCCCGCATGCAATGCGCCAACAACGACTGGTCGGTGGTATCGTCCACCTGCAGAAAGTGGATGATCTCGTGCGCAACGATGTACGGTATATCGTCCAGCGGAAGCGTGGGCCTTCCATAGGCCGTGGTATCCGGCGTGCTCGACATGATCTCCATGCCGATGATCAGGCCGTGCTTGGAAGCGGTGCCGCCCGAAGTTGTGCGCCCGATGACGAAATAAACCGGCGGGAACACGGCATCCGGGTAAAGGTCCTTGAGTTTCCTGTACGAGTCGCGGATCGGCTCTTCATACTGGAGATAGCGCTCCGATGATGGCCGGATCCTGCGGTAATAGTCCGCTTCCATCAGCACCAGTTCCTTCAATGCCTCCGCACTCTTGATCCGCTCGTCGGCGATGAAGTCGCGAAGCCCGTCGGTCCCCTTGTCCAAGTATTCAGACTGCAGTGGGTTCTTCGATGTATCCGCCAACAGTTCATCGAAGGCACGCCAGAACAAATCGACGTCTGAACCGATGAGTTGCGCCTGCGTTGGGTCCGTAGGGAAGGCACCTTTTGTTCGCTTGCCCGGCGGGTCATCCCCGGTGCAGGACATCATCACAATGGCCACTACAGAAAGCAGAGTGCTGGGGATCTTGTATGCAAGGAGTGGCCGCATGCTCAAGGTTGTCGATATCAGATCTGACCGAACATACAAGCGAGGAACGAATGCCCGGGTCGAACCAAAATTAAGGGCTCGGTCAGGCCGCTGACGCCCATCGCGCAACGGTCGGTCACAGCGCGCATGAAGCCGATCAGGAAAGAGCCGACCTTGGTTGAATGAAGCCAGAGCTGAGAACCGCATGGATAATCGTGGCATTGTGCAGCAGCGGTGCGCTGAGCGCCCAGGACTACAAGGAGTGTTCATGTGAGGGACAGCTGAGCGCGCTTGCGGACAAGGTTCAGCAGAACTACGCCGCGTTCAAGCTCGAAATAATACCCTCAAAGTTCGAGGCATACACAACAATGCGGGCCGGGCTGGAGCAAAGGACCCACAGTGCCGACCAGTCACAATGCCTCGCGATCCTGCAGGCGTATGTGAATTGGTTCCGCGATGGACACCTGTTCGTCAGTGACATCTGGGGCGAGATGGATACCAACTATCGCAAGCCGGTCCATCGGCGCATCCAAGGATTTGATGAAACGAAGGTACTGGCCATCACGCAGGAAGGCGGGCGGGAACATGATCCAATCGAAGGCATGTGGGTGGCACCGGAAGGCTACCGAGTGGGCATCATTCCTGACGTGGGGCCAGAAGGGAAGGATCGCTTTACGGGTGTATTGCTTTCCGAGGGCATACCGGCTTGGACCAAGGGCGATGTGAAGGCTTCGTTCCAGCGTAATGCGGATGGCACCTATGCGACCACCTACTTCAACGACCAACACGTACCCGTGCATCCTTCGGTTTATCTGCCCATCGGTAGCGATGCCCGGATCTCGCGTGGTTCGCTCTTGTTGATGTCACCCTTTGCTTGGGGGCGTGCAACTGATGTGCAAGGTGTTTGCCCGATCGATCCTGTGCAACCCTTGGCACCACTGGTGTTCCCCTATGGCCGTGATAGTAAGGTCTGGATCGTGTCTTTGCCTAGCTGCGATCCCGCGTTCGCCGTTCGCCTCGACAGCCTCATTGCTGCCAAAGGTCAGTGGCTGAAGTCAGCCAAGGTGCTTATCGTTGACCTGCGTGGGAATGTCGGTGGCTCCAGCAACATGGTCAACGGCCTTCTGCCCTACCTCGGACCGCTAAACGCCTCGCGTATGCATGCCGACACTACGCATGCCGTGGTCTTATCTTCCCCCGACAACATCAAGTACTTCAATGCGATGGTACCTGACGGCTGGATCCCGCCGGGGCTGATCCAACGCATGAAGAGCCAGCCTGGTGCATTACTGCCCTTCGCCGACCCGATCAACGAAAAAGGTGATACTGAGGAGAACAGCAGCGACATTCCGACAGAGGCTGCATACATCCAAGGCCCATCGCATATCGCGCTGCTCGTTGACCGTGCCGTGGTGAGCGCGGGTGAAGCGATCTGCTTGTTGGCTCGGACCTATGAACGGGTGAAGATCTTCGGTGAGAACACCGCAGGTTGCATCGACTACCAGAACGTGTCCATGGTCTATTTCGGGTGCGATGCCGCAGGATACCTCCTCGGCTATCCCACGATGGCCTCATCCGCCGCGTTGCCCCGAGGTGGGTATAACAAGACCGGCATCGCACCGGATGTGCGCGTGCCGACCGATGTTCCGGATCCCTACGCTGCCGTCGTCAAGCACTATGCTGACCCGGGGGTTGATCGATAGGTCAAAGTGCTGGTTAGCAGAAATTTTATCGCCTGACATCAGCTTACAAAAAATAATAACCTTTCCAGCAGTTAGCGGAATACCATCAGCCCTACCATTGCAAACAATAATGCAAAATTGGCAAACATTTTGGAATACTTTAAATTCAACCTTAGTATGAATGTTTATTTCAAAAAGATTGCTATTTGCCTACCATTTATTTTATTCTTAAATGGCTCAAAAGGTCAGGATGATTCGCTTGTTCATAAAAGTATAAGTGAAAGTGCGCCTGCCTTGACTATCTATAAAAGCCTATTATTTAACATTGACTATGAGGCTAACTGGAGTTATGATGGAAAATGGATAACCTTTATTTCTAATAGAGATAAAGGTAATTACAATCTGTACGTTTGTAATAATGAAGGTCAAGACATACGACAACTAACATTCGGAAACAATTCTGACGATATGCCTTCCATTTCACCAGATGGAAAAAAGATTGCATTTGTTAGTGAACGAGATGGAAATACTGAGATCTATTTAATTGATTTTGATGGTACAAATTTAAAAAGATTAACTAAAAACACAGCAATTGATATTCATCCTAATTGGTCACCGGACGGTAAAAATATAATATTTAATTCTTCGATAAATAATAAGGATACAATAAAACTTGAAAGAATGGATGTTTTATTAATGGGGATGAATGGAGAGATTTTAAATCAATTTACAAATGAAGGGTTTAATTCATATGCCTCATTTTCGTTAGACGGCAAAAAAATACTTTACAGGCAGGCAGAGGATGATGAACACTCTAAATTAATAGTCATGGACATTGATAAAGAAACAGTTGAAGAATTAACAGACGGCAGTTTCCCGGATGGGTGGCCTTCGTGGAGCCCTGATGGAAAGAGTATTGTTTTTGCTTCAAAAAGAGATAGGTATTGTCACGTTTATACAATGCTTATCAGGAATAAGACAATAAAGGAAATTACAGTTGGTGCTGCCAGGTACACAAATCCAAGAATATCTCCAAATGGAAAATTGTTAATGTTTACAGGCTTTCCAAAGGGCTTTAATGGCAATCAAATCTATGTTTTGAAATACGAGAACGATTAATTTGACCAGTTCAAATAATAATTCAACATGCACCTTAAGCGAACCTTCTTTGCAGCTTGCTTGACTGCTGTAGTTTCGGTGAATGTGCTAGCGCAAGCGGGTGTCTTGAACCAGAAGGTACTCGCGGTGGTGATAGAACGGGCGAAGGCAACGCACAGCGATGGTCTGGTGATCATTCAGGACGGCAAGCAGCTGGCGCAGTACCCATCCTTGGAGGAAGAGAAGCCGGTATATATCGCTTCGGCAGGCAAATCCCTCACTTGCCTGGCCATTGGGTCCTTGCTGCAGCAGGGACTCATCGATTCGCTCGACCAGCCGATATGCACCCTGTTCCCTGAATGGCAGCAAGGGAAAAAGCGCAGCATCACCATTCGCATGCTGCTGAACCACACCTCCGGGCTACAGGACCATCCGAACGCGAGCATGGAGATGGAACCACCGCCCGATTTCAAGGTAGATGATGTGGTACAACTCGCACTTTGCGCAGAGTTGGCAAGTGACCCGGGGACCATGGTCAAGTACAGCAACAAGGCCGTAGCGCTCCTTGCCGGTGTTGTGGAACGCGCTTCAGGCCAGCGCTTCGATGCATTCTTCGAGAAAGCCTTCTACCGCCCCATGGGCATCACCGATTTCGAATGGATCCGAGATCGCAAAGGCACGCCCACGGTCCATGGGGCTTTCGTCATTAGACCGAGCGACCTGGCGAAATTCGGTGAACTCATGCTGGGCCAAGGGATCTACGATGGCAAGCGGTTGGTGCCTGCCCGCTTCGTACAGGAAGCCATCGCACCCGGACAATCGATCGATCCCATCTGGGGCTTGTTGTGGTGGCGCCTGCCGGAGCGCGAGCAACGCGTGCTCGATACCGCCTTGGTAGTGGAATGGCGGCGATTGGGGGTCAGTGAGGAGTTCATCCACCGCTTCGAACCAATGGTAGGGAAGATATTTGAGAACAAGACAGCGTATTGGGCTGCGGTCAAGGACCTTCTGGGGGCCGATTGGGAGGTCGATATGGATAGGACACTGCCGCTAGGGGCACGTTGGAGCGGTCGGATCTTCAGTGATCGGATGTTGGGCTATTACGCGGACGGCTATCGCGGCAACTACCTCGTGGTGCTGCCCGAATATCACCTCGTTGCCGTGCGCTGCTCAAGTCCGGATGGATTCGATCCCGAATCCGATGGATTCGACGATTTCGTCACGTTGATCACCGGGATATGCACTCCCGCGAAACACTGAAACGGGTGCATAGCGGGCTCGACAGGAAATTACGGCTTGCAACTTTCACCTAGCTGAAATGGACTGCATCGGATTCATCACATCGAGCGCTGCGGTATCGCCTTTGCTGGATGCGTATCTGCGGCCTTATGTGCCCGATCCCTACGCCGCCGCCGTCAAGCACTATGCTGACCCGGGGGTTGATCGATAGGTCAACCGGTTCATGGGCCGGTTACCAAGTGCCTGTATGCCCTGTAGCCGGAAGGTCCTGATAACTCCACAAGCCTCAAGCCACTTCCTACAGCAGGCAATCTGGTCTCAACTGCTCCCTTGACATCCACTTCAAAAAGCAGCTGCCCCGTGATGGTGTACATGCGAACCTTGGCATCCGATCCATACTTGATCATGATGGTACCCGAACTCTGGTCATATTGGATTGGCATATCTACAAGTTGAAGCTCATCAACGTTGACACTCATCAGGACATAGGGAGCGGAGACCGCTGAACAGCCGGGCACAAGATCCATCTCCACCGTATACGTACCTGCACTTAAAGCCATATGATCCTGAGCGGTCGCCCCTGATATCGGCTCCCCGTTCAAGAACCACTGATATGCGCTCCCTGTTGCAGTACAATGCAACTGCGAGCCAGTCGCAATAATTACAGGGCCCTGGCTGTCGCTGAACGACTGTGTACTCGCGGTGCCGAGCGACCAGGAATAGCTCTCGGACAAACCAGCCCCGGACAGATACGCGATCAACCCTGCCGGGCAGGATATCGTGTGCTGGCCGAGCGTAAGAGGTACTAGTGCATAGGCTTTTGATGTGCAATTGGCGAAGGTTTGGAACAATGCCTGTTGGATGAGGTCGCCATCGACAGTGATGTTGCCTACTTGGGAGACTTCCACGATGATCGTCACGAAGTACGTTTCAGACGGTCCCGCGATCTCAGGGACTTGGAACGTGAACCCTGTGCTCGATCGATCATTGGCGTTCAAGAGCACCAAGGACGGATCGCCCCAACTACCACAGGATATGCTCTCCATGAACTGGGCCGCGCATATCGGCCCGTTCGCATCAATGCAGACCCCACCGCTCTCTTGGAACTCATAGAACCCACCTGCGTTCAGGGTGATCGGTGTTCCACCATTTATAGTTACCACACGATCATCGTCATTGGACATGATCCTGTATGTGACGCTCGTTGTGCCCAACCACGGGGCCCCCACGTAGCTCGATCCCCAAAGTTCCACCGGGAGCATTTGCTCGTACAGGTGTTCGCAGGCGCTGCAACCAGCTGGTACTACCGCACAAGCGGTGCCGGCAAAAACCGCGAATGGTGTGCAAGAGCCCGCGTAGTCCAGACCAGTGATGAGCGTTCCGGTCAGATCTTCGCTCGCCGAGGCGGATTGCACCTGGTAGGATTGACCCTGATCCAAAGTGATCGTGTATGGCACTCCGGCTTGGTGCCCCACCGTAGCTACTGTGGGCGTGATCTCGATCCCGGTACCGTCGTGGGCGGCAACGATCAAGAACTCACTGGGCCAAGAAACGAAGCCGCCATATGACATCACACGGTATTCGTTCCCAAGCGCGGCTGCGGGATAGATACAAGTTCCATCCGCGGCATGATCCTCATAATTGTGGGCGATCACGGTTATCGTGTCCAACGAGGATATATGCACACCCCTGGGTTCAACAACATTGGAGCCGCTGTTCATACCCATGGCCACCGGTACTTGAACATGGGATGTGATCCCTGCGGAAAGCACCTCTGTCGTACTCCAGCCCTGCAACGGGAGGCTAACTATCGCGGTTGTACTTACATCCGCTGTCAAGTAGAGGTCAAGATGACGGATCATGTCATCTTGTTGCGTAGCCATGAATCCCATCCAAAAAGATGTTCCTCTTGAGGATGGCACCATCTGAGCATCTACCATGGATCCAAGGCACACGAAAAAAGTGAATACCAGCGTGCGTGCTGCCCTAAGCCATGTATGCGCAGAGGGGCGCACGGTTGCACCTGTAGGGTTCTCAAGAGTAGTTCGGGGGTTCATGGGGTTTGTTAATGATGTGCAAAGGCATTCCATGCCTGATGATGGTATGTAGTTCGTTGATATCGCGCCCAGTGCAGCGATGCACTCCCTATGGCTTCAGGAACCGGGCCGTGTAATGGTCTCCGTTCGTTGAACCCACACGCAGGGCATACCATCCTCCTGGGAGGTCGCCCAACCGGATCCGGCACTCCGACGCGCTGACGCATCCGTGCAATGCGGTGGTCAGCATCAATTGACCTTTGGCATCGTAGATCTGTGCAGGACCGGTCAAGAGCTGCCCCTGTGGTGCCTTGACAACGAGCTGGTCCAGCGCGGGGTCCATCAGGATCATGATCCCCCCTGGCACAACGTCCTCCGCAACGCTTGTGCTGGAAGCGCGATGCAGGATCGTGCCCGACCATCCCACGATCCAGCCGTCGCCTCCTGAACTGAACTCGATGTCATAGAGGTAGGTTGACGATCCACTGGTGGCAGGAAGCCAATTGGCACCACCATCCATGGTGTGCAACAGGTTACCCCCTTCACCGCAGATCCACCCGTTCATTGGATCTATGAAGCACAGATCGTACAGGCCAAAAGAGGCGACCATGACCGTGTCCCAGCCGATGCCGCCATCGTTGCTCGCTACTATCTCACCCCCACCTGTACACGCCCAACCATCCGTGTTGCTGAGGAATTGAACGGCCTGGAACCAGCCCATGTTGAGGCTTTGCGCAGATGCCACCCAATCGTTACCACCATCGCTGGTCACGCGGACCTGTCCGTTCAATCCGAACCCAAGGCCGCCGGCCCATCCATGCAAGGCGTCGGTGAACCAAATGGTATTCAGTTCAGAAAAGGACGCCGGTACTGCCTCCGTCCAAGACGCCCCACCGGTCGTGGTCTTGAGCATGATGTCCGGGGTGCCCGAGATCCAGCCCGTCATGGCATCCGTGAAGAACACGGCACGGCACTCGATCACGGCAGGCAGCGTTTGCGGCACCCAGGTCATCCCTCCATTCACCGTGTGCAGGACCGTTGAATTGGCGCCGACGGCCCATCCCTCATTCGCGTTGAGCATCTGCAGGTCGCGCAACCATTGCGTGGTTCCGGAAGTCTGTGGCAACCAGGTATCACCCCCATCCGTGGTGTGTAGAATGGTGCCGTCGTCGCCAACGATCCAACCTTCCGTGTCCGAAACGAACTTGACCTTCTCCAGTAGGACGTTGGTGCCGGAGACTTGCTGGACCCAGCCTTGGGCCAGTGTGCCGGTGTAAGCGAGCGCCAGAGCCATAGCGGCTATTGCAGGTCGTGCGTAGTTGGATTGCATTGGTTTGGATTTGGTGTTTGGGCCAAGACTGTTCCTTGACTTGGTCGCTTCCTTGCACGTTGCACATGCCGATCGGCGAAGTGTTGCGACGTTCGGCGAGCGCCGGACTTGCCGCGTACTGCGATATCACAGTGCGCCAGTAGTGTAGCGGCATTGCCCAACGAATGCCGTGTGCGTTCGCGATCGGAGTTTGCGCAGCCATCCCCATTACAGCCCTGTATTCAACCATCTGCCCAGTTCGTGCAACGTTGGTCGAGGCAGGTTTGTCTTCCCGGAAACGCTTCCGGCATGTTGAAAGCCTTGCTACTGGCCACCGTTCTCTTCGTTGTGTTCGTCGGTAGATCATCGGCCTGCATCTGTGCACCACATCCGAACACGTTCTGTGAGACCATGGACCCGCCCTTCCCCTCACCACAGACGTGGATACCCCATGCATTGATCATGGGTGTGAAGCTGGCGGACGTGTACTACGGGGTGGACATGCTGGTGGTACAGAGCTTTCACGGGGCTCCGCAGCCCGGGGAGGTGATCCGCGTGTGGGGCGATTGCGGCAATCTGTGCCGGTCCTACACCAACGAGCTGGCAATTGGCGATACGGTGATCTGGGGCCTGCGCAACTGTGACGGCGCAGGAAACAACATCTTCACCTGCGGGGCCACCTGGGAACAGCTGGATCACTACATGATCTCCGTTTGCGGCGTCTATTGGCTCAACTACAACAACGGGTTGGTCACCGGGCCGCTCACCTCAACAACGGAGGAGAGCATGACCACTGCACAATTCGCGGACCTGGCGGCAAGCTGCTTGGGTGGCACGGGTGTGTCGGAAGCCGTCTCAGAGGACCCGCAATGGGTGCGGTATGAGGATGGCCTGCCCGTGCTGCAATTGAGCACTGCGGTGTCTCCGGTCCAGCTCACGGTGTGCGATGTGCGCGGATGTGCGGTGCTGTGCCGCTCATGGGATGGGAGCGCCTTGCCGCTGCACGGATTGCTGCCCGGCTTGTATACAGCGCAGGTCTCCACCACGGATCGCCGCTGGGCCAGCAAAGTGCTGGTGGCGTATTGAGAGCACAGCCGTTGGTCGAGGTCACGTAACATGCGATGGACCAGGCAACTGCCGCTGACAGGTGTGTATGCCTTCTGATCGCAACGCGGGCTGGACAGTTCGGCCACATTCGATGATGCCACGGGGCTACTATTTTGGCGGCATGTATAATGGGCCATGCATCATCGTTGTGCTCACTGCGTTCTGTTCAGCGGGGTGTTCCACACGACCCCTGGACACCGAGGTCACCTCGGCGCAGGTTGATCCGATCATTTGGTCATGGTGCAGTGCACTGCCAGCTGATAGCGCCGTATTCCTCCCCGGCCACGTTTCACTACCAGACCGTGTGGAGCAGGGGATCACATTCTCCCCTTCAGGCGATACGCTGGTCTTCTCTACGATCATCGGCCGGCGGAATGATCGGAACCTGTGGGCCATGTTATGGTGCGCGCGGGTGAATGGGAACTGGACCATCCCGGACACCTTGCCCTTCTCCGGTACGTTCAGCGATTACGGTCCGGCCTTCGCGCCCGACGGCGGCACGCTCTACTTCAGCAGCCGCAGACCGATCGCCGACACCACCGCCGTGATCCCGACCGACTACGATCTGTGGAAGGTGGACCTGGCAGCAGAGACTTGGGGCACAGCTGTACGCCTTGCGAACGGCGTAAACACGAATGGGAACGAGTACAGCGTTACCGCTTCCCGTACACATTTGGTCTTCTGCGCTGATCGGAACGATGCCTTGGGCCGCTCCGACCTCTTCACAGTGGAGCGCGTGGATGAGCTGAACGAGTTCGCCGGAGTACGCAACATGGGTGCTCCTGTCAGTTCGCCAATGTGGGAGGGTGCGGCCTACCTATCGACGAACGGCGATGGGCTCTGGTGGAACCACGTTGACGAGGGCCACAGCGCGAGCGAGGACATCCTGCACAGCCAATTGATCGAGGGGCGATGGACCTTGCCCGTACCCTTGGGTGGTCGGATAAATACCGACGCGAATGAATTCATGCATTGCGCGACACAGGATGGACGTCGGATCTTCTTCGGAAGACATGGCGACATCCTGAGCGCCCCGCTCTGAACCGGCGTACGCGCAGGAGCATTCCGGGCTGGTACTACGCGTGTTCCGGTGCCGCGTCAAAGAGCCGCATCATTGCGTTGTTCAGCGGTTGGCCCTCCTTCCTGTAGCGGCGGGGATTGGTACCGGTGAACATCATGAAGTCGCGCCACAGATGAGATTGATCGCCGTACCCGATGGACTCGCCCAGGATCGCGAGTTGCGTATCCCGTTTGCGGATGATGGTCCGCAGCGCCCCTCGGAAGCGCATCAAACGGAAAAGGACGCCCGGAGTGGTACCTACCTGTTCTGTGAACAGCTGCTCCAACCGGAACCGAGTAATGCCGGAGGAACTCGCCAGGGTGGAAACCGACCCACCTTCGTTCGGCCGCATGATAAGCCGTACCGCTTCATTCAGCGATCGGAAGTCTTGACCACTCCTGTTGGGAGTGCTTAGCCAGTACGCGTTGAGCAACCCGATGATCTCCGGAATTCCAGCAGTGTTACCGATGCGTTCACCCAAGTGCAGTATGCTCTTGCCGAACACTTCGATGGCTGGCACGGTGGAGTTTGCCAGCAAACCCAAGGGAAAAGACGTGAAGCGTTGGGCGGCGCCGGGGTAAAACAGCACACTGATCACGCGGGTGGCCCCGGTGCGTTGAAGAAAATACGGAGCATCGGTGCGATTGACCACATACACGCCAGTGAGCTGCCGCTCCGTGAGTCCACCCGTTATCTCGCGTCTGCGAACGTCCATCCCCAGACAGAAATTCAATTCGAGGCAACCATCGGGCACCACCCGTTGAAGGGATGGCTTGGTACCACCCGGGTGATCCAGATACTGGTACGCGCGAATGAACGGGCGCAAGGGCAAAGCGGGGGCAAACTGCTGAAAGCTGACCATACGCAGGTTGGAATGTTCCGCCCCAAAGGTGAGCCTTCGTAGCGGATACGGCTCACCTGGCAAGGGCAGTTTGTTCCCTGCAATGCCAACGGTTGCCCATCAATGCCGGACCGTGGCTGTTGAACGAGGCGACAGCATTGTCCAGACCAGCGTAGAACCGGGATCTGCCGCTCGTGTGGCAGCTCCGATCAGCGGGCTTCAGGGATCACCCAGTCGGGTATAGTTGATCCGCCACGCCAAGGTCCAGGTGCGGCCATTGTCCGTGGAGCGCTCCCAATCCCACACGAAACTGGCATGCGTAATGTCCTTGAACAACATGCGTTCGATGATGACCTTATCGGCCTTGATCCTTGGGGCCGTGATGAACGAAGGGGCGCCATCAACGGAACCTCCTGTGAAGTCGAAATAGCTGCCGTTGTTATCGGCCCAGGCCTGATGCCAGAGCGAGTCGCGCGGATCGAACACGGACATGCTCATGCCTTCGAATTTCGATGCGATGTCCACGAAGTGCTCGTGGATCACCTTGCCGTCCATGATCCGGGTCACCGTATTCGTGGCATGCCCGGCCGTTCCGTCCGTGTTCGTCCATGCAGCGGCCCAGGTGCCCAGCCAGAAGTCGTAGCGCTGCGCTACAGCGCTGTCTTGTTGGGCCATGGTATGCAATGAAGATACTGCGCACAGAATACCAACGAACGCGGTTCGCAATCCCAGCGGCACGCTCGCGGCGGTAGTGGGTGTTGCATTTCCATCGGGGCGTGGCATGCACGTAGGTCGGCCGTTCG
>JBDTNF010000096.1:0-7823 GCA_039933875.1 Flavobacteriales bacterium | reverse complement strand
GGAGACTACATCGGCGGCGTCAGGCTCGGCAGCATCGACAACACGGACAACGATGCCATCCCTGATCCGGGCTACATCGCCTATGCCTTCAGCACCGACCTGATGGCAGGCGTGGAGGACACGATCTATATCACGAGCGGCGAATACGACGGCGATGCGTTCGGTGCGTGGATCGATCTGAACAACGACCAGGACTTCGACGATGACAATGAGCACATCGCCACGATCGCCTCAGTTCAGGGGCACACGGAGTCGGCGCGGAATTTCACCATTCCCGTGGGCACAGCACCGGGCCACAAACGCCTGCGCGTGCGGTGCTGGGATGTTGGCCAGAACGACCCGTGCACACCGACCGACTACGGCCAGACCCAGGACTATGATGTGAACATCACCGTGAACACCGGCGTGGCCACCACCGCGGCCAATGAGTTACGCCTGCTGCCCACCACCGATGGTGTGCAACTGATCAGCGATGCCTCCCTCATCGGCAACAGCTACCTGCTCCTCGATGCCATGGGCCGCACCCTTTCCACCGGCCGCATCACCAGCGAGCGCACGGCCCTGCCCATGCTCCCCTTCGCGCACGGCGCCTACACCGTGCAGGTGCTCAGCGGCGATGCGCGGCAGGTGAAGCGCTTCGTGTGGTGAGCCCCGTTGCTGCGGAGCGGTAGGAAAGGAACTGCTCGACAGGATCCGCTCGAAGTACGAGGAGACGATCGCGCCGTACTACGCGATCAGGTACCGGGCTTGTACCGGGATGGATAAGTTTGGCGACCGAGGCGGTGAGCCAGAGCCCGGCTACGCGGGAGTTCAACATGGGAGTAATCAGACCTAACCGTCCTTGCGAGCGAAGCGAAGCAATGGGCGTCTTACAGACATGAGAGCTTGCCTTGCCATGTCTGCTGCTGTCCTCCTTGCTACACAAGGGGCATGGGGGCAATCGCCATGTCCGTGTACCACTGACAACTACTTGGGCCTGCCCCCGGACAGCGCACTTGCGGAAATTTCCATCTCGCGCTACAAGCTGTCTGGAGCGAACCGGAGCCAATCGCGCAGATTGGATGAGTGCATAGGCTTGGCAACCGGACAGGCGATGAAGCTTGATCGGGCGTTTAGAGGAAAGCTGTGCGCTTGCAGCCCTAAGCCGCTGTGCCTTGAAAAGATCATGACCGCAGAGGACACGGTGCGTACCGGATCAGTATTGATCATCTCCTATGCGAAGCGATGAACAAGCGATCGATCCGTTGGAGACGCGGACGTGGATCTCGATGGGCATTGAGGCGGCTGCGAGCTCTCCTCCTTCACCCATGTGTACCGCGGTCAGAGGGGGACCATGTGCATGCGCAACGCCACACCATCCGGGTCTTTGAATTCCAGTACGCAACTCTTCGGATCGAGAGCGACCACTCTCAGCACCATTCGCTCCTTCGTATCGTTGTCCACCACCACAAGCTGCTTCTTCCCTACGTCATAGCTCCAAGTGCCTTGCTGCGTCCGACTGGACTCAATGGACACCACAGTATGGTCCGCACGTAGATCCATCACATCGTTGCGCTGGTCGGGTGCGGGCGGTATGCGTTCCCCGGCCTCCTCATAATAGGCCAGCTTCCACTTTTTCGCCAGCGATTCCTGTGCGCCCAGCGACTGGGCGGCCAATGGCAATGCGAACAGGCCTAGGAAGGCAGCGGTGATCCAGCGGGAGGTGGCGTTCATCGGAGTGGGCGGTCTATGCACCGAATATAGAGGAGACGCGGACGTGGATCTCGATGGGATAGAGGCGGCGAGCCAGAGCCCGGCGACGCGGGCGTTCAACATGGGAGTACTTCAGACCTAACCGTCCTTGCGAGCGAAGCGAAGCAATGGGCGTGTTCGACGTAGGTGATTTGGGCGTGTCGGCTCGAAGACTCGCCGTCGTGCTTTCCGTTTCAAGTCCTCGCCGGGATACCGGCTGTGGGCTTTCCGCTACGATCGCTCACGCGTTGCTATCGTTCCTCCTCGCCATGCGGCGACACCTGATGATCACGGGCGGCGCGTGCAAGTGAGATTCACTCCACTCCTGCCTCAAGGATCTTCCTCAACTGCTCCACCAAGGGCGGCACATATTTCTGGGTGATGCGCCACAAGGTCTCGTCATCGATGCGGCGATCGTCGTGTACGATGCGGTGGCGCAGACCTGCGATCTTGAACCAGTCCACTTCCGGTTGAGAGGCCTTGAACACATCGGCCACTTTGTAAGCGGCCTCACCCACCACTTGAAGGTTGTAGGCAACAGCATCCCGCAATTGGCGATCCGCCAGAAAATCCTGTTCGGTCTTGCCAGCCACATAGGCCAGGACCACACCGGCGAACTCCTGCATATCCAGCAGGTATGCCCTGTTGCCGGTATCAGACATACTTGAGGTCGGGCTGGATCTGCTCCATATACCAAGGACGCACGGACTTCCGCGTGGTGAGGTCCACCTTGCGGCCTAGCATTCGCTCCAGTTCTTCGGCCAGCTCGAGGAAGTCGTAGTCCTTGGTGGTGTCGAATTCAACCATGATGTCCACGTCGCTATCTGGCAGGTTTTCACCGCGGGCCGTGGACCCGAACACGGCCATGGACGTGAGGGCATAGCGCGGGAACAGCCGACCGCGTTCGCGGCGCAAAGCCGAGAGGATGTCTGCCAGCGTGCCCATGGTGCTACAAATATCGGTCTTCACCGATAGAACCCATCGCGCGAGCGTCCACGCTCATGCAGCATAAACCGGGTGACCGATCAGCAACGCATTTTCGCATAAGGGCTTCGCTCACCCCCGCCGCGCCTTCTCAATAGCGGCGATGTCGATCTTCCGCATCTCCATCATGGCATCGAAGGCCCGCTTGGCGGCGGCGGTATCGGTGGCGGTCACGGCTTCGATGAGCGTGATCGGTGTGATCTGCCAGGAGACCCCCCATTTGTCCCGGCACCAGCCGCACTGGCTCTCCTCACCGCCGTTGCCCACGATCGCGTTCCAGTAGCGGTCGGTCTCGGCCTGGTCCATGGTCGCCACCTGGAAGGAGAAGGCCTCGCTGTGCGTGAAGGTGGGCCCGCCGTTGAGCCCAATGCAGGGAATGCCCAGCACGGTGAAGTTGACCGTGAGCACATCGCCCTGCTTGCCATCGGGGAAGTCGCCCGGCGCGCGGTGTACGGCCTCCACGGAAGAGTCCGGGAAGGTGTTGGCGTAGAAGCGCGCGGCCTCCTCGGCATCGCCATCGTACCACAAGCAGATCGTGTTCTTCGCAGGTTTCATGGGGGGCGTCTTTTGGCCAACAGATATGTGAAGCTACGGGCGAGGCGCGTCCACATGCGCGGCGAATGTTCAGCAGCGCTGGCGCGGGGCGCTGATCCGATACCTTGCCGCCATCCTGACACCAGGGCGATACGCAGCAGCATCGCTACCCGACAACTTGGTCAGGCCTCACAATGTCGCAGATCACGGTCAGGCCAGCTGTTGCCTTTGAGCGGGAAGCGCTGGAAGCGTTGCAATGGCGAGCCTCGCTCAACAACCCGAATGACCGCGAAGCCTTGCTGGCAAATCCAGATGCTATCGTGTTGCCCCTGCAACAGATCGTGGACGGGGGCGTATTTGTCGCAGAGCAAGCAGGCCGGATCAAAGGGTTCGCTGCCATCCTTCCGCGCCAAGATGGAAACGCTGAGCTGGATGCGCTCTTTGTGGAGCCCGAGTGCTGGCGACAAGGGATCGGTCGTTTGCTGGTGGAGCATTGCGCCCTTGCAGCAAAGAGAGCCGGTGCAAGCGATCTTCATGTCGTTGGAAATCCGCAAGCCGAGCACTTCTACAAGGCCTGCGGGTTCCAAGTGCTTGGTACCGAGCAAACGCGCTTCGGTGTTGGCCTGCTGATGAAAAGGCCACTGCACTGATCGGTCAGACCCAGCAAGCGCGAATGTTCAGGAGCGCTGGCGCGGATCAGCGCAGATGGGGGCCACGACGATGGTCTGTTGATGGAGAACAGATCACGGGAAAATCCCGATCCTTCCTCTCATCATTTGCAATGATCACTGATCGCCCTTCCAGGGATCGATGCATCCACTGGATCCAATAGGCCCGCTGCCCTCCACCCGCTCACTTTCTCGGTCCTCGCGACCCCTCCATCCGATCGTGGCTTGGATCAATTCGGTCGCGGCATGCGGCGATCCGAGTTTTGAGGTCACCAACCAACCTCACCTCCATGCGAGCCTACACTACACTCTTCCTGATCCTGGTTTCAAGAATGCTTGTTCACGCCCAAGGCCCCCAAGACCCGGTCCGGACCGGATCATTGGAGCAAGCGCGCCATGGGTTCTTCGGAGACCTCAACGCAGGGATATCGAATTACGGCATGGCCGGTGCGGCCACGGTGTACTACCGCTCAGGGAGAACGTTCTTCAGCGCAGGTTACTATCGATCCCATCTTTGCTGTGCCGGCGACTATGACGGCATTCCCTCCTGGTCATCCGGCGCGGCCGATCATCACGTTTCGGTCGCCTCGTATTCCGCCGAATTCGGGTACCTGCTGCCCAGTGGATGGAAGCAGGGGATCAGCGCCGGGATCTCGATCAGCAGGATCGGCCGTGAAGAGACGGACCCCATTGAGAACGACTTCAGCATTGGTGGCGTGTCCCGGGAGCTCTCCGGCGAAGGGTTCGAGGATCACTCGCACGGTAAGGGTTGCGAGGTCGTCTTGGGGATCCCTATCGAGTACAAGGTCTTCCTGCTCCAAAAGGGAACGATAGGGCTTGACATGGCCGCGCGGGTCGACATCAACAGGACCATGATCTTCGGGGCCATCACCTTGGGCGTGAGGATCGGGAAATGACCGATCTCGTTCCAGGAACGACGCGACCCTTGCCTCCTGGATCCAAACCTTGGGCAGGATCTCCGCTTCGGGACCCTGCGGTGCAGGCGTATCACGAACGAGGCCTGCGTGAAAGACACCACACAGCTCCAGCCCAACGCAGGAACACATCCTACCTTGCCTGCATGTCCCTCGATGGCGTCGACATCCGGCCTGCGTTCAGCAAGCTCTTCACGGTGGACATCGGCCTCTCAGAGACCGAGTTCGCGCAGGTGTTGCAGAAGTTCCGGGTGAAGCAGGTGCCGCGGCGTGGCTTCCATCTCCGGGCCGGCGAAGTGTCCACGCACACGGCCTATGTGAACAAGGGTTGCTCACGCAACTATACCATCGACGCACAGGGCAAGGAGCACGTGCTCTTCTTCGGTTTTGAGGATTGGTGGCTCGGGGACATCGAGAGCTACATCACTCAACGTCCGGGCCGGCAGTACATCGAGGCGGTGGAGGAACTGGAACTCCTGTGCATTGAGCACGATGCGTACGAGGATCTCAGCGCACGCTTTCCGGCCCTGGGCCGCTGGCACCGGGAGAAGCAGACGAAGATGACCTTCGCGATGATCAACCGCCTGATCGAGGTGAAGTCGTGCACGCCGGAGGAGCGCATGCTCGCACTGGTGAAGCAGAGGCCGGATATCTTCCAGCGTGTGGCCCTGCGGGACATCGCGAGCTACCTGGACATCGAGCCGCCCTCGTTGAGCCGCATGCGCCGGCGAGTGCTGAACACCGGGCGCAGTTCTTAACCGCGGTTAAGGCGCCGGGCTTCGGAACGACCTTGCTTTGGCATCCATAAACACAACTCCTTGCTCACCATGGAAACCGCAACCGTACCTGTCACGGCGAAGTCCGGCAATGGCCACGCGCACCCGACACCCGAAATGATCATGAAGATCGGCATGGGCTTCTGGGCCTCGAAGACCCTGCTCACCGCCGTCCGCTTCGAGCTCTTCACCCATCTGGCCAGCCAGGGCGGCATGAGCGCCGAGCAGGTGAAACAGGCGCTGGGCCTGAAGTGTACCGATCGCCACGCGTACGACTTCCTCGACACGCTCACGCACTTCGGCTTCCTGGAGCGCAAGGGCCTGCTGGCCGACGCCGTCTATTCCAACGGCCCGGACGCGGCGTTCTTCCTGGACAAGAAAAAGCCCAGCTATCTCGGCGGCATCCTGGAGATGGCCGACGACCGGCTCTACGACTTCTGGGGTGACTTGTCCACGGCCCTCCGCACGGGCCAGCAGCAGAACGAAGCGAAGACCGGCGATGATTTTTTCGGCGCGCTGTACAGCGATCCAGCGAAACTGCAAGGCTTCATCAACGCCATGGCCGGTGTGCAGATGGGCGCCTTCATGTCCTTCGCGCAGCAGTTCGACTTTTCCAAGAGCAAAACGCTGGCGGACATCGGTGGATCGGGCGGACACCTTTCGCTGATGGTGGCGAAGCACCGGCCCCATATGCAGTGCACCTCCTTCGATCTTCCGCCTGTGCAGCCCATCGCACAAGGCAACATCGCACAGTTCCAGCTTGGCGACCGTGTGAAGGCCATCGCCGGTGACTTCTTCGCCGATGCCTTCCCCAAGGCCGACGTGATCACGATGGGCAACATCCTGCACGACTGGAACGAGGAGAAGAAAGTGACACTGATGCGCAAGGCCTACGATGCACTGCCTGCTGGCGGCGCCTTCGTGGCCATCGAGAACGTGATCGACAACGATCGTCGCGAGAATGTCTTCGGCCTGATGATGAGCTTGAACATGCTGATCGAGACCAGCGATGGTTTCGACTACACCTTCGCCGATTTCGAACGGTGGGCCAAGACCGCTGGCTTCAGTCGCACCGCGTTGATCCCCTTGGCGGGCCCCACCAGTGCAGCGGTGGCGTACAAGTAGGCATCATCCTCACCCTCTTGCGCAACCCCTGGCCGAACGCCGGGGGTTGTTCCTTTCAGCCCTGTGCAAGGCCTACGCCTCGGTTACCCCCTGCGCTATGCGCATATCGAAGGCAGGGTCCTCAACGGTCCTTCACCTGCGCACGCAACTCCTCCACCTCGCGCTGCAAGCCCTCGACGTATTCGCGTTGGGCATCGAGGGCGAGCAACAACTCCTCCTGCGTAAAGCGCGGCGTGATGTGCTGCGGACAGTTCCAGTCGTACGCTTCAACATGCAGCAGCATCACACGTTCGGGCTTCGCCTTGAACGAGGCCATCAGCTGTTGCACAAGTTCGGGACGACTTTCCAAGGTGACCACTTCGGCCCTGGCAAGCAACTTCAGGCGCGTGCGGTGCGGGTAGTCCATGAAAATGAGCGACACGTTCGGCTGTTCGGCGATGTTGCCAAGTGACACGAACTGCTGGTTGCCGCGTACGTCCACGAAGGCCACGGTCTTCGCGTCGATCGCCTGCACGAAGCCTTTCGGCCCGCCGCGATGCTGGATGTAGGGGAAGCCGTTCGCCCCGATGCTGGCCATGTAGAAGCTGTCGCGTTCCGCGATGAAGTCCATCTCGCTTTCGGTGAGCCCGTCCTGGTACGTCACCTTCTCCTGCCGTGCATAAGCTGGGCGGCTGCCATACTGTTCTTGCAGTTGTTTCACCGCCGGGGTGAAGGCGAGAGAGGCGAAGTTGCGGGCCATGCGAGTTGGTCGTTCCAAAGGCGCCAGCCTGACATTCGGCCGAGGGCAATGTGCTGGTGCGTCTGACCTACCAGTCGCGATGATCTCTCAGACCTCAGCAGCGGTTCCGTTTCGGGACCCTGCACCTACCCTGCTCAATTCCATCATACCCGTTGCGCCCATGCCGCATACAAGCGCGCCCGCCCGAATGCGGATGGCCGCTCGGCGAGGCGCGTGACCGTCCTAAAGCCGCAACCCTTGAACAACTGCGCCAGCGCGGTGAACGACAATGGATGCGGCACCCAAGGGTTCGATTTATCCGTATCGTACTCCACCAGCATGAAGGCGCCCG
>JBDTNF010000095.1:0-20717 GCA_039933875.1 Flavobacteriales bacterium | reverse complement strand
TATCACCAACACCATGTCCGCAGTCAAGGGGACCGGTGGAGGAGCCGGACCGAAGAGCGCCAATTCATGGACATACTCCCCTGCGATGGTCGCCGGGTCGTTCACCGTGAGCGTGGTCGTGATCTCCGGTCCTGACCAGGTGTACATCTGCATGCGGCCGTTCTCGCCGTCGGGTGGTGTCCCGAAATTAGCGTTGTCCGTTCCGCTTCCATCCTGGGCATCGGCGAGCACGGGATCGTCACCGATACCATCGCCACCGTAGTTGGTCGCCTGGAAGTTCCCGCTTTCTTCATCGAAGCCGTACTGGTACCAGACATCGTGCAGGATGTTGCACCAATAGAACAGGTTCGTGATCGATGCATCGAGGTATGCGTTCGGCTCCTGCGCGAGGTCGAGTGCGAAATCGAACTCGAGTTCCGGCCCGCCATCAGGACTATAGCCTGCTTCGTTATCCGCGTCCATGTCGTCGCTCGCATACGCGTTATTGCCCCGTGTGATCGTGTATTCAGCACCGGCCACGCCGTCGTCATCGTGCCAACCGAAGGGCGATGCCGTGGCATCGGCCGGGTCGCTCACCAACGAACGATCGCCATGGTTCGGACTTTCGACCGGCACCGCGAACACGCGGTAGCCGTCCGGAGCGGGAGCTGGTGAAGCTACTTCGGGGGGCCTAGGTTCGCATCCATCGTTCAGATGGGCTTGCCGCCCGAAACTTCCATTCGGTACGGCGCACTCCACGATGTAGTCGTTGGTCCGGATGATGCGCCCCGTACTTGCATCCACGGCGAGGTGCCACCAGTTGCGACCGGTGACGGAACGAATGGTCAGGTCCCATGCGAGCGCGATACCGCCGCCCGCGACAGGTTGATAGATGAGTTCAGCAGGGATGGGATCCTGTGAGATCCCCGACGAGCTCAACTCGAAGGACGTGGCGCTCAACGACCGAAGCGTCCTGACGGCACCACTGATCGAGAGTCCCAATTGATCGGCGGTCCCACGCAGCGCCTGAGCAGCATCCATTCCGGGGATCGGTGCCGGGACCTTCGCCGCCAGATCAGCGATCAGCCGGTTACCCACATGTACAACATGGCCTTTGTGCACCGCGAAGTTCGCCACCGCATTGTGCACCGGCAGCCCGTTCACGACCTGCTGGATGTCGATGAACCGCGTGTCGCTGGCATACGATATGGATCGGTCCGTCACGACCCACGAGGCGACGTCGGATCCCGTGAGACCCATTTCGGCGCGGTGCTCCTGCAACCAGTTGCGCACCGCGGCCACATCGTCCTGCGCGTTCGCAGGGATGATGGCCAACAGGGTGATGGAGGCATGGAGCGCGGTGCGGAGGTGCAAGCGCTTGGGCAGGAAAAGGTGGATCATCTGTGCGGTGAAAAGTGGCCCGATCACCATCGGGCCAGAGCAATGTATGGAAATGACACATCAGGAACGATGCTGCCAGCACCAACGCGCACCACTCCAAGTTTAGATGCTTCCGGGGTTGAAAGAGGCCACGCCTGTTCAATGGGTCCGGCGTGGATAAATTCACCCCCGTCCACCATCCATGTCAACGATCCGCACACCCGACCAGCGCCTGCGCGTGTTCATCAGTTCCACCATCGAGGAATTGGGCGAGGAGCGGCGCTTGGTGCGCGAGGCGATCGAACACCTGCGCCTGACCCCGGTATTGTTCGAAAGCGGGGCGCGACCGCATCCACCGCGCGAACTGTACCGCGCCTACCTCGACCAAAGTGACATCTTCATCGGCATCTACGCGTCCTCCTATGGCTGGGTGGCGCCCGACATGACCATCAGCGGGATCGAGGACGAGTACCGGCTTTCGCAAGGACGACCGCAGCTGATCTACATCAAGCAGGGCACGGCAGCGCGCGATCCGCGGCTGGAGGAACTGCTGCGTACGATCAAGTCGAGTGATGCGGTGAGCTATCAGAAATTCACCACACCCGGGGAGTTGGCCGATCTGTTGAAGAACGATCTGGCCTTGCTCCTTTCCGAGCGTTTCGCCACACAGCGCGCTGGATCATCGAAACGAAATACGCTCCCCGCGATGCGCAACGCCACCATTGGTCGCGATCGGGAACGTACGGAGATCATTGAATTGCTGGGGCGCCCCGATACAGGTATGGTCACCATCACCGGTACGGGTGGCACGGGCAAGAGCCATCTTGCTTTGCGGATCGCGCACGATATCTCATCGCATTTCCCGGATGGCGTCCATTTCATACCCCTGTCCGGGGTGGGCCGTGTGGAACAGGTAGGTCCCGCGATCGCGGCGGCGCTGGGCGTTGTCGACAGCGGGGAACGATCGATGCTCGACGCGATCGCCGACCAATTGGTCGGCCGACGATCGCTGGTGCTTATCGACAACTTCGAACAGGTCCTGGAGGCCTCGCCCTTCCTGGCCGATCTGTTGGCGCGGCTGCCGTTGCTGAAGTTGCTGGTCACCAGTCGCGCTCCGTTGCACATCTCCGGTGAGCAGGTCTATCCTCTCGCACCCCTGATGGAGCCAGCGGAGGAGGAAGAGCGCGTGAGCGAGTTGCTCACCTGCCCGTCGGTGGCCCTTTTCATCCAACGGGCGAACGCACGGGCCGCACGACTGACACTTGACACGGTCAACGTGCGGGCGATCGCGGCGCTCTGTCGCCGACTGGATGGACTGCCGCTGGCCATTGAACTGGCAGCGGCCCATACCAAGTACTTCACACCGGTGGTCCTGGAAGAACGGATGGAACGCACCCTGGATCTGCTCGCACGTGGTCCCCGGGACCTGCCCGAGCGGCAACGCACCATGCGCGCGGCCATTTCCTCCAGTTGCGAACTGCTCGATCCCGCGCACCGCGTTCTCTTTCGCAGGCTTGCCGTCTTCAGCGATCGCTGGAGCATGGAACAGGCCGCCAGCGTGGCCGATGCGAAAGGGCTTGAGTTGGATCCGATGGAAGCCGTGGAGCAGCTGGTCGACATGGGCCTTGTGCGCGTGGCACCCGCGCGACCGAACGACCCCGACCACGAGCCCCGCTTCATCCTGTTGCATGTGATGCGTGAGTTCGCGCTGGAGGAACTCGATGCCCATGACGAACGTGCCGCTACCATGCAACGACTGCTGGGGTGGTGCATGAAGCTGGTCACCCAGTCCGCCCAACAAGCCGGCAGTGATCTGGTGATCAAGTGGATGGACCAGGTCGAAGTGAGTTACCTGGACCTGCGCAACCTGATCCGCGATGCGTTGGACCGCGGCGATGTAGCCACCGTATGGCTGTTGGTCGCACACTTGAACACCTTCTGGTTGCTGCGTGGCTATCGCGGGGAGGCGCTCGAGTGGCTGCGCGCCACGGGTCTCGAACAGCTGGCCGATGATCCAGGCTTCGCTGCGGAAGTACCCGCGCAACTGCGCGCTGGCGTGCTCTTCGCTGCGGGCACCATGTGCTACTACGCCGAGCACCAGCGCGTGGCGGCGAACTACCTCGACCGCGCGGTGGAACTGTACCAGGGCGCGGGATCACCGCTGAACATGCTGTTCTATACCTATCTGTTCCTTTCGATGGCGTTGATGGGCAGTGACGACCCCCGGGCGGGTGAGGTCATGGAGAAGGCCATCGCGGGTGCGCGCGCAGCGAACGATGAATTCCTGGAGGCCATGGGCCTCTGTTACCGCACCGAGGTACTGGTCCGTGCGGGTGATGTGGACAGCGCCCTGTCGGATCTGCGGATCGTGGCGAAAGTGGCGGAGCGGACCCCGCAACACCTGCTGATCAACAGCATGCATCTGGCGGCGGGGAACGTGGCGATGATGGCTGGCCAGCTGGTCGAGGCGGTCGCCGAATATGAAAAGTGCCTGGCCGTGGCAGGCTCGCAGCGCATTGTAGGTACGGTGGGCTGGGCCCAGAACGGGCTCGGGTACGCGCTCGTCCTGCTGGGTCGTGTCGAGGAGGGACGACACATGTTCATTGAAGGCCTTGCCACCGCACGCCAGAGCGGTTACCGCGCCGCGTTGATGGCGCAATGGGCCGGCCTGGGATGGGTGGCCGCGATCAAGGGCGACCATGTGCGCGCCGCGCGCCTTCTTGGCGCGGCCGAGGTGGTGCGCAACAAAGTACAGTACACGCCCTGGATGGTGACACGTCGGCTGCTGGACGCCGCACACGAAGCCGCGGCCGCACAACTCTCGCGGGAAGTGTTCGCCGAGGAGCTGGCGGTCGGGGCGGTAATGACCGCCGACAAGGTGCACGAATTGGCGATGGCCGATCGATAGGTGTTCAAGCCCTCTCCACGAAGTACATCTCCATCCCGCCTTTGCCCTTGGCCTGCACCTTGCCGCGCGGGGTGAAGGTGAGGCCCGGCTCGTCTTTCACCAGCGCATACGTCGCCTCGCTGATGTTCACCTGCCCCACCTCACCGCTGCTTTCCATGCGGCTGGCGGTGTTCACGGTATCACCCCAGATGTCGTAGCTGAACTTCTTCACGCCCACGATGCCGGCGACCACCGGACCAGTGTGAACGCCGATGCGGATCTCGAAGAACGGCAGACCGGCCGCGATCTTGTGCGCTTTGCCTTCGGCAATGAAGTCGCGCATCTCCAACGCGGCTTGGATCACATCGGTGGCATGGGTGGTGTTGGGCGTCGGCAAGCCGCCTGCGGCCATGTACGCATCGCCGATGGTCTTGATCTTCTCGATGCCGAATTTCTCCGTGATGCGGTCGAAGGCGCTGAAGCTCTCGTTGAGGTCGCTTACCAGATCGCGCGGGCTGAGTACTTCGCTCATGGCGGTGAAGCCTTTGAAATCGGTGAAGAGCACGGTGACCTGATCGATGTGTACCGCTTCTGCTTCGCCCTTCGCTTTCAATTCCTCGGCCACCTCCGCCGGCAGGATGTTGAGCAGCAGTTCATCGCTGCGCTTGCGGGCCTTGCTGACGCGGTTGCGCTGGGCAAGGAAGGTGCCGGCCAACAGCAGCATCAGCCCGAAGCCACCGATGAAGGCATTGCGCTGCACGTTCTTCCGGCGGAGTTCCTCTGTGGCAACAGCGTCCTTCTTCTCCTGCTCGGCTACCATGAGCGCTTCCTTCTTGTCGTAGTCATACTGGAAGCGTTGTTCCATGATGGCCTGCTTGTTCTCATCCTTCTGCACGCTGTCGTTCATGCTGATGTACAACTCGTGCATGGCCAATGCTTCGTGATGCTGGCCGCGTTGCTTCTGCACCTCGTACAACACCCGAGCCGCATCACGGATGCTGTTGATGTGTTCTCCTTCCTGCGCAATGGCCATTCCGCGACGAGCGTAGGTGAGCGCTTGGCCAAGATCACCCAGTTCCTGGCCGTTCGTAGCGAGTGTCACGTATCCGGCGGCTTCCGCGGCCCGGTCACCGATCTCGATCGCCACCTGTAGTGCGGCCCGGTCCAGTTCGAACGATCCGGCATGGTCACCGGTGTAGTACCGCACATAGCCGATACCCCCGAGGCAGAGCAGTTCATTGGCACGGTACCCGATCTCCCGTGACAATGCGAGGCCGCGCTCGTAGTTCGCAAGTGCCTTGTCATACTCCTTGTTCGCCGCCTGGATGTGGCCTATGTTCAGCAATACTTCCGCGAGGATGTCCTTTTGCCCCAGCGCTTCGGCGATCAGCAAGCGACGCTGGTAGTAGTCCATCGCGTTCACCGGGTCGTTCTGCGAATAGTAGAAGATGCCGATGTTGCCCAACGTGCGGGCGACCATGGAACTGTCCTTCAGTTCCTCGGAGATCTTCAGGCTCGCGGTCATGTGCTCGATGGCATGCGGGTAATCACCCTGGTCCGCTTCGGTGAGCGCCATGTTGTTGAGGGCGCTAGCGGCACCGCGGCGATCACCAATGCTCTCGTACAGGTCATACGCGCCTTGATAGCTCTTGATGGCTTTGGCCAGCTCGGACCTAAGGCCATACCCCCGTCCTTGCAGGAGGAGGGCAGAGCCCATGTGTTTCTTCAGGCCCTTCTTCGCTGCCGTTTCATACAGGATCCCGCCGTAGTACAAGGTGCTGTCCGGGTCGGTTCTGAGGAAGCGTGCGCTGATGAATTTGTTCAACGCTGTGAGGCGGACGGTGTCGGGCTTGGAGGTGTTGCTCCAAAGATCCCAAAGGGAATCGCCTGCCCGGTCGGAAGCTGGGGTCTGCGCGAACGACGAAGCGTGTGCAAGGGACAGTACACAAACGAAGGATATCCGGCGGAGGTTGTTCATGCCATTTAGGGTTGCCCATATTTCGATACGAAATACATCTCCATTGCACCCTTGCCCTTGGCCTGCACCTTGCCGCGCGGGGTGAACGCGAGCCCCTGCTCCTTCTTCACCAGGTCATAGGTGCTCTCACTGATGTTCACCTGGCCTACTTCGCCGCTGCTCTCCATGCGGCTGGCCGTGTTCACCGTATCGCCCCAGATGTCATAGCTGAACTTCTTCACGCCCACGATGCCGGCGACCACGGGGCCGGTGTGTATGCCAATGCGGATCTCGAAATACGGAAGTCCGGCCGCGATCTTCCGCGCCTTGCCTTCGGCGATGAAGTCGCGCATCTCGAAGGCGGCTTTGATCACATCGGTGGCGTGCGTGGTGTTGGGTGTAGGCAATCCACCTGCGGCCATGTAGGCATCGCCAATGGTCTTGATCTTCTCGATGCCGTATTTCCCCGTGATGTGATCGAAGGCGCTGAAGCATTCGTTGAGGTCGCGCACCAGATCGCGTGGGCTAAGCACTTCGCTCATGGCCGTGAAGCCCTTGAAGTCGGTGAAGAGCACCGTTACCTGGTCGATGTGCACGGCCTCGGCCTCGCCTTTCGCTTTCAATTCCTCGGCCACCTCGGCAGGCAGGATGTTCAGCAGCAGTTCATCGCTCCGTTTGCGGGCCTTGCTGATCCGGTTGCGCTGGAAAAAGAAGGTGCCCGCCAGCAACATCATCAGCCCGAAGCCACCGATGAAGGCGTTACGCTGCACGTTCTTGCGGCGCAGTTCCTCGGCGGCCACGGCGTCCTTCTTCTCCTGTTCGGCCGTCATCAGTGCTTCCTTCTTGTCGTAGTCGTACTGGAAACGCTGGCTCATGATCTCCTGCTTGTTCTCGTCGCTCACGATACTATCGCGCATGGTGATATAGAGTTCATGCATGGCCAGCGCTTCACTGTCCGCACCCCGGGCCTTGTTCACTTTGTAGAGGAGTTCCGCCGCATCCCGGGTGATGGTCACATCGCCCATCTCGCGGGCAAGTTCCAGCGAACGTGTACCCTCGGCGAGGGCCTGTCGTAGGTCGCCCTGCTGGAGGAAGCACGTGCCGCGGGCCTCATAACCTGCACCCAGGGACCATTTATCGCCGAGCCGCTCGCTGATCAGCAAGCCCTCCGCAAAACAGGCCATGGCACCGGCAAAGTCCCTCCGATCCGTGAGCAGCCTCCCGATGTTGAAGAGGTTCGATGAGATCATGGCAGTATCCGCCAGTTCACGGCTCACCACCAGGCTTTTGTGATAACCGGCCAGCGCCACTGCCGTGTCACCCTGTTCCAACTGGATGATGGCCATGTTGCCGTAGGCCTCCGATGCGCATTGTTTGTCACCGATGGCCTCCGCGATGACCACCCTTCGCTTGTAGTAGTCCATCGCGTTCGCATAGTCCTCCTGCATGTGGTACATCACGCCAATGTTCCCCAAGGCCCGGGCCATCCCCGAACTATCGCCGAGCGCTTCGGTGATCTTGAGGCAACGCGTCAGGTATTCAATGGCTTGCGCCAGATCACCACGTGCAGATGACATGTTGCCCAGGTTGTTCAGTGTAACGGAGAGGTTCCGGTCATCGTGGAGCGACTCGAACACATGCGCGCTGCGCAGCAGGTAATATTCACCGCTGTCCAACTGGCCCCTGTTGGAGTAACCGCTCGCGATGAGGTTCAGCGCCTTCCCCTCCTGCTTCTTCAGGTCATGTGCCACGGCGAACGCGGTGAGTTGTCGGCCCAGCATCAACAGGCTGTCAGGGTTCCCCCCATAGAAGAACTGCCGGGCATGCTGTTGCAGAGCTGCGAAGCGGACCGTGTCCGGGCGTGAAGGGTCGTTCCATATGGCCCGCAACGAATCCCCCTTGAGCGAAGGGTCCTGCGCGGAGACGGGCATGAAGCCACAGGTCAACAGCAGCATGATGCACGCGCTTCGTGCCCACCTGGTCGCAGCCTGAAGCGGTCGCTTGGAACGGTAGCGGAACATGGTTCGTCGACCTGTGGTCAGAAGCGTAAGGTAGGCGCCGTGTTCCCTCCCAGCCAATACCCACAAAAGGGAAGTGCCCTGACCTACGAACGCCGCACGAAGAACATCTCCATCTCCCCTTTTCCCTTTGCCTGCACCTTCCCGCGCGGGGTGAAGGTGAGGCCCGGCTCGTCTTTCACCAGCACGTAGGTGCTTTCGCTGATGTTCACCTGACCCACTTCACCGCTGCTCTCCATGCGGCTGGCCGTGTTCACCGTGTCGCCCCAGATGTCGTACTGGAACTTCTTCACCCCGACGATGCCTGCCACCACCGGACCGGTGTGTATGCCGACACGCATCTCGAACGCCGGCAGACCGATCACATCGCGTTGTGCCTTGCGGGCGATCATGAAGGCCTGCATCTCCAGCGCGGCTTGAACGACATCCGCTGGCGTGGACGAGTCCGGGTCGGGCAATCCGCCCACGCACATGTAGGCATCGCCGATGGTCTTGATCTTCTCGATACCACGCGCCGTGATGATGTCGTCGAACGCCTTGAAGCAGGTGTTGAGTTCCTGCAGCAGTTCGGTCGCGCCCACTTTCTCGGTGAGTGAGGTGAAGCCCTTGAAATCCGTGAAGAGCACCGAGGCCAGGTCGAAATGTTTGGCGGCGGCCGCACCGGTGCGCTTCAGTTCCTCGGCCACCTCGGCTGGCAGGATGTTCAACAGCAACTCATCCGAGCGGTCCTTCTCGGCGCTCAATTCGGCGGTGCGCTCCTTCACTTCCTCATCCAACTCATCGCGCTGCCGCGCGACCAACCGGTTGTGGTGCCCCGAGCGGATGGCGAGGTACACCGCTATGGAGACGGGCACCGCCACATAAGAGCAATAATCCGCCAGCACTTCCAGGACGGAGGAAAGGCCGACGCCCGTCATGCCGCTCATCATGCGGAAGACCAATGTGAGCAGGCTGGATGCGAGCGCCCCGCCACCGATCCAGCGCGCGTAGCCCTTGGAGCGGAGAAGCCTGATCCCTAGCCGCACCACATCGATGGCGAACCAGACCAGAATGGCCGCGAACACCACAGCGAGCACGATGACCACGATGATCAGCGCAGGGGTATCGTTCGTCACCACAAGACCTTCTGTACCGTCGAGGACCCCGTACCACTCGCCAATGCCGAACATCGCGCAGATGAAGGTGACCACCCATACCGCCCGCGTGTACCATTTCGCACGCCGCACGCTCAGGTCACCGCGCATCCTGCCCAGCACCATGATCAACAGGTACATGGGCCACGGCATGAGCACAGCTCGCACCAGACCCAGGACCTTCCAGGGAACATCGCCGAAACCCAAGGCGCCCATGCCATAACCCACTTCGCAAAACGTGTCCAGGGCGGATACGAACGACAACAGGGCGAGCAAAATCCAGCTCCGTTCGGCGCGATCGAACCGCCAGATCACCAGCGACAGGAGAAGGATGATGATGTTGATCCCGACGAACACGCCGAAGTGCACCATGCGTCGGTGCATCCGGTAACTGGTATCGGCGGACCGCAGGGAAAGCATGAAAGAGGTGGTCCGCAACGGCCTGCCTGTGGCACATTCAATGCGCACGGCGATCACTTCCGGCTTTCCATCGCACTGCAGCGTGAAGGGCACGCTCACCAACAGCAATGAGTCGGAAGATGGAAGACCGGGCGGATGGTGCCTCAGGTCCATCGCAGACAGCCGTACCAGCGAGCGTCCATTGAGAAATACCTCTGTGACCCTGGTGGCCCCTACGCTCAGCAAGAGCGGCGCTCCCTTCAGGTCGGCATCCGGCTTCAGGTGATAGCGCAACCAATGCACACGACCATCGCCCACTACCGTGTCACGCGATGTGCGCAACGGCATCCAGGTAGTGTCCACCAAGTTTCGTGTGGCGAACGCGGGATCATCGCCGATGATGTGGCGCGGTTTGCCGATGTCGTCCAGGTCGAGGCCGGGCACCTCACGTCCCTGGCCCGGCACCCTCACCGTTTCCTCGCGCAACTCGCGCGCATCGAACCGGTGGTAACGCGCAACGGCGGTATCCTTCGGTGCTTGCGCGATCGCGGATGACCGCAACACGACCGCCATGACAATGAGGACCGACCAACGAACCAAGCGCATGGCTGAAATGTAGCGATCCGTTCACTGCAACGATGGCGTGCAGGAACGTTGCTGCCCAAACGGTTCAACTGCGGCCGACGAAGAACATCTCCATCTCGCCCTTCCCCTTCGCCCGCACTTTCCCGCGTGGCGTGAACGAAAGTCCCGGCTCGTCCTTCAGCAGGTCGTAGGTGACCTCGCTGATGTTGACCTGTCCCACTTCTCCGGATGATTCCATTCGCGAAGCCGTGTTGACCGTATCGCCCCAGATGTCGTAGGCGAACTTCTTCACGCCCACGATGCCAGCGACCACGGGACCGGTGTGGATGCCGATGCGGATCTCGAAGTAGGGCAGGCCCGCAGCAAGTTTCTGGGCCTTGCCTTCGGCGATGAACTCCCTGATCTCGAAGGCGGCCTTCACCACATCAAGCGCGTGCGTGGTGTTGGGGGTGGGCAATCCGCCCGCGGCCATGTAGGCATCGCCGATGGTCTTGATCTTCTCGATGCCGTGCCTGGCCATGATGTGATCGAAGGCTGAGAAGCATTCGTGGATGTCGCGCACCAGGTCCTTCGGACTCAATTGCTCGCTCATCGCGGTGAAGCCCTTGAAGTCGGTGAAGAGCACGGTGACGTGACTGATCAACCGGGCTTCGGCCTCGCCTTTCTGTTTCAATTCCTCCGCCACCTCCTCCGGCAGGATGTTCAACAACAACTCTTCGCTGCGGTCCTTCTCCTTCTGGATGGCGGCGCGCGAACGATGCACGAACCGCAACCGGCTCCACAGCCCCGCCGCCAGCACCACCACGCCGATACCGATGAAGAGGTAGATGTTGCGTGTGCGCTTCACCCGGCTCTTATCGAGTTCACTCTCGAGGTTGTCCGCCTTCAGGCCGAGGATCTCCTTGGCCTTTTTCTCGCTCTCGTACTTCTCCTGCATGTCCGCGATGGCCTTCACCTTCTCGGTGTTGAGCAACGAATCGTTCAGGACCACATAATCGCGCAGCATCTTGTACGCACTGTCGGACATACCCAGCTTGAAGAGGCATTCGCTCCGGGTATTGGCGATGTTCGCCATCAGGTCGAGGTTGCGGAGTTCCTGTGCCAATGCCTGTGCGGAATCCAGGTAGGTCAAGGCCAGGCGGCAGTTCCCCCTGTCCCTTTGCATGATGCCCATGTTGCTGTATAGCAGGAGCAAACCGTTCTTGTCGCCCATCCGCCGCACCACGGTCATCGCCAGTTGTTGGTAGTGATCCGAACTGTCCATGTTGGCGGTCACCGAACCTCCCCGGCCCAGATAACCGAAGATGGCCGAGAGGTTCTGGAGCGCATCCGCCTCGTTCTGCACAACATGTTCCTTCCGCGCATTGCGGAGCACATCCCTGAACGCCTCGAGAGCAGCCTGTGTCTCACCCAGGTTCACCAAGGCGATGGCACGATCGGTGTAGAGCCCGTTCCTCGCAATGGAATAAGGCCATGCTTCGCTCCACGCGCCGAGCGATGCTTCCGTGATCTCCTTCACCCGATCGAACTCCTCCAGCACGATCAGCGCGTTGCACAAGTTCACGTTGATGGACATGAGCACCAGGCTGTCGCATTGCGGGCGGAACCATCGCAACGCCTGCTGCGCCACGGCTAGGGCCGAATCGATCCGTCCCAACACATCGAAGCAATGGCTCCGCCAGGAATTGATGCGGGCCGCGCGGCAGGTGTCGCCCATGTGCAGGAAAACGGCCAGGGCCGAATCCAATACAGGCAGGGTCTTCGATACGTTGGCGATGCTCCGATTATCGTTCGCCCGATAAACACTATCGGCCCACTCCTGCGCACGCTGCTGTGTACTCGCATCTTGCGCGGTGGAGACCATGCTGGCGCAGAGGACAAGGACGAGGAGGCCGTTCCGCAGCAGGAACGGGGCTTTCGAGGGAAGTGGGTCTGGTTCGCCCCCCCTGTGCGCCTGTCCGGTCAGGTACCTGCTGATCATCCGTGATGGTCAATGTACACCTCCATTGGGTTGCACCAACGCTGGTGATGCCCAGCATGCTCCCATTCGGCGCCGGCCAACCGTTCCTCGTTCCATCGCACCGATGGTCCCACAGCAGGCAACATCGCGCCGGGCGAACGCATCTGTCCGGTGTGAAGCACCTCCTCTTTCTTCCCGCGTGCATTATCGCGATCGCCGTGCAGGCCCAGAACCTGGTGCCAAACGGGGATCTCGAACAATACAGCCAATGCCCCGACTATGTGAGCCAGATCGATCGCGCCGTGGGATGGTCGCGCCCCACCCAGGCCACCAGCGATTACTTCAACGCCTGCCTGGGCGTACCCTTCAGCGAGAGCGTGCCGGACAATGAGTTCGGCTTCGAACCCGCGCACAGCGGCAACGGTTACGCCGGCTTCTTCTGCTTCTATTCCACCAGCCCCATCACCAGCGCAACGGACAACGACCACGAGTATGTGACCCACGCCCTTGCGACCCCGTTGATCCCGGGCGAGACCTATAGCGTGGAGTTCTTCATAAGCCTCGCCGATGTTTCGAAATACGCGGTGAACGACATCGGCGCGCTCCTCAGCATACACATACCCACCCGCGACGACGGCCTGGCGATCACCAGCACGCCGCAGATCATGAACACCGCGCTTACCATGCTCGACAGCAAGGACGGCTGGACACGCATCCACGGCTGCTTCGTGGCCGACTCGGCGTTCGCTTTCATCACGGTAGGCAACTTCCATGTGGGCGCGGCGACCGTGTTCGAGGAAGTTCCCACCAACTATCCCCTCACCTACTACAGCTACTACTACGTGGACGATGTGAGCGTGCAGGCGATCCAAGCGCCACAACTCGGACCGGACATCAGCGCATGCAGCGCTGTCACCCTCACAGTGCTGGACCCGATCGAAGACGCCAGCTATTCGTGGTCCACCGGCGAAGTGGGCACCTCGATCGTGGTGGATGCTCCCGGTGCCTATAGCGTTGCGCTGGACATCGATGGTTGCGTACCCTCGGATACCGTGATCGTGGAACTGGCCGCGCCGATCACGCTCACACTACCAAGCGATACCGCGGTCGACTTCTGCGTCACACCGTCGATCACGATAGACGGTGGACCGTTGCCACCCAACGCCAGCGTGCTCTGGTCCACTGGTGCCACTGCATCGTCCATCCAGGTGATCGAGGCAGGCATCTACACCATCACCGCATCCGCTCCTGAGCGTTGCCCTGCGTCCGCATCCATCACGGTGATCGATGGGTGCGGCTCGTCGGTCTACGCACCCAACGCGTTCACACCGAACGGCGATGGATTCAACGATAGCTGGCGGCCGTTGTGGGTGGCGAACGTGGACGCCACATTGGAACTCACCGTCTTCGATCGCTGGGGGCGAACGCTCTTCGCCGCGACCGGGCGCGATGCTGCGTGGGACGGCAACTCGGGCGGTGCGCCTGTGCCCGGTGGCGTTTACGCATGGCGCGGTCGCGCACGCGACCGGTCCACGAACATCGATATGCTCCTCTCCGGACACATCACGTTGATCCGCTGATCGATCCGCCTCGTTCGGCTGTTGCCGCTTCCCTGTACGCACATTAGCGAACCGGTGCTCGTGTTCGACCGCATGGGGCGGATCGTGCTGCGCAGCGGTCCGATACACGGCAGACTGGATGTGTGATCGAATAGCCCAGTAACCATCGATGGGCTTGTTCGTCCCACATGCATGACGAACACCAACGACGCGCGCCACGCGCGCACCTTGACCCTTACTGGCGGCATCTGCGGTGCAGCGGGTGTGATCGCCTATTTCGGGGCGGCTTTTCTTCCGCTGCCCGACACCCTTGGCCTGGTGCTGGCCTTCGCGTTCGGACCGTTGGTATCGATCGCTTCGCTCGGCCTGGTGTATGCGGTGGAGGAAGGATCACCACGCGTGGGTGCACGCATCGCCGGGTTCCTGGGTGCGGCCGCGGGGATCATGATACTTGGTATGCTCACCGTTCAACAAGCCTTGTTCGCCGCCTACGGGCGGATGCCCGAAGCCGATCCATCGCGCGCATCGCTCATCACCCTGGGCGAAGCGGTGCACTTCGGGCTCGACATCGCGTGGGACTGCTTGATCGCGGCCAGCATCGTGCTCTTCGCGCTGCACATGTGGCGTTCGGCGCGGTTCGGGAAGATCTTCAGTGGGCTGGGCCTGGTGTGCGGCTTGCTGCTCTTCGGCATCAACATGGCGGCTTTCCCTGTTCCGCCCGATACCATCGGCTGGATCGATATGGGGCCCTTTTGTGCGCTTTGGATGCTCGCGGTCTACATCCGCATGGGCATGGTTGCGCGAAAGCGCGCTTGACAAGTCCGCACAGGCAACACTTGCCTGTGGAACAGTGTCCTTGTGTCAGGTCGCATCAGGATCATCTTCGAAACCGACCGGCCATGAGAACACACTTACTCCCTATCAGCGCCCTCCTCTTCCTCAGCGCCCCGGCGAGCGCCCAACTGCATGCAGGCGAAGTACCCTTGGGCAACAGCGCGGTGGATGTGGGCATCGACCTCTTACTGACCGAGACATTCACCCAGGCCGCGGCCTACTTCGAGATCGATTGCGATGACCAGCCGGACATCAGGGCCATGCTCATTCACGGGGCGCCCTTCATCGATGACCCCAACATCGCCATGCTGCACCTCCTCGATGACGACCTGGAATTGTGCGCCGACTTGGCCAGCTTCCAACGGCCGAAGTACTATGCGTTCGATCAGTTGCTGGATTGCACGGGTGACTTCGACTGGCAGAGCGATAGCGTGAACATCCTTGGGGACTTCGGGTCGTTCCAAGCCATCGGACCATTCACCGTGGACAGCATGTACGTGGCCTACCGCCGCGGTACACAAGTGGGCTGGATCCTCCTTTCGTTCGACCTGAATGCTGGTCTTTCTGCGCGTTTAAAGATCCACCAAGTGCTTCCGATCTGCCCCGCTTCAACGTCCATCGCAACGCACGATGCGCCCGCGACCCTGTCCCTGTTCCCCAACCCCAGCGATGGAGGAGCGATCCACGTGGAATGTGCGGATGCGTTGCACAGCATCGAGTTGCTTGATGCGACCGGAAGACTTCTCGCACGATACAACGGCACGGTGCGAACGATCGCGGCGCCGGAGGCCGTCGGCGCTTACCTCGTGCGAGCCTCGTATGCCGATGGTCGGCGATCCATCACGCGGCTCGTTCGGTATTGATCCATCGGTCAGCGCTCGGAGGTGAGCACCGTTCGCCTCACTCCACAGTGAACAGCGGGGTCCGCATCTCCTTCCCATTCCCACCCAGGAAGAACAACCGGTAGCTGCCGGGTGCTAGTTCCCGCTGTCCTTCGCGAGAGTTCGCAGCCACCCACCACCGCAACGGCATCGTCACCACGTGATCCTCCCAGTCGGCCCAAGGCATGCCGCAGTCCATCTGGATCAGCTCGAAGGGGATGCGCTCCACCCATCCTGAGTCGGTCGGCATCTCCAAACCGAAGAGCGGCATACTGCTCGCGCAGCCACCGTTGAGCATCACGCGACCCGTGATCCGCACCCATATCGTGTCGGCATGCACGCGATCCACGAACAACTCCTTCAACCCGGGTTGCTTCGCCTGTTCCTCCTCCCATTCCTCGTGCGTCATCGGTGGCGGCTGGATATAGGGTGCGGGTGGCGGAGCGGGCGGTGGCAGGTTGCGGTAGTACTCCGCTTGATCGGCGAGTTGTTGCTTGTAGGCCGCATCGTCCTCCATGATCAGTCGCTTGGCCAACGCCCTTGCGGCTGCGACCGACCACGGCGCAGCGACGAGTTCCTCGATCGCGTATCGCCCCTTCCGGAAACGGATCACCTCCGGCGTGGCACGGTCCCAACGGGTGTAGGCGCGTTCGCGTAAAGCATCCACATTCTCGGGCAGGTCGATCCGCATGGTATCATCCTTCGCGATCACGAGCACGAACGACTCCGCCATGTCTTCGAGCGGACCATAGATGGTCCAGTGCACGGCGGTATCAGCGAACAGCGGACCTCCTTGCAGCATAAGGACCACTTCCGGCTTGAGCCACGTGCCATTGAAGCCGACGTACGGTACGCGCTCGTGATAGTGTTGCTCCACGCTCTGCTCCCGCTCGAACGGGCGCACCGCAGCACCTTCCCCGGCCAGCACGAAGCAGAACGAGGGCACGCCGGGCTGGGCCGATGCGACCGACCGGAAGAGCAGAAAGAGAATGAGAATGACGCGCATCGCGGAGCGGTACACCGAAGATGAGGAAGGGTTCGCCCGCTCCTTCCCGAGCCTTGCTCCCCACACCCGGCAAGCGTTCACCGGAGGGGGATGCGGCGCGCGGAACGATCATACTTTGGGGTGCACAATTCTCTTCCAGGCGTACTACTTTCGATGGAGATACCAATACCCCCACCCAATGGAAACCAAGACCCCCGACATCAGCGCCGCGCAAAAAGCAACGTGGAACAAATTCTCACCCGGCTGGAAGAAATGGGATGACCTGGTCATGCGCTTCCTTGCCCCTCCGGGCGCGGCCATCATCGAGCACCTGGCCCCGAGCGGCGCGCAACGCGTGCTGGACATCGCTGCGGGTACCGGCGAGCCGGGCCTGAGCATCGCCAAAATGATCCCCGGCGGCAAAGTGGTGATCACCGACCTCGCCGAAGGCATGCTGCAAGTGGCCGCTGAAAAAGCCGCGCTCGCCGGACTGCCGAACGTGGAATTGAAGGAGGCCGATGCCAACGCACTGCCCTTCGCCGACAACAGCTTCGATGCGGTGAGTTGCCGCATGGGCTACATGTTCTTCCCTGACATGCAACAGGCCGCGAACGAGATGGCGCGCGTGCTCAAGCCCGGTGGCCGCGTCGCCACCACGGTATGGGCCGAACCGGAGAAGAACTACTGGGTGACCTGCATGGTGAAGGCCATCAACGCGCATATCCCCATGCCACCGCCGGAGCCGGGTGCGCCGGGCATGTTCCGCTGCGCACGACCGGGCATCATCTCCGAGTGCTTCACAGCCGCCGGGCTCAAGAACGTTTCGGAGCGCGATGTGCCCTGCCCCAGTCCGGTGAACGGGCCCGAGCAATATTGGGACATGCAGACCGAGATCGCCGCACCCTTCGTGGCCGCACTGAGCGGTGCCGACGCCGCGACGGTGGCCCAGGTGAAAGCCGATGTGATCGCCGCGATGACCGAGCGCTACCCGAACGGCAACATCGATGGCTGCGCAAGGGTGATCGTGGGTACGAAGTAGATCTCCCTCCACCACAGTTTTGCGCGCTGCCTGCAGGTCGGTTCGATCCCACGGATCGTTCCGCACCTACCTTGCGCAAGCATGCACAAGACCGCACTGTGCCAGGGATGCTTGGAGATGCTGAAGTTGCCCATCGCGATCCGTGGGCCCTTCTCGCCCTTGTACCGGACGTTCGGCATCTCGCGCAGCCAGATGCACCCGAACCTATGCACGATGTGCGAAGGCAACTTCGCCAAGGTGATGAAGCAGAAGCAGGTCGAGATGGATACGACCGTGCTCTTCGCCGATCTCCGGGGCTACACGCATCTCTCGCAAACCCTCGATCCCGCGCGGATGAACCAGCTCCTGCATGGCTTCTACGACCGCTGTTCCATGGCGGTTTGGGAGCAGGACGGCATCCTCAACAAATTCATCGGCGATGCCGCGCTCGCCATCTTCAACTTCCCCCTGGCCAGAAAGGACCACGCGCGCAAAGGGGTGATGGCCGCCATGGAACTGCAGCGGCTTTGTCACGGGCTGAAAGCGGAGATCGGCATCGGCGATGAACACGCCGTGGGCATCGGTATCGGTGTGACCACCGGCACCAGCAGCATGGGCGAAGTGGGCAATGCCTACAAGGATTTCACGGCGATCGGTCCCGTGGTGAACCTGGCCTCGCGCCTGCAAACAGCAGCGGCAGCGGGCGAGATCCTCATCACCGAAGCCGTCTACGACAAGGTGAAGGATGATCTTCCGGCGTTGCCAGCCCGCTCGCTCACCTTGAAAGGGCTCGACGATGAGGTGAAGAGCTATGTGATCGGCGCGGAGGTGTTGGAGATGCACGCCGCCCGGTGACGGATCGACCCATCGCGAATGATCCGGTCCGCTTCCGCGCGATCCCTTCCGCCGATCCTACCTTTGAATTGCCGACCTGCCCCGAGCATGCGATCCTTCCGACTCATCATCCCCTTCCTGCTTTCCTCACCTGTGCTTTGTGCGCAAGTACTTCCAGTGCCTCCGCAGGTCTGGCTGAACACCTGCATGCCCATCACAGCGAACACGATCACCGTGTGTTCGAGCGGATGCGACTACACGAATCCGCAGCTCCAGACGGCGTTCAACAACGCACTGCCCGGCACCACCATCCTGCTGCAAAGCGGACACAACTACATCGGTCCCTACACGCTGCCGATGAAAACCGGCGATGAGTGGATCATCGTTCGCACGAACATCGCCGACGCGCAATTGCCGGACGAGGACCATCGCATCGACCCTTCGTATGCGCCTGTGCTGGCGAAGTTGCAAGCACCGGTGAACCAATCCGCGTTGGTCCTTGCCAGCGGCGCGCACCATTACCGCGTGATGGACCTGGAAGTGAGGACCGTGGGCTACAGCTACGATATCATCGTGGCGGGTAGCACGGAGACCTCTGTCGCGAACGTGCCGCACGACCTGGTGTTCGACCGGCTCTACATCCATGGCGATCCGCTCGTCGGCACCAAACGTGGGATCCGCCTGAACAGCGCCAGCACGGCCGTGATCAATTGCTGGATCAGCGACTGCAAGGCCGAGGGGCAGGACGCACAAGCCATCGCCGGATGGAACGGTCCCGGTCCGTTCAAGATCGTGAACAACCACCTGGAGGGTAGCGGCGAGAACATCATGTTCGGTGGCGCGCTCGCGACCATCACGGACCTGATCCCTTCGGACATCGAGATCCGCAACAACCACTTCTTCAAACCACCGGGCTGGCATATCGGCGATCCCAACTACGAGGGCACACCGTGGTGCATCAAGAACCTCTTCGAGCTGAAGAACGCACAGCGCGTGTGGGTGGAAGGCAACATCCTGGAGAACAATTGGGCGCATTGCCAGAGCGGCTTCGCACTGGTGTTCACACCACGCACGGAAGGAGGCGCGGCCATGAACAACCGCGTGACCGATGTGACCTGGAAACACAACATCCTCATCAACAGCGAAGGTGGTTTCAACATCACACCGCACGACGACCAGCTCGCGAATCCGGTGACCTCCCGGATCCTGATCGAGGACAACCTGGCCTATGACGTGAACCGCGTGACCGGTGGTGGCGATGGCAAGATGTACCAGGTGCTCGGTGCCGTGCACGATCTCACGATCCAGCACAACACCACGATCAATACCGGTACGGGTGTCATCTCCGACGCACCCGCGATCGTGAACGGGATCTTCCGCGACAACATCACGGGCTATGGTCCTTACGGGATCTGCGGAACGGGGATCGGCTGTGGCATCAACGTGATCAACACGGTGTGGCCCGGCGGCGACTTTTCGCACAACGCCTTCTTCGGCGGCACACCCGCACAGGGGGCCATCGAGGCGAACTACCCACCCTTCCATTGGTTCCCTGACCTCCTGGACGATGTAGGGTTTGCCGATGTCGCCAACCACGACTACACTTTGCTACCCACAAGTGCCTTCGTCAATGCGGGTACGGACGGCACCGACCTCGGCGTGAACATGGACAGCTTGAACGCACATACCAACACCGTACTCCCGGGCTATTGGCCGAATTGCGCGGACCTCACCACGGCGGTTCGCGAGGTGGTCGCTGAGGGGGAGTTCACCCTCTCACCAGTACCCACACGCGATGTGCTCACCGTTACAACTTCCAGGGAACACCTGTATGGACAGGTTCGCGTGTTGGATGCGAACGGGCGGATCCTCCGCAGCCAAACTCTTCGCGACAGGATCGCGCAGGTCTTCGTTGGCGATCTGCCAGCGCAACCCGTGATCGTTGTGATCGACCTTCCTTCCGGCGCGCGCCGCGTGATCGGTAGAACGGTGATCCTGTGAGCCCTCTCGGGGGGCGGACCTGAACGGACCGTGCCGGACCCATCCCTTACTGATCGGCAGCGGGCGGCGCCATCCCGAGTTCTCGTGATGCCCATCGGGTGCGCACAACGCGAACGGCCCACGGCCACCCGATAATTTCGTGCGCGTGCCCGGATCAAACGGCACAGTACACCCATGAGCCTATCCCTACCCTGTCGTTCCGTTGCCTTCGCCGCCCTGCTCGCGCTCGGCGCAGGCCGTCTGGTCGCACAGCCGTATTCCGGCACCATCTTCATCGACCCCGACATCATCAGCGCCACCGACCCCA
>JBDTNF010000094.1:0-9775 GCA_039933875.1 Flavobacteriales bacterium | reverse complement strand
TGCTGGGTGTGCCGCTTGTGCGGGATGTTGCCGAGGGTGTGGTAGAAGGGCATGGAACTCAGTTCGGTTTTTGGGCTTCGAGCCTTGAGCCTCGAGCCTCGAGCTTGGTCACGTCGCTGTTCAGCTCGTGGCTCGAAGCTCGTGGCCAGCAGCTATCAGTTCTTCCTCTCTCACAATTCGCGCGCGCAGCGCCGCCGGGTCATTGATGGCCTTGGTCTTCGTGCTGCGCGTGCTGCGGCCTTTGCGCCATGCGCGTTGCACATCTTCGGGCAGAACGTGGATCTCGCGGCAACTGGGTGAGCAGCACTCGGCATATTTCTCTGCACAAGCTTCGCACTGCACCAGCAGCATATTGCAGGTCACTTCGTGGCAGTTGCTGATGCGGTCGCTCTTTGCTCCGCACTGCATGCAGGTGCTCACCACATCATCGGTGATGCGTTCGGCGAGGCGTTCATCGAACACGAAGTTCTGGCCCTTGTACTTGCTGGCCAGTCCTTGCGCCTTGATCTGCCGCGCATAGTCGATGATGCCGCCATGCAACTGGCCCACATTGCTGAACCCGTGATGCTTGAGGTAGGCGCTGGCCTTCTCGCAGCGGATGCCGCCGGTGCAATACAGCAACACAGGCTTCTCTTTATTGTCCTGGAACTCCGAAAGCACCTCGTCGATGGTGCCCCGGAACGTATCCGCTTTCGGCAGGTAGGCTCCTTCGAAATAGCCGATCGCGCTCTCGTAATTGTTGCGCATGTCGATGACCAATGCACCCTGCTCCATCTTTTCGTGGAAGGTCGAAGCGTCCAGATGTTGGCCGACGTTGGTCACATCGAAGGCGTCATCCGCCAAGCCATCGGCCACGATCTTCTTCTTCACCTTGATCGCCAGCTTCAGGAAGCTCCTGCCGTCATCCTCCACCGCGATCTTCCACGGCACGTTCTTGAAGGCTTCGCGGGAATCAAGCAGCTCCCTGAACTTCTCCAGATTCACGGTCGGCAGGCTCACCTGCGCATTGATACCCTCCTGCGATAGATAGATCCGGCCTAGAATGCCCAGAGTCTCCCACTCGATATACAGGGTGTTCCGCAGGTCCTCCACGTCGTCAAGGCGCACGTAGCGGTAGAAGGAGAGGGTGGTCCGTTCGATCCCCTCGCGCTCGATACGCGCACGCAGAGCGTCCGGATGGTGCAGGTTCCGTAGCCGGTGGAGATCCATGTTGCGAAGATACGGGGAGGGTCCCAAGCCGGGCGACGGCCGAGGTCCTTCGGGCGCATAGATTTGGCGCATCATCAAGAGCATGAGCATGAAGAAGATCCTGGTGATCGGTAGCAGCGGCCAGATCGGTACGGAACTGGTCGAAGGCCTGCGCGCGCGCTTCGGTGCGGAGAACGTGGTGGCCAGTGACATCAAGCAGCCCCAGGTCGAACAGAGCGGCCCTTTCGCCATGGTCGATGCGATGGACCGTCGCGGCATCGAGCGCATCATTGAGAAGCACGGGGTCACGGAGGTGTACCTGCTGGCCGCCCTTCTCAGCGCGACGGCTGAGAAGGACCCTGCCTTCGCATGGAAGCTGAACATGGAAAGCCTGCTCATCATTCTGGAACTCGCACGGGAAGGCAAACTGGAGAAGGTCTATTGGCCGAGTAGCATCGCGGTGTTCGGCCCGACGACGCCAAGGGACAAGACACCGCAGCATACCATCGCCGAGCCTACAACGGTCTACGGCATCAGCAAACTGGCCGGCGAGGGTTGGTGCCACTATTACAACAAGCGGTACGGGGTTGATGTGCGCAGCATCCGCTACCCTGGCCTCATCGGTTGGAAGAGCGCACCCGGTGGCGGCACCACGGATTATGCGGTGCACATCTTCCACGAGGCCATCAAGAACGGCAGCTACACCAGCTTCCTTGGGCCGAAGTCGACCCTGCCGATGATGTACATGCCCGATGCGATACGCGCCACGATCGACCTGATGGAAGCACCAGCAGAGCAGGTGAAGGAACGCACGAGCTACAACCTGGCAGGCATCAGTTTCAGCCCGGAGGAGATCGCCGTGGAGGTCGCGCGGCACATCGAAGGGTTCAAGATGAGTTATGCGCCCGACGTGCGTCAGGCTTACGCCGATTCCTGGCCACGCAGCATCGATGATAGTGCCGCCCGCGCCGATTGGGGATGGAAGCCCCAGTACGACCTGAAGGGGATGGTGGATGACATGATGCTGAACCTGAAGCGCGAATTGACCTCGTAGGCGCCGTTCTGTGAAACCCGCCCGGTCCCTGTCACGTATCGCGTGCGAATTCCGCACGCTTCGGAACAACGCCATGCGACACTCCTTCCTCATCACCCTGGGCCTGAGCCTTGTGCTGGCCGCCCAAACCACGTTCGCCCAAGCCAGCACCCCCCCCCAGGACACCCTGAACCAGGTGGACGGGATGGGCCGCAAGCAGGGCTTTTGGAAAGTCGTTGCCCCCAAGGCGGAAAAACCCGGCTACCAGGATGGCCAGCTCATTGAGGAGGGCCTTTACACGAGCGGGAGGCGCATCGGTGTGTGGCGTCGGTTTTGGCCGAATGGCAAGGTGATGAGCGAGGTGAGCTACCGCATGGGCATCCCCCGCGGCGAATACAAGACATTCTACCCCAATGGCAAAGTGGAGGAGGAGGGTACGTGGGACCTGGACCGCAATACCGGCGGGTTCAAACGCTGGCATCCCAATGGCAAACTCGCCCAGGACTTCGTGTTCAACGCCAACGGTGTGCGCGACGGCGAACAGAAATACTATCACGAGAACGGCCAGCTCGCCGTTCAAGTGACCGTGGAAGAAGGCCGGGAGGATGGCACGTTGAAGCGGTATACCTCAACAGGAGAGCTACAGCAGGTGGCGCAGTTCAACGATGGTGTGATGGATGCGGCGCATAGCAAGATCATCAAACCCATGCCAGAGGCTGACGATGTGAAGGTGGATCCGAAAGCGCCTGCGGCGCCCGCAGTGGCCCCCACGGAAACCACGAACGCGTTGCCCTTCCGCGAGAACGGGTACAACACCTTGTATGATCGCCAACTCCGGCTCTCCCAGCAAGGCGAGTTCTCGAATGGCCGCCTCTGGGATGGCAAGCGGTACACCTACGATGCCAATGGCCTCCTTTCCCGCATCCAGGTCTACAAGGGTGGCCACTACGCGGGCGATGCGGTGATCACCGACGAGGACAGGCAGTAGCGCCCCATCCTGTCGGCATGGCGGACACTACCTTCGGGATGTGTCAGGCAGGGTCAAGTCCACCATCGCGTTACTGCTTTTCATGGTTCTCGCGTTCGACACCAGCGCGCAGAAACGGGCCATGAGCTTCAATGACTATGGCCCGGAGCGCGTACTGCTCGACAGTCTGTACAAGAGCGCCGTCAACGCGGACAGCACCCTGGCTGTTTTCGGTGACCAACAGGATGCCTTCGTGGCCGCTTGGTCTGAATTCCTTGGCGAAATAGCGCGTTACCTCCAGAACCACGATCTCCAATGGGGGGCACCCGCCCGCTGCTTCGTACGAGTCTATTTCAACCCCGCAGGGCAGGTCGATGTTTTCCTTTATTCGTTCCGTGAGGGTTCGGTGGATGCGTCTAAGGAGAAGCGCTTCGGCGAACTCCTCAATGGGTTCCTGGCCACGCACGGGTTCCCGCTGAAGGCGGCCGTTCCCTTCGCCCAGTGCGGCCCGGTCATCTTCCAGGATGCCCGGTCGAAGTGAGGCCGACACCTGAGGGTTCAAGAGGCCCCTCTACCTTCGCGACCCATGGATGTCCAGAAGACCGGTCCGTTCTTTCTGACCAATACGCTTTCCCGCAAGAAGGAGGAGTTCGTCCCGTTGCGCCCCCCGCATGTGGGATTGTACGTCTGCGGTCCCACCGTGTACAGTGATGTACACCTGGGCAACGTGCGCAGCTTCCTCACCTTCGATGTGCTGTACCGTTGGCTGACACACCTCGGCTACAAGGTGCGTTACGTGCGCAACATCACCGATGTCGGCCACCTGGTCGATGATATCGATGAGGGCGAGGACAAGATCGCGAAGCGTGCACGACTGGAGCAGCTGGAGCCGATGGAGATCGTCCAGAAGTACACCAACGGCTTCCACGATGTGATGCGGATGTTCAATATCCTATCGCCGAGCATCGAGCCCACGGCGACAGGGCATTTGATCGAGCAGATCGGCATGGTGGACCGTATCGTGAAGAACGGCTACGCCTATGAGGCCAACGGGAGTGTCTACTTCGACGTGCCGAAGTACGCTTCGACCTTCCCCTACGGTGAATTGAGCGGACGGAAGATCGACGAGCTGATCACCAATACGCGCGATACGGAAGGACAGGAAGAGAAGCGCAGTCCGCTCGACTTCGCGATCTGGAAAAGGGCCGATCCGCACCACCTGATGAAATGGCCGAGCCCATGGGGTGAAGGTTTCCCGGGGTGGCACCTGGAGTGCAGCGCGATGAGCACCAAGTACCTGGGCCAGACCTTCGACATCCACGGCGGCGGAATGGACCTGAAGTTCCCACATCACGAGTGCGAGATCGCGCAGAGCGTGGCCGCTGATGGCACCGCGCCCGTGCGGTACTGGATGCATGGCAACATGCTCACGGTGAACGGTCGCAAGATGGCCAAGAGCGAGGGCAACGGCTTCACGCCAGAAGAACTGCTCACGGGCAACCACAAGCTGCTGGAGAAGGGGTACGGCGCGATGACCGTGCGCTTCTTCATGCTTCAATGTCACTACGCGAGCACGCTCGATTTCAGCAATGCAGCGATGCAGGCCGCGGAGCGGGGACTGGAACGGTTGATGACCGCGATCGGCACCTTGGGTAAGTTGAGACCGGGTGCAAGCGATGGCGTGGACATCGCAGCGTTGGAGCAACGATGCTACGATGCGATGAACGATGACATGAACACACCGGTGATGATCGCCGAACTGTTCGAGGGTGTGCGCATCATCAATTCAGTGAACAATGGCAACATCCTGCTGACCACGGAGAGCATCGCTGGATTGGAACGATTGTTCAATACGATGGTCTTCAACGTGCTCGGGCTGCGCAGCGAAGTGACGAAGAGCGGTGACGATACTGCGTTGGATGGTCTTGTGCAGGAGTTCATCCGCATGCGTGCGGAAGCAAAGGCGCGAAAGGATTTCGCTACGAGCGATGGGATCCGCGACCGTCTGGCCTCGCTGGGTATTGTGATCAAGGACACCAAGGAAGGCACCACATGGGAACGCGCATGAGATCAAAGGGTAGGAGCAGGAGGCAACGGGATCATTTGCTCCTGCTCCTGCCCCTGCTCCTGACGGCTGCTTGCAACCCCGACAACACCGAAAGTATCACGGTACCCGAGGTGAAGACCATCGCGCCGGCGCTGCCGCCTACGCCGCTTTTCGACCCCGATAGTGCGTATGTGTTCGTGAAGAAGCAGGTGGACTTCGGTCCACGCGTTCCAGGTGCCACGTCGCACAAGGCTTGTGGCGATTGGATGGTGGCGAAGCTGAAAGGCTACGGGGCCACGGTGGTCGAACAAACCGGCAATGTCACGGCGTTCAATGGCCAACAGTTGCCGTTGCGGAATATCATCGCGAGTTGGAACCCGGGTGCGAAGGACCGGATCCTCTTGCTCACACACTGGGATTCGCGCCCCTTCGCCGATCATGATACCGAACGCAAGAACGAACCCATCCTTGGAGCCAACGATGGTGGCAGCGGAGTGGGCATTCTGCTGGAGATCGCGCGTCAACTCATGCCACGCTCGGTCAACAACCAGCAAGCGATCGATCCTGCGATGCTCGGTATCGATATGCTCTTTACCGATGTGGAGGACTACGGCCAACCGAGCGGGGCCATGGCTGGCGACGAGAACAGCATGGACACCTGGGCACTGGGCTCGCAATACTTCGCGAAGAACCCACATGTGCCGGGATATACCGCCCGCTTCGGCATCCTGCTGGATATGTGCGGCGCGCGCGATGCCCGGTTCTATCGCGAAGGGATCAGCATGCGTTTCGCTCCAGCCATCGCGAACAAGGTGTGGAAGACCGCTGCGAGCATCGGCTTCGGCGATCGGTTCGTGCAGGAGACGAAGTTCTTCGTGGGAACCGATGACCATCTGGCCATCAACGAGCAGTTGCGCATCCCCACGGTGGACATCATCGAGTACTACGAACCCACCGGTGGTTTCAATCCCAGTTGGCACACGCACAAGGACAACATGGACGTGATCGATCCGGTCACATTGAAGGCCGTGGGCCAAACGGTGCTTGAGGTCGTTTGGAAGGAGCGTTGAGCTGCGAAGGCAGCGGTACAAGTCCGTTGGGGATCAAAGACCGCTCGTATTGCGAGCGTTACTCTTTCACCACCGTGAACACGTTGCGTGCGGAAAGGTCTTGCACGATGAGCAGGTAGACGCCGTTTGGCAGGCCCGAAAGATCCTCGTCTTCGATGTGTGGACCGGCCCATACGAGGTGGCCCACGACATCATGCAGCTCATAATGCTCCTCGCCGGTCCCGCGCTGCACAACGATCCTGTCCGTGAAAACGGTCGGGTAGACCTGGGGCGCTGACATCATCGAGGTTGGAGCAGATCCCGTAGCGATCTGGCCGCATTCCCATTGGAAGACCTGCGCACCGTAGTCCGTCTCCCATAGCGTGTAGGCCTGCTTGAAGGTTTTCCATTGGGCGGCGCCTGTGCCAACGATGGCGTTCACAGCGTCCGCCACCGCCATGACCTTGGAGTAGAATGCCGGATCGTTCAGGCCTGCCTGCTCAAAGAAGATGCTTTGAAGATAGGATCCATCGGCAGGATAAGCCGCGCTCTGCACGTTCGTCACCACCTGTTGCACCTGGCCCACCACATAAGCGACCGATGTGGTATCGCTGATCTTGATGCTGCACCCCACTCCCAGGTGTCGAAGGTGACTGGAGGGATCATGGATGAGGTAGTGCGCTGTGTCCTGCGGGTTCCAGAAGCCGTAGTATTTCAGATCGTTCACATGGTTCGGTGTACCGCCGCCCATCATATAGTCCGGCTGCCAGAACGCGGTGGGGAAGATGGTTCCGTACTGGCCGTCCACCAGGTTCATCCAAAGGTTCACACCGTTGTAGCCGTTGTAGATCGTGCCACCCATCACCTTGCTCTCTGGCAGCCCGATGGAATCCATCAGATGCACCACATCAGGGTAGAGGTATTGCGACTCGTGCGCATGTGGATCCATCTCCACACCGCGGTCTTCGTAAAGCCAGCGCAGGATGTTCTTGCCTCCCGTGTTCGTGGTCAACGGAGGGGTTTCCTGTGCTATCACATTGCTCAAGTAGACCCAGTCCGATTGCATGTTCCAAGTGATCCCGTTCGCTTGGAAATGCTCGGCCAGGGTCAACATGCGGGTCCGATTGGTCGCATAGAACGACTCGAGGTTCCACTGGGCGGTTTCTTCATTGTGCGTAACGAAGTCCAGGTAGACGATGGGTTGGGCGCAGCACACGCTGGCGCTAATCGTTCCCAGCCAGAGCATCATTGTTCGCTTCATGGCATTGATCCAGCCAGTATGCCAGCCTACTTGGGTGAGCCGACCGTCACGGGTTGGACATGCACCGGCCCCAATGGTTTCATCAGCTCCTGCCCAAAGCAGGCCGACAGAAGGTCGAACTCAAAACTCGCGCTTCACACCGATCACAGCACCCGCTGGCAAATTCGAGGGGAGCTTGAGCATCTGCGTGCGTTCGCTGTTACGCACTACGAGCAGGTGCAATCCATCCGAGATGTCCGACGGGATGATCTCGGCAGTGTCATCCCCGATGGTGCCTGCCCCCAGCGTACGTCCTTGCATATCCACCAAGGTCCATTCGGCACCGATCGGCGCACCGCTCAACGACCAGGAGTCAACACCGTTCCAGGTGGCGATGAGCGAAGATGGCGCAGCATAGTTCACGGCCACTACATCGCTCAGTGTTTCCGTACCATCCAGGTCGGTCTCCCGCAAACGGTAGTAACTGGTCCCGTTCACAGGGGCGGTGTCGGTGAACCGATAGTCGCGCGCTTGTTGCGAGTTCCCGGCCGCATCGACCCTTCCCACGGGTTTGAATTCCATGCGGTCGGTGCTCCGCTCAACTGTGAAATGGCCGCTGTTCTGTTCACTGCCGGTGGTCCATTCGGTCAGCACGTTGCTCGATCCGGCCTTTGCCGTGAACGACAGTAGTTCGATCGGGAGAACCGAACATGGTTGAGCGTTGAGGTATGTGGACACGACGTTCTCGATCGGGCACGCGCCGTCGGTCGCCTGAATGAACATGGTGGCCGGCAAATACGCCGAGTTGCCGGTCCAGCAGAGGGTCGCATGGACAGGGGACGTGGGGAAAACCGTGAACGTTGAGCCGGGCAATACGGTCAACGCGTTGGTAATGATGGACATGGGCACACCGGTCGTATTGTCCGCCACAGGGATGTCCACACAGAACGACTGGCCATTACAGACATAGAAGCTGTTCGATGCGATCGGCACGCCACCAGTGGAGTTGACGAGGGGAAGGATCACCGGTGGAGGATCACTACACGGCGCAACGGCGAACATCAGGTCGCGCATCACCGAGCCGATCAACACCCCCCCCGAAGTGTAAGAGTTCACTTTGATCACCACGACATAGTAGCCGGTCACGGTAGGTGTGAAAGCCAACTGACCTGTGAACGCATTGATCGTGATCCCTAGAAAAGGTTGCGCACCCGAATACGAGCCCTGGTAGGTCACATCGGTGGGCACAGGGGTGGCGAACCGGGCGCTGATGAGGGAGAAGCTCATCGCATTCCCGTTCGCGTCGCTCACACCAGGGTTATAGCCAACGGGCTGGTTCACGCAGACGTATGGGATACCGGTGTCCACGAACTTCGGGGAAGCATCGCACACCCCGTTCAGATTGTAAAGCGTGGCCTCCGCATAAAGACCTGGTGTCAGCTGGATGTTCTGCATCGTATTCCGGCAGCAGATATGCCAGTGCATGGTCCAGAAATCACAAGGTGAGAGATACAGCGTTGTTTGGAACTGGTACTTTTTGAAGCTTGGCAAGGCGCCCCCGTTACAGGTGCTGTTCGCGACCTGTCCAGGACACAACGGAGATACTTCCAGCACGGAAGTGGGGGTCAGGCCACCGATCGAAAAACTTACGCCGCAACTGTTGTCGAAGTACAACGTTTGCGGCGTGATCGGGGCCCCCGAACAGTCCAGGTAAAGATCAAGGAAGATCGTGTACGTGTTCACTCCTACGCATGTGTAGGTAATGCTGGCCCCGGAAAAATGGTCGGCTCGTACCGTACCGACCCCCCCCAGGATGAGGAGTGAAAGTGCGCAGTAAAGGCGGCGCAATACTGCGCGGGTTGATGGTGCTATCATGTCGACGGACCTCTTCGGCAGGTCGGGTACCCGGTAAATGTAGCCAGTTGCCGGTGACTTTTGACGTATGAAAAGGGGCTTAGTTGCCTGATCCTACTCAAGTTAACATAGAAATGACCTTTCGCAAGGTCGATCCCCTGTCGGCCGGATTAAATTGCCCCTCTTGGTCGAGCCAAGCCCACGCCGCCTTCGCAGCGCCCCAACCTCGCCGTAGAATGCCCGGAACCGACACCGACAAACGCCTCTTTCTGCTTGATGCTTATGCACTTATCTACCGTGCGTATTTCAGCTTCATCCGCGCCCCCCGGATCAATAGCAAGGGCTTCAATACCAGTGCAGCGTTCGGATTCACCATCACCTTGCTGGACCTGATCAA
>JBDTNF010000093.1:0-13794 GCA_039933875.1 Flavobacteriales bacterium | reverse complement strand
GTACACGGAACTGCAATAGATCCCTGTGTTATTTCAACGACTTGGGATCGAACGCATCGCGCAGGCCATCGCCGAAGAAGTTGATGCCGAGCACCGTCAGGATCACGAACAGTGCGGGGAAGAAGGACTTCCGCCTGGAGGTGGGTGATGAGCGCGGGAACACGTCGACCTATAGCCTCTCCTTCACACGGTGATCACGGCTTCGGCCGCGAGCCGTATGTTCGGTGCATGACGCGCTGGATTCTGCTCCTTTGCCTCGGGTTTTGCGGGTGTGGTGCACCCGATGCCACCGGCGTGCGCATCATCGGTCACGGGGGCATGGGCAATGCTGCTGAGTTCCCCATGGATAGCCGGGAAGCCTTGCTGGGGGGCCTGGCGATGGGCTTGGACGGGGTTGAGCTGGATGTGCAACTCACAGCCGACAGCGTGTTGGTCGCTTATCACGATGAGAACCTGAAGACACTTACCCCGTGCGCAGGTCATATCAACAACCTCACATGGGCCGAACTGGTCAATTGCCCCAATAACAGCACTGGTGGCCTCCACTACCCACTCGTTCGTTTGGACAGCCTTCTTGTGGGGACCGCACTGAAGTATCCCTCCGCCGACTTCACGCTGGACTGCAAACTGTTCGCCGTCGGCGATTGGTGGACCTACCTCCGCGCGTTCGGTCGAAAGCTGGTCGCCTTGAACGAGGATCAGGCGCTGCGCGGCCGGTTGGTGGTGGAATGCCAGGTGGACGACTTCCTGAGACTACTTCACGAACAACAACCGGCCCTCCCCTTGTTCCTCTATGGCACAGAACTGCCGGGCGATATCGACCGTGCCCTTGGCCTGGGCTGTGCTGGGATCACCGTGGACAATGCGAAGATCACCGGTGCAGAGGTGCGATACGCGCATGAGATGGGCTTGCAGGTGGCGCTCTTCGGTGTTGGCAGTAGCTGGGGGCATCGGGATGCGCTTGGCAAGCGACCCGATCGCTTGCAAACGGATGCACCGAAAGAACTCATCGGACCCTGCCACTGATCACTTACCGCGGGGCAGCGACCAGAAGAAGTAGAGCATCGCATCGCGCCGTGCCACACCCTCGGAGCGACCAATGAAGCCACCGCTCGCATCATAGTAACGATCGCCATCCGCGCGGCCTAGATAGGCGCCGCTCGCTCCGTAGACCCGGTCACCACCGAACCGGCCCTTGAAGCTTCCGCTGGCATCGTAGACACGATCACCATCGAGCCGCGCCAGGAAGCTGCCGCTGCCATCATAGATCCTTCCATCGTCGCTACGCCCCATGAAGCTGCCGCTGGCATCGTAGCACCTGCCATCCTCGATACGCGCTACGAAGCTCCCATCCGCGCTATAAAGCCCTTGGCCTCTTACCAGAAGCGACCCCAACAGCGCTATGATGATCAAGCAGCAACGCATATCGCGGACGAAACTAGTCCCGCCGATCCCTTCGTCACATTCCGGACCTTCGGCATGCAGCGTCCGCGCCACCGAACGCGTCATAGAGCCAACAACGATCTTCGTACATGCGCACAACCCTACTCCCCGTAACCGCACTGCTCGCTCTTCAAGTGGTGGGCCAATGCCCCTTCGATCCTACGATCAGCCCCACCGATGTGATCCTGTGCCCGAACAGCACCGAGTTGTTGGTGACGCAGAACTATGATAGCTGGCAGTGGTACCGCGATGGCGTGCTGATCCCCGGGGCCATGCAACACACCTACCAGGTGAGCAGCAATGATGCGGGAAGCCATTTCACCGTGGCCTGCACGCTCGATGGCTGCACCGAAGTGAGCCCGCCTGTTCTTGTTGACGGTTGGGTCTTCCTGCTGCCGTATGTGATCCATGAAGGTGATGCGGCCTATTACACCGATGAGTTCGGCACGTACTACTGTGCGGGCGACACGGTCATACTTACCCTTGGCCAGCCCTATACCGAGAACATCCAGTGGACCGACGGCGGCGGCGATATCCCCGGTGCCACCGGCCCGGTCTTGATCGTGACGCAGAACGGCGACTACAGTGTGAGCGCCGCTCCGGGGCTGTGCCCCGACTTCATCCTTGGACTCGGGGTCACGATCAGCGCCACTTTCACGCCGAACATCTACCCCGCACTTGTTCCTGGCGATGGCGAAGTGTGCGTCTATCCGGCGATCAGCAATGCCCAGTGGTTCCTCAATGGTGCGCCGATCGGGACGGGGGAGTGCATTGCTACGACCGCCCCCGGTGTTTACACGGCTTTCGCTGACTACGGCCAGCCTTGCCAAACGATCTCACCACCCTTCCTGTTCACGGGCATTTCCGGACAAACGCCTGGATCCCCGTTCACGGTTGTGCGCATCGCCGATGAACTTAACGTGCTCTTCCAGAGCGCGGTGACTCCGGATGCCGCATGGGATGTGCTCGATGCAAGTGGCCGCATCGTTCGCAGCGGTCGCGTACCGGCTCAAGGCACCCTGACAGTGGATCTGTCAGGAGAGGCAGGCGGTGTGTACTTCTTCCGCACATCGATTGGCGTGGGTCAGCGGTTCACGCTGGTCCGCTGATCAGGTCGGCTGTAGCACGCGACCATCGTCCATGGTGATGGTGCGGTCGGTGCGCGCGGCGAAGTCGTTATCGTGCGTCACAACGAGCAGGCTCTGCTCGTGTTGTGAGGAGATGTACTTGAAGATGTCGAACACAACCGCGCTGTTGCGGCTATCCAGGTTGCCCGTGGGTTCATCGCCCATGATGATCAACGGGTCATTGATGAGCGATCGCGCGATCGCCACGCGCTGTTTCTGGCCACCGCTCAGCTGGTTCGCGCTCTTCTGTGCGTGCTCGTGCATATCCAATTCGCGCAGTCGTTGCATCGCCCGGTGCTCCACCTCCTCCGAACTGTAACGTCCCAACTTGAGGCCGGGCAGCATCACGTTCTTAAGCACGGTGAACTCCGGCAGCAGGTAATGGAACTGGAACACGAAGCCGATCTTCTCGTTGCGGATCTCGGCCAGGCGTGATCCCGTGAGACCGCGCGTGCTCTCCCCATCGATCGTAACGTCCCCCTCGAAATCGGTGTCCATGGTGCTGAGGATGTAAAGCAGGGTGCTTTTGCCGCAACCGCTCTTCCCCGTGATGCTCACGAACTCACCGCGCTTCACCTCCAGCGAAACGTCCTTCAACACCGGCACGGTCACCGGGTCGTGGAAGGACTTGTTGACCTTCCGCACTTCGAGGATGTTCCCCTTGGTGCTCATTTGCCGCGTATGATCTCTACAGGGTCCACCTGGCTGGCCTTGCGTGCCGGGAACCAACCCGAAACCCAGGTGGTGAGCAACGCGAACGTGATCGCGATGATGTAGTACTTCGGGCTGTAGTCGATGGGGAACGTGGTCACCGTGGGCAGGGCGGCGGTGATGAAGGGAACGTTGTCGATGATGTGCTGCAAACCGATGCCGCAGAGCAGGCCCGCCGCGCCACCCGCAATGCCGATGATCATGCTCAGCAACAGGAAGATCCGGCGCACGTCGCCGCCACTGAATCCGGTGGCCTTGAGGATCGCGATGGCATCGAGTTTCTCATAGATCATCATGTTCAGGATGTTGTAGATCCCGAAGCCGGCGACGATCAGCAACACAATACCCACCGCATAGCTGATGATGCTGCGCACGTCGCTGCCCGTCTCGAATTGCGCGTTGGCGGTCTGGACGTCCAGGGCGTCCACATCGAAACGATGCGCAAGTTCCCGGGCCATGGCCGGCGCTTCCAGCAGGTCGTACAACTTCACGTTGATATCGGTGAAGTAACTACCGGGTCTTGCCAGCAGCTTCTGCACGGTCTTGATGTTCGCGTAGCACTGCACCTTGTCATAATCAGCGATGCCGCTTTGGAAGATGCCGACCACCCGCAGCAACGCGCGATCGCCGCTGGCAGTGGTCACTTGCACCGTCTCCCCGATAGTGGCCTCCATCATATCGGCCAGGCCCTTACCGAGCGCGATGGTGTTGTTGCCCGTCGCAAGGTCTTGCGGACCGCCCTGCACCAGGTAATCGGTGAACTGGTAGTAGCGCACCTCCTGCATCACATCGATGCCACTGACCTGCCCGTTCAGATCCACCGTACCCACATTGAAGAACACCTGGGCCACCAGCCGCGGCGAAACGGCCTGCACACGGGGATCCTTCTCCAACGCGTCCATGATGGCGGTGGCGTTGCGCAGGCGGGGCAGATCGTCCTTGGGCTTCACCGAGCGCACGAAGTGGTGCGTGGCCGCGTCGGTCGTGAGATCGATCGGTTGTTCAGGTGAGGCCTTCAGTTCGTTGTACAGGCGAACGTGCGGCGTGCGGTTCAGGATCAGGCCGTCGAGCATGTCGTTCAGTCCGTTCATGAAACCGAGCAACGTCACGAACATGGTGATGCTGAAGGTGACGCCCACGGCCGCAACGATGCTCTGCCGCAACTTGGCGCGGAGCAGTGTCAGCGAGATGGAGATCAGGAGCTTCACGGTTCGTAGAGCACCGTGTTCGCATCGATGCCTTCGATCACCTCCACCTTCTCCATGTCACGTGCGCCCACTTTCACAGGGGTGCGCTCCTCAGGACCGGTGAGGACGAACCCTCCATCCACGAGGTAAGCCGCTGGTATGGTGAGCGCGTCGGCCTTCTTCCTCAGCACGATGCTGGCCTCGGCGGTGAGGTTCGGGTAGAGCGCAGGCGGCTTCTCGATGAAGTGCGCTTCGATCCGGAAGGTCCGCGAACGTTGGTCCATGAGCGGAACGATCCGCGTGACCCGGGCCTCGAACGCCCTGTCAGCGTAGCTATCCAGCGTGATGAACGCTTCCTGCCCGACCTTCACCTTGGTGATGTCGTACTCGTCCACTTCGAGTTCCAGATAAAGGTCACTCGCGCTGCCGACGACGGCGATGGGGCGTTGGGATGTTGCCAGTTCCCCGGGCTCGATCATGAGGTCATAGACGATGCCATCGATGAGGCTGCGCGGGGTGCGGTCATCGTTCCCCGCAGTACTGATGGCGACGTTGTTCCTGGCCACATCCAACTCGGTACGCAGGCGGCTGCGCGATTCATCCAGCGCCTTCTGTGCGCGAGCGTAGGTCGCCTTGCTGGTGGTGAAGGCAAGTTCGCGCTGGTCTAGTTCGTTGCGGCTGCCGATCTGCTGCGCCCACAACACTTGTTGCCGCGCGTAGTTGGTGCTATCGACCGTGTATTTGTCCCTGGCCTGCGTCACGGCCTCGCGCAATTGGGCAAGCACAGGCCCCGCGTCACTTGCGTTCTGCTCCAGCAAGCGCAACTGGGCACCGGCGTTGCGGGCGGTGGCACTGCTGCTCCGATCGTCGATGCGCAGGAGGGGCTGGCCGGCCGTTACAGTATCACCCTCGCTCACCAAAAGTTCGGTGACCGTGCCGTTGGCCGTTGGGAATACCTGGTACTGGCCCTCGGCCTTCACCAGGCCATTGGCGTAGACGCTTTCGGTAATGGGACCTACGGTGGGTGTGGTCGTCGCCACCTTCCTGCCACAGGATGCGATCAACAGGACCAGAAGCGGAGCGGACCAGGTGCGGAGCATGACACAAAGGAAAGCGCGGCGGCGATCAGTGGAAGAACTGCATCACTTTGCTCCACAGCTTGCGGGTCACAAGCAGCGGCGGGGCCTTGAAGCCATTGAGCCGCCAGGACCGGCGCACCTCCCGATTGGCCTGCAGAACCTGTTGCACATTGCCATTGCTCATGCCACCCAGCCTGAAACGCACCAATACTTCAGGCAAATGCACGGTGGCAACGCGCTCTTTGTACAAGAAACGCAATAGGATCTCATAGTCCGCACCGATACGCAGGTCGTCGCGGAAAAGGACGAAACGATCGTACACGCTTTTACGGAAGAACGTGGCCACGTGGGGCGGCATCCAACCGCTGCGGAAACGTTCGCGACGGTAGACACCGCTCTCCCACTTGCGCTTCACCTTGGTGATGTCCTTTTCATCCACCATGATGATGTCGCCGTAAATGGCGTCCACCTTCTCCTTGTTGAACGCAGCGACGACCCGGCTGAGGACGTTCGGTGTCATGAGCAGATCACCCGCGTTCACGAAGCCGATGATGTCGCCGGTGGCTAGTCGTAAGCCCTTGTTCATGGCGTCGTAGATGCCCTTGTCCGGTTCTGAAACCAGCTTCGCCACCCTTCGGCCCCGCTCGGGCCGGGCGAGATCTTTGAGAATATCCAAGGTGCCATCGGTACTGGCACCATCGATCACGATCACCTCGATATCGGGATGATCTTGTTCGAACACACTGTTCAGCGTCTCCTCGATCACGGGAGCCACGTTGCGGCACACGGTGATCAGCGTGACCTTCATTCGATCACGCGCTCACGGACCGCCTGCGCTGGATTGCCCTGATAGATCATGTAGGGATCCAGATCCTTCGTGGCCACACTACCCACCGCTAGCACGGAATGGCTCTTCATCGTAACGCCGAGCGTAACGATGGCCCCCGCTCCCACCCAACACCCATCCTCAAGGACAACAGGTTTGCTATAGGTGGGGTGATCGATCTTTTTGTAGTCGTGGCTGCCCTGGATGATCATGGCGCCCTGGCTGATGACCACGTTGTTGCCGATGGTGAGCAGGTCGAGATTGTCCAACCACACGCGCTGACCGATCCAGCTATGGTCGCCAATGCGCAGTTTCCAAGGGAACTTGATGTTCACGTTGGGATGGATCACCACACCCTTGCCGATGTGGGCACCGAAGAGACGGAGTAGGAAGGGCTTCGGTGAACGGAACGGGAACGCCGGGTTCTGGAAGAACAGCGCGTTGGTGAAGTACCACAGCGTCCTTTTCACGAAGCCCGCGCCGGGATCGAAGGTCTTCGAGTTGTCGAAGCGGCTGAGGTCGACCTGTGGTCTACTTGCGGTCATGGCTGGAAAAGGCGAAGGCTCTGCTCCACGGGCACTGGATCGTTCAAATATCGCACCCCCAGCGCGTAAGCACCTGCGCTCCACAAATCATAGGCGGCCTGGTCCATGTCCACGAGATCCTGGATCGCCGCGGTGAATCGATCAGGCCGCTCGAGCGGGAGGTCCCACCCGGCCTTCTGTTGTTCAAGGTCCTTCCATGGTGTGCGCTCACTGGTCAGCACCGGCCGGCCCACACTGAACGCCTCCACCAAGGCGTGCCCGAAATTCTCCCCGACACTGGGCATGAAGAGCGCATGGTGATCACCCAGAACAGGAAGGACCTGCTCGTTCTCCAGTTGGCCATGCCATGTGACCGTGACGTTCGGTGGAAGGGCGGCGATGGCCTGCTGACAACGCCCCCAGTATCCCTGATCGTAGACCGTACCGTAGAGATCGAACCGCACGGCTCCTTTCACAGCCCTCAAGCGTTCGATGGCGAAGAGGGTGTTCTTCTCCTCGGCGATGCGCGCTGCGCTCACGAGCCGCAAGGCCCCACGCTCCTTTGCCATCGGCAGCGGCCCCTTTCCATCGGGCTTTCGCGCCAGATTGGGTGCGAGGTGGATCTTCGCTCTACAACCGATCCAGCGCTCAATGTCCCTCACTTCCTCGGCGTTCGTGGCTTGGAACTCCACTCCGTTGAAGCAGCCCATGGCTTTCATCGCCGCTAGGAACGCGCGCTTCTTCAGCGCACCCTGTCGCATGGGGCCGGCGGCCAGCATGCCGCGCACCGCAACAAGGCGTCGCTGTGATGATGCGCGGAGCAGCCAAAGCGGTACGATGGTCGACCACTTCGAGTAGAGACCGTTGATATAGACCACGTCCCAGCGTTGGTCTTTCAGCAGCTTGTTCCAAGTCGTTCTGGTTTGCCCGCGGGAGGAAGCGTACCACACACTTTCGTCGTTATCCTGTATTGTCCATCGATCCGTGGCCAGTGCTGCTGGGGAGAGCGTGTCCGTGTAGTCACGATCGCCGGTGACGATGTGGAAGTCGACTTGGTCGTGCAGATGATCTACCAGGTTCACCAGGCTCCGCACCGGACCACCCGCCTTGAAGTGCGGCTTGTACCAATCGATGAAGACCAGGACCTGTGGCTTGTTCATGCGCGGTGATGCAGGAGTTCGACGGCCACATGAGCCCAATCCTTCGGCTGCCACGCCTTGCCCAGATCCGCACTACGCGCTGACATCGCCAGAAGGTGATCATCCGGTAAGGCGATCAACGCCGCGAGTGATCGATACAGGTCCTCCACATCGCCCGCGCGGTGCACGAAGCCGTTCTGCCCTTCGCGCAGGAAGCGTTCGCGCGCGCCTACCGCGTCGCTCAACAGGAGCGGAAGACCCGCGCAGGCGAATTCCTGCACCGCCACGCCCCAAGGTTCGTAAAGACTTGGAAGCACCGCGACGCCGCACCGATCAAGCAACACGGGCACGCGCTCCGCCTGGACGAAGCCCTGGTGATGGATGCGTTCGTGCCGCCCGGAGGCACTGTTCTTGACCTTTTCGTGCAACTCACCGGTGCCCACCAGCCAAAGGTCCCAATCGCCCGCCCTACCCTCATCACACAGCCTGGCGAAGGCATCGCAAAGTTCTTGCTGGCCCTTCGTGGGGATGTAGCGCGCGACGCACACGAAGCGATGCGGTAACATTCGCCTCGCTTTACGTGTTCGTTCATATGCAGCAATGAACGGTACAGTATCAGCTGCATAAAAGCCTGTTCGGATATGATCCTGGCCGAAACCCAGGCGAGCTGCGTATTCGGCCTGTCGCGATCCCGTAGCCCAGGCATGACTGAACGTGCGGCGGACCCAGAACCGGGCACCCACTGTGGAGATCCACTGTTTCGCATCGCCCCTCCATGCGGTATCGAAGGTCATCACGGTGGCGACTTGTTCCGCGCGCATCGCTCTACATACCCTCAAATAACCCTTGTCGACCCAGCCACTCGCCAGTACAAGATGCGGGTTCACCTTCCGTGCCAGTTCCATCAACGCACGGTCGTCCAATTCGTGGCGATCATACACCTTCACATGTGGATGGAACGCGAGTTCGAAGGGTGCTTCACGATTCACCGGCCAGCGTACGAGATGTACCTCCACCGGGTGGTCGGTCACCAGTGCGTTCAGGCAAGCAAGTACGTAGGGCGCGAGTTCGAGGTAGAGCACCAGCACACGCTTGCGCGCGCCGTCGTGTACACCTGTCGGTCCATTCATGCTGATCCGGGAAACCCCGATAATTGAAGGCGAGCAAATGTATCCACCGCATCCCCGCCTGCGGGTCAGCGGAACGGAGGGCTATATTGGTCAACAAACCACGCTCACATGCTCCGCAACATTCTTTTCGCTTTGCTGGCCCTGGCGCTCTTCATCGTCTGCGTCATGCTGGGCGATGGGGCGAGCGCCAGCCTGTTCCCGCCCACCCCGGGACTTGACTTCACGAACGCGGATGCCCTGCGCGCCTATATGGAAAGCGTGCCGACAAGCTGCTTCGTGGTGATGCTGCTGGGCCATGCCCTTGGCTCTGTGCTGGCGGGCTTCATCGTGGCACGCTTCACACGGGACAAGGAGGGGCGACCAGGAAGCGTTGCCACCGCATTCATCGTCTGTGCGTTGATCACCTTCGCCGGGGTAATGAACCTGGTGCGGATCCCCCACCCGACCTGGTTCTGGAGCGATGTGCTCACCTACCCGATCTTCATGCTCATCGGCTACCTGGCCGGACGACGGAAGCAGTGATCACCGGATACGAACGTCGAGCAGATCGCGCGTACGACGCCCCCTGGTGAATTTGCCGCGGTAGTAGCGCGTCCATAGGGCGATAAGGGGCGCACCGAGCAAGGTGGGCCATAGCCATTGCAGCCACATCGGCTTGATCATGGGCAGGTTCACCGCGCTGAAAGCCGAGACCGTGGCGATGTACCCTCCGAGGAAGCCGGTCATATGAGCATAGAGCCACTCGCGTTTGTCATGGCTGCGCTTGTAGAACCGCTGCATGTTCAGGAACACCATGAGCAGCCCGATGGTGCCGAAGGTGAAGAAGATGATGCTGCCGCTGTTGCGATGCCCCAGCGCCATATTGATCAGGCCCCACAGGAAAAGCCCACCATTGATCACGGCGGCGGTGCCCTGGATGATGTAGTCGATCCGTTCCGGCCGCTGGCCTTCGTGCAACCGCTTGAGGTAAAGTGCACGGTACCCGGAAGCGATCATGTGGAAGCTGAAGATCGCCACCATGGCCATCAGGATGTTCGCCCGTGCGATACCCACCACCACCGCCGTGATCCCGACCAACGCCATGGCGTAGAAGAACACCTTGCCCCAAAGCCGGTGGGCATTGCCGCCCTTACGAACGGCCATGGCGATGGGTGCCACGACCAAGGCGGTAAAGCCCGCAGCGATATGCAGGCCCATCAGGATGCGCAGGATGAATTCTTCCATCGACCCCCGTTGAGTAGGATGATGAAATGTAGGCGATAGTCCTTGGCTGACAATACGAAGGACCCCTCAAGCCCTGTTCCGTTCCCCGCCGGAACATCGTATCGTACGGAATTCACTTCACGAACAACAGCGTGCTCGCCTTGTCTCCGCCCGTTGAGATGACCGCAACGTCATAAATGCCGTTCGCAAGCACAGGGATCTGGACCGGCTGGCCTGGATAGGCAAGGAACTGTTGCACAACGATCCGGCCTTGCAGGTCAGATAGCATGAACTGAAGCGGCCCGGTCATGGACGTACGAACGGTCAATGTGCCACCGGGTTCGATGGGGTTCGGGAACAACTGAGCGGTGCGCGCGATGCCCGGCTCATTCACGCCAACGGGATCCAGGAATGGCTCGATAGTAAGGTCGGCCGTCTGACCATTACCATCGGTCTTCACGACGTACATGGCACGTAACCCAGGCCCATAATTCTCACACCATCCGGCAACGACGAAACCTCCATCGAAGGTGGGGTCGATCGAATAGCCATCGGCCGGCTCACCATCGCCATAATTGTTTCCGAACTGGAACCATCCACCGCCATCGGTTACCGTGAGGATCATGTCGCGGGTACCCGAGTTCAGAGAATTGTAGCCTGTAAAGACGAATCCTCCGTTGTGATCCAGCCTGATCTCCGTTCCCCCTGCATCAGCACCGCTGCCGATGTAGCGCTCCCAATCCAACGCACCATCGGCGAACACCTTCGCGACATAGATCTGAAGCGTCGTACTCTGTCTTCGTGTGCCTCCACAAGCGATAAGATCACCACCTGTTGTTTGTACAACACTGCTCAGATAATCCGTGCTGTCGCTGCCAAGGACCGTCGTCCATTCCTCCCCACCGCCAGCGTTAAGTTTCGTCAGGAAGCCATCATCATATCCCGAGGCGGTGGCTTGAACTCCCGCAAGGACAAGACCCTGATCATCGGTCACCGTCAAGCCCGAACATTCGGTACGCAGGGAACCTCCCAACACCTTCGTCCAGAGCGTATCCCCATCGAGATCCGTGCGCACCACATACGCCGACCCTGCGGGCGAACCGGCACCATAGCTTATGCCACCCAGGACGAAACCGTCAGGCAACACCCCGATCGCCCGGCAAAGATCCCAGTCGGCCGTACCGTAGTTCTTTTCCCAGAGCGTATTGCCCAACTCATCCGTTCGGATCAGCATCATGTCATAAGAACCGTTCGTGCCCAAAGAAGTTGAACCCGCGATGATGAATCCATCCGTCAGTTCACGGCAGGCCACACTCACCTCAACTCCCAGCGCACCGTAAGTCCTCGACCACAGGTGGTCCCCGAATTCGTCAACACGAACCACATAAGCATCCGCGGAACCACCGCCGAAACTTCCCGTGGAACCCGAGATGATGTAGCCGCCATCGGTTGTCTGTCGAACACTTTGCGCGTCATCGCTACCAAAACCTCCGTAGGTCCTGCGCCAAGTTACTTGGGCGAATAGAGAGGAGTAGCAAGTCGCATAAAAGCCCAGAAGAGCCAACCGAAGGGCAAGCGATGTTCGTCCGTTCATTCGATCCCAAATCTACCGCTCACCCTCGTTCCTTGCGGCTCTGGATCCCGGGCTTTTCTCGTGCACCACGTACTTTAGGAAGCTGATGATGGTCGTCAACTCGAACTCCTTCGCTTATCACCCTCAACGCACGATGATCCCGACCGGATACGCTCGTGATGCAGACGATGCGACAGGTCACCCGATCTTCGCGCCCCCCAGCTGGTGAGCCAAGGAGCACATGGTCTTGAAGAACCTCCGTTTCGACCCCTATATCCTCGGCCTGATGGCGATCGTCATCGCGTTCGTTGTCTTCAAACTCCGCTTTCTTGGCCTTCCGTTCTACTGGGATGAAGCATGGGTCTATGCGCCAGCGGTGAGGGCCATGTACGAGAACGGGGTGAGCCTGCTGCCCGATGCGATAGATGTCAAGCTCTCACGCGGGCACCCGCTACTCTTCCAATGTGCGACCGCCTCGTGGATGCATCTTTTCGGACCGACGCGAGAGAGCATGCACACGTTCGCGCTGAGCATCTCGGTTGGGCTGCTTGTAGCGACTTATTGGGTTGGGTCGCGTGTGGCTTCCCAGCAGGTCGGTGTCGCGGCCACGCTGTTGCTCGCATTGAACGAGGCTTTCCTTGCCCAAAGCGGCATCCTCCTGCCCGAGGTGCTCCTCGCTCTGCTCGGTCTTCTTGCCGCAGGGTTCTACATCACACGATCTCCCTGGATGTATGTGATCGCGGCCCTCGCAGCATTGATGACCAAGGAGTCAGCTCTTGTGCTTGTTCTCGCCCTGCTTGTCTGGCATACCGTCTCGTTGTTCATGGCCCCTATTGCTTCCCGTCGCGTTAAGGATCGTTGGTGGTTCGTGATCCTTGCTTCCCCCTTGTTACTGGCGTCATCCTTCTTCGTCTTCCAGAAGTTGGAATTCGGATGGTATTTCTTTCCCGAACATCTGGGACTGATCACTTGGGACCTGAAGGATATCATCTACAAGATCAAGCTGGCCTACGGGGATGTCTTCGAAAGCCAAGGCATGCTCTGGTTGACATATGCGTTCGGACTAATCGCTCCTTTTGTCTGGCGAGGGCTGCGAGTCAACTGGTCCTTGCTGGTCGTCGTCCTCAACGTGACAGCCATCAAGATCCTTTTCGGCCGCTGGACCTTACCTCCCATACCGACGCTTGTCATTACTGGGCTCTGTCTGGCTGTGGTGTTTTGGCTGATCTCCCAACCGCTGTATCGAACTGCCCGCGAACGCGGCAGCCTGGTTGGTATTGGCTACATCTTCACGCTCGGATTCCTCGCATTTTCCGCCCTCAATTTTTTCAGCGACCGATACCTACTCTGCCTGATCCCTTTCGTCGGACTGGGAACTTTGGTTTTCCTGTCTTCCGCCCTTGAAGGTCAGCACAAGTGGCTCTTCCCTGCCCTTGTTCTGGTTGTCGCCTGTGCGATGTGCTTGGATCTGGGCCGCGATGACAAGGTTGGAGATACCCGGTTGAGCTATGCAGATGATATTCGCGTCCATCAGGAGGTGATCCACTACCTCGAAAGTCGTGATCTCCAGCGCGCGAGCATTCAAACCTCCTTCATGCTCAGTGAGTACTTGACCCACTTCGAGACCGGCTACCTATCCGTCGACCGACCCTTTTCGCAAATTGGTGTCGAGCGGGATGAGAACACGCGTTACATCGTATGCTCGACATCGACACCGGGCAGTGAATACGAGGAAGTGAAACGGTCAGACTTCGTCCTAAGGGAAAGCTTCGCTTCGGGGAAAGCGTGGGTGGAGTTCTACGAGCGGCCGAAGTAGGTCAAGCAAAGAAGGAATGGGCAATGCGTCTAGAGT
>JBDTNF010000092.1:0-11636 GCA_039933875.1 Flavobacteriales bacterium | reverse complement strand
TACCATCGCTGTCCGCATCCTGGAAGGTGTGGGTGACGGTACCATTGGTGCACTGGTCAAGGGTGCAGGGGTTGGCGTCGTCCACGGTAACCTGAGCGCAGGAGCAACCGGTAGCGTTCACACCCGCGCCAGCAGCAGTGCCGGGGCAGGTATCGTCGCAATCGGCCACGCCGTCGGCATCCGTATCAGCGATCGTACCAGCGCAGGAACAATTGGTTTGGTACACATCGTTGGTGGTGCAGGCGTTGAGGTCATCGCAAGGCGTGCCGGGTTGCGCAGGGCCACCGGGTACACCGTTGCAGTCGTTGGCCTGTGTGCCAGCGCATACGCAGGCTGCCGTGATCACATCGTTCGATGTGTTGGCGTTGAAGTCATCGCAGGGATCGCCTTGTACGCCTGACAAGTTGGGGCAGTTGTCGTTGGCATCGCAGATACCATCGCTGTCCGCATCCTGGAAGGTGTGGGTGACGGTACCATTGGTGCACTGATCAAGTGTGCAAGGGTTGGCATCGTCCACGGTAACCTGTGCGCAAGAGCAGCCCGTGGTGTTCACGCCAGCACCAGCAGCGGTGCCGGGGCAGGTGTCGTTGGCGTCGCAAACGCCATCGGCGTCAGCATCCTGCAAGGTGTGTGTAACAACACCGTTGGTGCAGACGTCGAGTGTGCAGGGGTTGCCATCATCCACGGTCACCTGGGCGCAGGAACAGCCCGTGGTGTTCACGCCAGCACCAGCAGCGGTGCCGGGGCAGGTATCGTTGGCATCGCAAACGCCATCACTGTCGGCATCCTGAAGCGTGTGAGTGACGACACCGGCGGTGCACTGATCGAGTGTGCAAGGGTTGCCGTCATCCACGGTGACCTGGGCGCAGGAGCAACCTTGTGCGTTCACAGCAGCACCAGCTGCGGTACCGGGGCAAGCATCGGAGCCATCGACCACACCGTCGCCATCAGCATCGAGGATCACGACCGGGTAGCTCATATAAGGGGAGACCACGCTGCCGCTCTCAGAAGTGGAGTGCGTGTAGAATTCAACAGGACCGCCTGTGATCGCCATCGACACGTTGATGTGGAACGAGAACGTTCCGCCGGTGGTGATCTGGGCGATCAGCACACGGTTGGCACCAGCGGCTTCCGGCCCGTCCAAGGGAGGAAGAAGCGTGTAGGAACCCGTTGTGCTGAACGTGCTGATGTTGTCGTCGGTGAAGGCCGTCAGGTTGGGAATGCCGACGAGTGTTGGATCAGCCGAGGTGCCCGGTACGTGACCGTCGGCTTGCGCCGCGCTGGTGAACCCGGACCATGCCGTGGTGCACATGGTAAGGTTGGCGTTGGGGTCCGAAGCAAGCGGAACACCCAATTGCTCAAGGTTACCGGTGCACCCTGCCGTACCACCGGAGCGGCTGGCGCGACCGATGGTGAGCCAGCTATCAAAAGCGGCGCCATCGTCCAGACGGCTGGTCTGCGGCGGGAATTGGTTCCCGAAGCCATCGTCGTTCCAGAATTTGGTCGTGCTGGAAAAGTCCAGCATGTTACCAGCCGAACCGAAAACCGTTTGCAGTTTGTAGTTCGGAGCCATGTCGATGTAGACCCGGTAGGTCTTCATGCCGACATCGAATGGGACGCTACCGTTGCCGAGTGTGTTGTACCGGTCCACGTCGGCTTGCGTGATGGTGTGGTAGTCCTCGACGATCACGCCTTGGAGACCTTGGGCCTGGGCTGCCAGGCCACTACAGGCCAAAGCGGCGCCGAAGAGGGGTTTGGTGAATTTGTTTTTCATGATCTGTTTGTTTCCGGTGTGGGAAGGAGCGCCGGCGTGGCGCTCCTTCCTGACCAGGTTGTTCTTAGTAGCAGGTACCGTTGAAGGCGTTGACAAAGAGCCCGAAGTCGAAGGAGTCGATGTCGCCGTCCTTGTCGATGTCACCGGCGCAGCCGCTGACAGCGCTCACGTCGCTGCCGATCTTGGAAGCGAGCGTCCAACCCTGGGTCCAGGGTGTTTTGCCGGGTTCGAAGGCACCGCGGTACTTCACACCAGCGAGGAACCCATCGGAGGGAGCCTTCAGGGTGCTGGTGGCGGTACCGGCGGCGGGCACGGGGTTCACACGGTCCACTACGGTATTGGAGGTGAGGGGTGTGACATCGAAGGTGGCGTCCAACAAGGCCTGCGCGGCGATGATGGTGTTGCCATCGGTGACGGTGAAGCGGTTGAAGTCCGCACCTGAAGTGGTGTTGACGTTGTTGATGCGGAGTGGTTCGGCGCAGCCTTGGAAGGTGCAGTTCTTCACGTTGAAGTTGCCTGCGATCCAGATGTCGGTGGTGTTGGCGGCGCCCGCAGCACCGGCCAGGTTGAGCCCAGAGCGGAAGTTGCAGAAGATCGAGTTGTTCACCGACCCCCAGGTACGCTCCTTGGCTTCGATGGCCTCATCGCCTGCGGCTGCCAGTGGGTTGAGGTTACCAGCCGAGCTCACGCCATCGGTGCGGGAGAAGATGGTGGCGTTCCAGATCTGCGCGGTGGCGCGCTGACCGGTGTTGGAGCTGTGGTCATCGCTGTCGAGCTCCACACCGTTGTCACCCTGGTTGAGGGCACCGCCGTTGTTCTCAGGTCCCTGCAAGCCATAGTAGAACTGGAGCTTGCCGCTGAATCCCTGATCCCAATCCAGGCCGTCGTCATCAGTGTGCATGCCCACGAGGTACTTGGCGTTCACGCTGCCACCGAAGAACTCGAAGCAGTCGTCCAGGTTGCCGATCACTTCCACGTGATCGATGGTGGTGCCGCTACCGACACTTCCCAGAGTGAGCCCGTTGATCTCGTTGTTGGTGCCGAGCTTCTCGCCACCGTGGCGCAGGGAGACGTAGCGGAGCACGCCGCTGTTGTCATCGTTCACCTCTGCACCCACAGCAGCGCCGTAGTAGTTGCGGTTGTCACCGCTGAGGAGCCCTTCGATCAGGCCCACACCATCGGTACCTGTGAGGGCCACAGAACCGACGTCGGTGCTGCGCACGTTGTTGTATGCTCGGCCGAGCAGGATCAGGCCTCCCCACTTGCCGCGGTTGGTCACCGCGTAGCTACCGGTAAGGCCGTCGGCCTGCGCGGTGAAAATGATGGGGCAGGTCTCCGTGCCGTTGGCCCAGATCTGTCCTTGCCGGCTGACGATGAGGCATGCGCCGTTGCCGCCACCGATGTTGGCCACCTTGATCACGGTGCCGGGTTCGATGTAGAGGTCCTTGCCGGCCGGAACGTAGAAGCGGTCGTTCAGCAGGTAGAGGTTGTTGCAGGTCATGGTGTAGCTGGCCGGGATCATGTCACCGTTGGCGGCCACCACGGAAGGGGCGCTGGTGGGGTCCAGCGTGACCACCGTGCGGGAAGAGACATCAGGACAACCGCATGCGGCACCGACGCTCTGCGCCTGTCCTTGGGTTGCGGCGATGGCGGCCAGGGAAGCCGCGAACGCCAGTTTGGGAAGGGGTTTCATTGGATGATGGGAATTGGGTTTTGGGAGTTTGTTTCGATCCGTTCTTTGAGGCACGCAAAACTGCTCCCACCACAATTCGCGCTGGTTATGCGTCCGATATGGTTTGATTATGCTTCTCCGCCACTGGTGTTAACAATATCACCCGTGCATGAATTCCGAAGCACCTGTCCTGTCGCGCGGAATTCGTGGGGATCACGCGAACAGATCGGACCCACTGGATCCGATCGCGGCGATCATCGAAGGAGAGAACGGATCGATGTTTTACAGACGATGCGGCCTCGATCGGACCGCACACGCGCGATGGGTCAGTACCGTTCCGCGACGGTGGACTTCAGAGGCTTCCCGTAGGTGAGACCATCGAAGAGGATCTCACCTTCCACTGGATCGCTCCATACATAACGCACAGCCTGGTGGTCGGGGGTCTCGATCTGCAGATTCAACGAGAAGAAGAGATCGCCCGTGGTGGTCAGTTGTGCGATGAGCACGACGTTGTCATCGGTCACGCCTTTCGTGCCGCCGAGCACGCCCCATGCGCCAATGGTGCTCTCGATCTCGTTCCCCCTGACCGTGCTCAAGTACTCCGTGTTGAATTTGAACGGGACCACTTCCTTGATCTCCGGCACTTTCAACAGGCCATCCGCCGAACACAATGGCGTGGGTCGTGGCCCGGCGGATCCAAGATCATAACCGGCGTACGGCGGACACTCCAGGATGGATCCGTCCGTGTCGAGCGCCAACGGAACACCCATGTGTTCCTTGCTGGCCGCACCGATGGTCAGCCATGAGTCCAGTGCGAGGGGGAATGTGTTCAAGCGATCAACAGCGATCCGATCACCATACTCCGTACCGTTCAGCTTGTCGTTGTAGAAATCCGCGGTCGTGCGGAACTTGAGTTGGTGGCGCGCATCGCCGTAGACCATTTGCAATTCGTGGTCGGCGGCAAGGTCGATGAAGACCCGATAGGTGACCAGTGGTGGCTCGCTCGCTGACGCACCTGGCTGCACATAGTAGCGTTCTACGATCACGCGGTCGATGGCTTGCGCCGATACGCGCAGGGTCGAAAGACACAGGAACATGAAAAGCATGGAATAGCGCATGGGCGATCGTTCAATAGGGTTCAACAGCGGAGGTCAGAATTTCACGACCCGCTCCAAGTGCGCTTCGCTGCCCGTCCTGAACTCGAGGATATACATCCCAGAGCCCAGGCCGGATACATCGATGTTCCCCTTCCATGATCCGGACAGGTTGCCAAGGTCCATGGTCAGCACACGTTGGCCGAAGGCGTTCTTCAATTCGCAGACGGCATGTTGGCCGGAAAGGTTCGAAAGCTCGATCCACAGGAGTTCCTTCGCGGGGTTCGGGTGTACGTTCATCAGGACGGATGGTGCGTTGATATCATGGATCCCGACAGTGCCTTCGCAAGTGCAGCCCGCCTGCCAGATGTCGCCGCCCGTATCCGGATCGCCGTCATCACACGGTTGGCCGGGGAGGGCGGTACCACCCAGCACGCCGAGGCAATCTTCGCCGAGGCATGCGCAGCTCGCATCGTACACATCGTTCGATGTATCGTCGTTGCCATCATCACAGGCCGTACCCGGTTGCGCCGGGCCACCCGGCACACCTTCGCAGTCCACTTGAAGTGCCGATGAGTTGAAGCACAGCCCTGGCAGTGTGAATTTGTTGTCCCCGCTGATGGCCGTTCCTGCGGTGTCCGAGGGGAGCAGGTTCCCATAAAACTCCAGGATCTCGTGGCAGTTCGGATCGCTGCAGACCAGGCTATCCGGGATGCGCAGCCAGAGGTTCAGGCAGAAAGTGAATGTTCCGTCCGTGGTGAATTGACCGATGAGGATGCGGTTCGTTGTGGTATCAGGCGACCCGATCCCACCGAGGACGGCCCATGCGAAGTTGTCGTTGCTGTAGCTGTTCGATCCGCCCGGGTCGAACAGGTCAGGAGGTGTTCCGACAGCATTGGTGGTTGGTGGCGCGCTGGTTGACCACAGACCGTCGGCGAGCGTCAATGGGACGCCCATCGCAGGGATGTCGTTCACCAATAGCGGCACACCCACGCTTCCACCATCGTTGTTGGTACCACCCACAATGGAGGCATCGGTATCACCGGTCTTGAGCACGCCCCAATGCGCATCGGAACCTGCTCCCATCGACAGCCACGAATCGATGGCTACGGTGTTCTTGTCCAGATGGATGTCGTTGATGGCATGACCCCACGCCTCGCCGCGGTCCTCGTTGTTGAAGAAAGAGGTCGTCGTTGCGAACGTGATCGGGTGATCGGTGAAGCCGCCCACGGTGAGCAGCTTGTACCCGGGTCGCATATCCACGAAAACGCGGTACGTCACTGACCCGGCCGTGAGACCGGTGCCGCCGTCCGTATCCGCCGCGTCGTTCGCATCAGCGACGTAGTATGTCTCTACGATGATGCCTTCCAACCCTCCGGGGTCCGGGGGTGCATATTGTGCGCGGCTATCGTGGACGCCTAGTAGCAGTGCGGTGCAGATGGAGAGGATGAAGCGTTGCATCAGGAGGTTATTGAGGTCGGCGAAACTATCGGGCGATCGCACCGTGCATCTGAAGCCGGCGTGGTGTTTTGGTTAAGTATCACCATGCACGGTTTTCCATAGGTCACTGTCGGGATCATCGATGGCGTCCATCGGAGCGCGCTCTACCGCAGGAAGTTGGAACAGTTGGAATCTATCCGCGTGCGCGGCGAGCCAGGAGGCCACAGGGTCGATGCTATAGAGCGCATCGCAAGGAGCGATGAGGAAGAGTTTCTGTTCCCTGTCGCGGATGGCGCGTTTGAAGAACTCAAGAAGGATGCGCGCCGTGATCGGACCTTGGAACATCATCCACTGGATCATCCCCCGGCTCGATGCCATGGAGAGCATTGTGCGGGGTTGTTGCCTCGACCCGGTGCGTGTGGCACCCTGATCGGGCGGTGCAGTATCGTTCAACCCGTTCGCCACTAACGCATCGCCCCATAGGATCTCACCGCGCTCGGCTTTGGCTTGCGCCATGATCAAGGGGTATTGATGCCGCACCCACAGGCGGATCACCGTCGGTTGCTGGGCGTGCGCTTTCGAGAGCGTCTTCTCCGGCACGAATCCCCAGCAGAGCAAGTACCCTCCCAATGTTGTGGTGGGCAATAGGATATGGACGCGTGCGGCGATGATGTCCCGAACGGCCACCTTGTTCCATAGACCGTAGGGTAGGCCTAGTTCATCCGGCGTGTGGCTGTTGATCAGGTCGCGGATCTCCAATTCCTGTTGTTTGGTCAGCTTCCGGCGTGCTATAGGCCGGTCGCCCTCGCCAGACCCGGCGGATGCCGGCTCATCAGCATGCGTAGGGGCGGAGGTGTTCACGGTGGTGAGTACGGGGTGATCGAGCCGTTGCATGGAGCCGGTCAGTTCACGACGATCTTCGAGTCGTACCGCTCCTCAGCGATGCGCACATGCAGGAGGTAGATCCCACTGGCGAGCGTGGACAGATCGAGTTCGAACGCCCCATTGATCGCCCCACCAGTGAGTTCCTGATCCACCACCACACGACCCGCCGGATCGCGCATGACCACCCGCGCTTTATCGCTGGATCTGCTAGGCGCGCGAATGAAGAGACGGTCATCCGCCGGATTCGGGAATACCTCGATCGCCGGTCCATCTATGCGCTCCTCGCTCACACCGACCCCGGGACAGACCAGGCTCACGTCGAGGCCATTGCAATTATCAGGGCCGTAGCAACACAGTTCCACTACGTTGAAGTTGGCGCTGGGATCATAGTTGCAGGCGAGCGGGTCCAGGCAACCGAAGACGATCAATGTCTGGCAGGAGCCATCGTCGCAACCCGCGGTGGCATCGTACTCTAGGAAGTTCGGATCCGTGCAACCGCACATCGGTGGGTAACAGAGGAGGCCACTTGCGGTTTCACCGGCCAACAACACGCTGTCGCTCGCCACATAGTGGATCACACTACCGTCCGGCTTTTCCACCTCCACGTTCAGGCAGAAGCTCAGTTCGCCCGCCGTTGTGAATTGTGCGATCAAGATCTTGTTCTCGGGTGTGGGACCGACCACCCCGGGAGTGGAACATCCCATTCGTGTGTCGATCGAGTAGAGGACCGAACCCAGCGTCGAATCGGCGAACACGGTTGCGGGGCTCAAGCCCTGCACGTTGAAGTTGGGAGGTATCACCGCTCCGCCCCCCAGAGGGATGAGGCCGTCCTGCGTGGTGATGGGAACGCCAGCATCAGGGTCCTCATTGGCCACCAGTCCATTGGGGATCATCGCGCTGCCTCCATCGTTGTTGCTCCCGCCCACGATCGAACCATCGGTATCCTCCACCTTGAGAACCCCGAACCGCTGATTGCTCGCAGCCCCCATCGACAGCCACGAGTCAAGGGCCACAGTATTCTCGTCCAAGGCGCTGTTGCTGATCTCGTGACCGAACGACTTGCCACGGTCGAGGTTATTGAAGAATGGGGCCGTGCTCGAGATGATCAGGGGATGGTTCACATCGCCGTAGATCGCCCTGAGCGCGCAGCTGTCGCACAGGTCGATGAACACGCGATAGGTCCTCGACCCCGCCGTAAGCGTACCACCGATGGTGTCAGTGGCATCGTTGCTGTCGGAGATGTAGTAGGTCTCCACAAGCACGTTCTCGATGTCGTTCTGGGCGAGGGCTGGAACACCTGATAGCAGCGCCGGTAGCAGAAGGGATGCGAGGGATCTCATGCGGCTTGGTTTCATCGGCATGGTATCGGCTCAGCGGATGGTGTAGTAGACGGTGAGCGCGTACTCGCTCCCGTAGGCGTAGCTGTCGAAATCGACCGCGTAGCCCTGGTCGAAGAGGTAGGCCCTTCGCTGTGGCGCGTTCAACAGGTTGCGCAAGCGCAAGCGTGCACCCCAATGCCTGCCGAACGTTTTGTTCAAGGTGATGTCGATCAGGTGCCGTGGCATTTCGTAGGCACGGATGCCTGTTGGATCGATCTCGGAATTGGAAACCGCGAGCCTTGCACCCTGGATGTTGTAGGACACGCTCACCGTGAACCCGATGCTGTCCATGGCATAGTTCAGCATCGAATTGATGATGTAGGGTGCCTGACCGAACATGGGGGTCGAATAGTGCACGGGTTGTTCGGCGATGATCGTGGTGAGGTCCGACCGCGAATGGATGAGCGTCACGTTGCCGCGCCATTCCAGGTGCTTGGTGAGACCCAGGCGTCCTTCCACCTCGGCACCGATCACTTCCGACCGGTCAGCGTTACGCCAGGTGAAGCCACCGGCCAGCGTCGAGAGCAGTTCGATGTGGTTCGTAAAATGCTTGTAGAAGGCGCTCACCGAGATGTTGTCGTGGTTGTTGAAGAACCGCTCGATGCGCAGGTCGAAGTTGTCGACGCCGGTCATTTTCAGATCCGGGTTGCCATACACCGGCGCGTTGAGGATGAAGTCGTAGAGTTGTACCACGGAGAACTCGCGGAAGCTCGGGCGCGCCAACGACCGGAAATAGCTCATGCGCAGGTTCATCGGTGCGTCCTCATCCTGCCGCAGTTTGTAGATCGAGTTGATGCTCGGAAGCACGTCCCATTGGTCGATCATCCCGGGCACCGCCGGCTTTGGATCGGCGCCCGCTGCGCCGCCCACAGCGATATCGCCCACGGTTCCCCGTGCTGGGTCATCCGGAGCCAGGCCCTGATCATGGTAGCGCTGGATGTCGGTGAGTAGATCAGTGTGTTCGGCGCGCACACCACTGATCAAGCGCCAGCGCGGCGAGACCGCGAAGTCGCTCATCACATAGGCCGAGATGACCTTGCTGATGCCGATGTCATTGTCCTTGAACGTCCCGAAGGGAGCGTACTGCGAGGTGAACCGTCCGTCGGGACGCATCTCGAACCGACCAGGGTCCATCCACTGGGTCGGACCCGGTGCCCCGAGCACGGTGAAGTAGCTCTGCGAATTTTCGCGTTGGTTGTCGCGGTACCCACCTCCGAACTTCAAGGTCTTCGTCCAGCTATCGTCGTTCTTCAACGGCCGCGTGAACCCGACGCGGGTATCCAGGAGGGTCTCGTCCAGGAACCGGTAGATGCGCGCTGGAGGGGTCAGCGCGCCATCCACGTTGGCAACGGTCTGCCCGGGCGGTGGTTGGATGTACTGGAGGGTCTTCAGATCGAGCACATCCCGGTTGCCATCCGAATAGGAGGCATCGAGGTCCACCTTCAAATTCAGCGCGGGGATGAAGTGCTTCGACCCGTACTCGTAAACCCACAGATCCCGCTGCTCATAGTACTGGTCCTCGGACACGAACGTCTCACCGCTGATGGAGGGTTGCAGGAACACCATGTAGCGGGCATGGTTCTCGCCGAGCACGTTCGGCATCACCATCAGGGAGACGCTGTTGTTCCGGTCGAGCTGCAAGGAGAGGTTGCCGATGGCGTTCCAGCCATTGGACACCGAGCTGATCTGTTGCGTTCCCTTGCGATCGAATTGGTCCCCGGGGTTGGTATCGCTTGAGGCCTCCCCGGTTCGCTCCATGGTGGCCCCTCCATCGTATTGTGTTTCGCTGGCATAACGGAACCCGATCAAGAAGCCGAGCGTCTTCGGGTTCTTGCTTTTCTTGAGGATGTCGAAACTGTTGCCAATGCTGACGTACTGGGTGAGGTTGGGCGAACCCTGTGTGTCGGACACCCGCCAATTGGCGTTGTTGAACCGCACGTTCAGATCCGCGAGTTCTCCGTTCACGGTGGGGGAGAAGTAGGCGAGGTTGTACATGGCGTTGTACGCATCGACACCGGCCTGTACCGCGTTCTCGTCGTACAACAGCGCCGGTGCCAGGAGGCCCAGTTCCGTGAGCGCCAGATGGGGCAGGGTGCCGCTCGTGCTCATCTCGCTATTCTGGAAACCAGGCGTGGTGCCTACGATGCCGTGCGAGTTCAGGAAATCGCCCAAGCCCAACAGGCCCAATTGCTGGTAGAGGTCGGGTTCAAGGAAGAGGGGGAACTGTTCCACATCGGGCGAGACCCCATTGGGAATGGCGCGCAGGCCGTCATCGTGGCCGAGCCAATCCGTCGAACTGCTCGTTGCCGAAACAATGTTCTGCCAGGATGAATTCGGGTTGAATCCCAGCGTCGTTCCAACGTTCAGGACAAAGTGCTCGGGATAGTCGTTCGTGTTGAGCGAGATCAATGCACCGGACCAATCCCCCGGCAGGTCGGGTGTCGCGGTCTTCGAGATCACGATGGCATCGAGCAAGCCTGTGGGGAACAGGTCCAATCGCAGGTTGTTCGTGAACGGATCCATCGTGGGGATGCGGCTGCCATTGATGGTGGTCACGATGTAGCGGTCAGCGAGCCCGCGAACGGTGACGAACGCACCCACTGTGGAAACACCGGTAACACGCTTCACCGCGGCGGATGCATCACTGTCCCCGGTTTTTGCGATGAGGTCCCTTGAGATGTAGTCCACACTTGACGCTGAGTTGATCTTCAGCTTCTCCAAATAGGGATCGCCGGAGCGACGTGCCTTGCCGATCATATCGAACGCCTGCAATTGGATATTCTCGGCCTCCAGTTGGATGTTCACTGTGCGCGACTCACCGTTCGAGAGTTGCACGGTTTGTTCCTTGGTTTGGAAACCGAAGAACGAAGTGACCACGACCACCGGAGTGGATCCCTTGATCGCAAGCGAATAGTTCCCATCGAAATCGACGGAAGTGCCCTTGGTGGGGTCGGACTTCACCAGGACGGTGGCTCCAATGAGCGGCTCTCCTTTCGCGTCGGTGACCTTACCGTGCAGGGTGCCTTGCCCCCGTGTTACCAGGGGTAGGCATAGCAGGAGAATGATGATGGGAAATGAGCGGAGCAACACCGGGTGGTTACGAGGTCGCGAAGCTCATCTGGCCACCAGAGCGGGTGGTTACGGTGGGATTACGATTGATCTACGAATTGAACAGGTGTGTGAACCGAGCGTTCGGCGATCATGTCCTTTCAGTGTATTTGGTTCATATCCGTGCGGATCAACGGGTGATGTTCTCTGTGCATGGTTTGCACGGCCATGCGAGGCACGGGAAAACAGGAAGGCGCCCACACGGGCGCCTTCCTGTTTTGAAGAAGGTCTCGTCTTACTTGCTGATCACCAGTCGCTCGGTGTAGCGTTGGCTACCGGCGGTG
>JBDTNF010000091.1:0-10226 GCA_039933875.1 Flavobacteriales bacterium | reverse complement strand
ACGACCCGCACGTGGTGCGCGCGATCGGCAGCCCGGACAGCCTGCAAGGGAAGTACCTGCAGAAGCACGTCACCGACATCGACCCCAAGTGGTACGACCTGATCCAGGAAGGCATGCGCCGCGTGGTGGAAGAACCGGGTGGCACGGCACGCAGGGCGCGCATCGAAGGGATCACGGTATGTGGGAAGACCGGTACGGCGGAGAACCCGCACGGGCAGGACCACGCTGTGTTCGTGGCCTTCGCGCCGATGGAGGATCCCAAGATCGCGATCGCCGTGTACGTGGAGAATTCAGGTGCGGGTGGTCGCTGGGCCGCACCGATCGCGAGCCTGTTGATGGAACAGTACCTCACCGACACGATCAAACGGCCTGACGTCGTGCAACAGATGCTGGATGCCAACTTGATCGAGGAGGAGAAGCACTTCGTGAAGAAGGCCAAAAAACCGCGCCGCGGACGATGAGCCACCGGGAGAACGTCGCCTCCAACCTGGATCGGCCGCTACTGGTCATGTACCTGCTGCTGCTGTTCATGGGCTGGGCGAACATCTATTCGGCCGCCTACGATGTGGACCATGCCAACATCTTCGACCAGGCGAAGGAGTACGGCAAGCAAAGCGTATGGATCGCGATCAGCCTCGTGCTCGGCGCGAGTATCCTGTTGGTGCGCGGCGACCTGATCCGCGAGAGCGCTTATGGTGTTTACGCAGCGGTGCTGGTTCTCCTGGTAGCGGTGCTCATCTTCGGCAAGGATGTGAACGGCGCCCGGGCCTGGTTCGGTGTGGGCAGCTTCGGTATCCAACCGGCCGAGTTCGCCAAGTTCGCCACAGCACTGGCGCTCAGCCGCTACCTCAGCGGGCTGAAGGCGCTGGCCGACGTCCAGTCACGGGTGATCAGCACCATCCTGATCATGCTGCCGGTCGGGCTGATCATGTTGCAGCCCGACACGGGCACCGCACTGGTCTCTGGTGCGTTCATTCTCGTGCTCTACCGCGAAGGCCTCTCGGGTAACGTGCTGTTGCTGGCGATCCTCGCTGGGGTACTTTCCATTCTCGCGCTCATCATGAAGGAGACACCGGTCGGCCTGCCCTTCACCGACAAGGAACTGTCCGGCGAATACTTCCTGATGGTGCTGATCACCGTGTTCTCGGTGATCGCCTGGCTGGTGGTGCGCAACTTCGTGTTGAAGCGCATGCGCAAGCGCCTCTATGGCCTCATCGCCATGGGCCTCATCAGTTCGGCCGTGTTCATCGGCAGCGTGGACTACGCCTTCGAGAAGGTGCTGGCAACACACCAGCGCGACCGTATCCTGGTGATGCTCGGGCAGATGGAGGACCCGCAAGGCCTGGGGTACAACGTGAAGCAGAGCAAGACCGCGATCGGCTCCGGCGGCTTCCTGGGCAAGGGTTATCTCGAAGGCACGCTGACCAAGTACAAGTACGTTCCGATGCAGAGCACCGATTTCATCTTCTGCACCGTTGGCGAGGAATGGGGCTTCGTCGGCACCGCGTTCCTGGTCATCCTGTTCACGGCGCTCATCCTGCGCATCATCCAGATCAGCGACCGGCAGCGATCACGGTTCACACGGATCTATGCGTACTGCGTGGCGAGTATTTTCTTCCTGCACTTGATGATCAACGTGGGCATGACGATCGGCCTCGCACCGGTCATTGGTATTCCCCTGCCCTTCTTCAGCTATGGTGGCAGTTCGATGGTCTCGTTCACCATCCTGCTTGGCATCCTGGTGAGATTGGATGCTGAACGGTTGAGCCAGTTGCGCTGATCCACCGTCAGCCATGAACTTTCCCTGACTGAAAGGCCCTTACCCTTAGGGTGAACTATTGAGCAACTCAGCCAGGTCGATCTCCAAGAAGGCGGAATCCCCAATGCAATAGAGCTTATCTCCGATGAAGCTGGACCGGCGTGAAGCAGAGATCTCCGCTACGCTTCTCCCAGCGAGGTCCAAAGCAATGGTCCGGTCGTTTTGGGCAATGAACCTGAGGCCTCTCCGCGTACCCTGATAGATCCAATAATCTGCCGGGGTGAGTTCCCCTTCGACATCGAACTCTGAGTTCAGGATCTTGATTTTCCCGCTCTGAGTGTATAGATAATGTTTCGAAGAGTCGTAAACGCTCAGACTCGTATGCATTGAATCCCGACCCAGAAAAACGCGATCACCGACGAAGAGGACGAGTTCACCGGAATTCCCGGGATCGATCCGCTTCTCGAGGATGACGGAGCCGTCCTTGGTTGACCGCTTTGTTACACGATCCGTGGTCATGATCGATAGATAATCCTTGCCCAATTGCTGGGCGACGATATGGTCTTTTCCTTCGCTGCTTGTGACAGCCAGATAGTTCTGCTCTCCATCAGAGGTTCTGAACGACGCTATGAAGGGTGCCCCATAATCAAGGCGGCGGTATCCCATATATGCGGAACCGCTGTTGATCATCAGCAGATCCTCGCCAGACACGATGATCGCTGACTTGCTTGTCATCTCGGAAGGAAGTGCTGTCTTCCACAGTACCTGACCCTTGTGATCAAGCTTTGCGATGAACTCCTTCGAAGCGAAGTAGATGCTCAAACTATCGATGATCACGTTGGACACAAGATCCCTAACCAGATCATGCCCGGTGTTCACAGCATAGGTGCCTGTGAGCAATCCGGCAACCACTCCAAGGCCCGTTCCAACAGCAGCCGCGGTGTAGTCCTTCGCTCCAGAAACCGCATGATGATCCCACCCGGTGCCATCGTGAATGTTAACCGCATGCAGTCCCGCCGCGACGATCAGGATGGTCGAATCATTCAAGTACAAGACATCGTTCCAACTGAACTCGCGAGAAATCTCCCTATGCCAGATCATGTTCCCGGTCATCAGGTCGTATCCTATCAGTGTATTCTGCGACTTTGTTACCGTCGCAAGTGCATAACCAAACCCGATCCCGCTGGCCGGATCAGCGAAGATCAATGAGTTCTTCGCCTCCCAGATCCTCTCTCCGGTCGCATTGTCCAGGCGATAGCTCTTCCCAAGGCTGGAATGAAGGATTACTTCCCCGAACTGCTCGATGCTCTCCATCTGATAGCCGATCTTCAGGGACCACAGTACCCTCTGCTCCTTGTTGCTGTACCTCAACACATGACCCTTGTTGTCAAGCCACTTCCCATTCTTGCTAAGGCCCCTGATCTGCACTGTGAGACACTCGTTCAGGGTATCAACTTCCACACGCTCGATCCGATCACGGACACCATACTCCACTACCATGATCGGGGCATTGGTCATCAGGTTAGTGCCAACGCGCTTCGTTCTTGGTGTCACCGTAACATAGTCATCTCCTTGAGCATCGCACGTTGCCATGTTCAGGAAGAGCGCTACTGCGAGGAGGTACCACTTGATCATCCGTGGAATGATTGGGCATCAAGATAGCTGTGCACGTTACGTCCCGGGAGCTTGCACTATGAGCGGGGTGTCACGGCGCGCATTGTCGCCATGGCACCGATGCTCTGAACAAAGAACGCAGGGTTCAAACCCTGCGTTCAATGACTTCGATCAAAGGTCGATCAGTAGAACATGCTCCGGTTGTCCGTAACGCCGACCGCTTCGCGCAGGGCATTGAACACGCCGTTCTCAGCGCTTCCCTGGGCACGTTGCTGGAGGCTGGCCTTGTCCGAAGCAAGATCCGTGGGTTCAGCAGGCTCCGTGAGGGTGACCATGCTCACCACGTACACCGCGGTCTCACCCTTCAAGGGAACGCTCGTTTGCCCGTTCTTCAAGGCGAAGATGGCGCCGATCACCTCGAATTCGCTGAAGCCGCCGGGCAGGCTGAAGGAGTTGTAGGTGAAGTCCGGCGCCGACTGCATGCTGATGCCCAGTTCGCCCGAAAGCGCACCGAGATCGGTCTTGCCTTGCATTTTCGCAGCGAAGGCCTCGCCCTTCTTCTCTTTGATCACCTCCTTGGTGAAGCGCTCGCGCACATCCTCCAACTCAGGCACGCCCTCGGCCCGGATCCCGGTAAGCAGTGCCACAACGTAGTTGTCGCCCGCTTCAAGGGGTTCGCTCACATCACCCACCTTCGCGCGGTTCACCCAGCTCATGGTGGTGTTGGGTTCCTGCAAACCGGCCACCGACCGCGCATCCGGACGGAAATCATCCACCGGCGTGAGCGCAAGGCCCTGTTCCTCGGCGCTCTTCTTCATCGCCTCGGAGGACTTGTTGGCGAGGGAGAACTCGTTCGCGGTCTTGTACACACCCTTGAAGGTGGCGGGCGAAGGCTTCACCATGCGCTCCACAGTGATCACCCGACGTTCCTGGCGCGTGCGCTGCCCGAGCACTTCCACGATGTGGAACCCGAAGTTGGTCTTCGCAATGGTGATCGCACCGACCTTTTCATCGAAGCTGGCCGCGGTGAACTCGGGTACCATCTTGGTCTTGTCGAACCATTCGTACACACCACCATTACCCGTACTGCCGGGATCGTCGCTGAACTTGGTCACCAGTTCACCGAACTTGCTCTTGTCGCGCTTCACCACGGTGAGCAGGCTGTCAGCACGTTTCTTCTGGTCCTCTTCGCTCTTGCCCTGCTGGGTGCTCAGCAGGATGTGCCGCACACGGGCTTCAGGCACATCGGCCAATTCCTTCACCTTCACCAATTTCCACTGCTGGCCTTCGAGGTAAGGCCCGACCACCATGCCAACAGCGGCATGCACGATCAACGAATCGTTCAGTTTATCGGCCTTGCCTTCGGTGTACGGAACCTTGGCATAGCTGCGTGAATCGCTGTTGGTCACCACGAAGACGGAATCGTTCGTGCCCGTTTCGAACTCGGTGCGCATCCCTTCCAATTCACGACGGGTGTCCTCGCGATCGCCCTCGGTGGCCACCACCGGGAAGAGCACATATTCGAACTTGCGCGAAGGCTTCTGCTTGTACTTGACCTCGGTCCGGTGCTGATCGTAGTAGCGCTGAAGGTCCTTGTCGCTCACCGCGTAAAGGCTGTCAGGATCGCTATCGTACCGCTTCGCCAGGAAGTTGAAGTTGGCATGCCGGTTCTTCGCGGCATAATCGTCCCTCGCTTGGGCGCTGTTCACGAACACGCTCTTCTTCACCAAAGTGGTGTACTTGGCATAGAGCCTGTTCTGTGTGACCCGGCGCTTCTGGATCTCGTGGTAGAAAGGCGCATTGGTCTGCACGTTGGCGAAATACTTCTGTAGCGCCTTGGGGTCGGGCTTCCCATCGGGGCCTTGGAACTGGGGCTGGTTGCGGAAATCAGGCATGATGTTGTTACCGAAACGCACGTCGTCGTATTCGGCCTTGGTCAGTGTGAACCCGGCGTCCATCACCTGGCCCAGCATCACACGCTCCTTCACCATCTCGTTCCAGGTGCTGTTGCGCACCTGCTCGGTCATCTGGGCGGTCACCTGTTGGTTGAACTCGTTGCGGTAGCTCTCCACCTCGTCGTTCACCCGCTTCTCGAAGTCCATCACACCGATCTCCTCGCCGCCGACCAGGCCAAGCACTTGATCATTGCGACCCTTGTTGCGGTTGGACAACAGGGCGTCGAGCACAAAGAGCACCAATGCACCACCAACGATCGCCACGAGGAGCCCGCTACGTTCGCGGATCTTACCGATAACTGCCATAGCCTTTGAGGAATAGGGGTGCAAATATAGGATCCTGACCCGATCGGCGCCGGGGAGCCTGAAAGGCCTGTTCCAGCGGCCAATACGCGGGGGCCAAGAGGGTTGGCGGTCGCCTGGGACAGGCCTCAGGTGCTGAACCCAGCCACCGGGTCGATGACCGCCAACCGGATCAGGTCGATCCGGCTGTGCACCATCTGGGCCACGGTGACCCGGAAAGGAGGCAGGTCGATCACCTGGCCTTGCTCGGGCAGGCCCCCGGTGCTGTGCAGGACCCAACCCGCCAGGGTATCGTACTCTTCGCGCTGTGGGATGGCCAGGCCGTATGCCTCCGACACGTGGGCCACATCCAACCGGCCGCTGAACAGGAACTCGTTCGGGCCCAGGCGTTCCTCCACATCCTCGGGGGTGTCGTGCTCATCCTCGATATCGCCCACGATGGTCTCCACCACATCCTCCATGGTGAGCATGCCGGCCGTGCCGCCGAACTCATCCACCACCACGGCCACATGCGTGCGTTGCTTGATGAAGAGTTGCAGCACTTCATCGGCGGGCATGGTGCCCGGGATGAAGTTCACCGGCCTGAGCACCGCGCGGATGCTCTTCGGACGGCGGAACAACTCATAGCCGTGCACATACCCGATCATATTGTCGATGCTGTCCTTGTAGACCAGCAACTTGCTCATGCCCGTATCCACGAAGCGTTGGTGCAACATGCTGATGGGCTGTTCCACCTGGATCGCCTCGATCTCAGCGCGGGGCACCATCAGTTCACGCACCTTGATGCTGCTCAACTCCAACGTGTTCCGGAAGTACTCCACCTCCGCATCCATGTCGTTCTCCTGCGGCTGGTTGGCGCTCACTTCCTTCAGGAACTCATCCAGGTCGATGCGGCCGAAGGCGAGCTGGCCGGGGCGCGCGGGGAAACCGAAGAGCCGGATCACCGCTTCGCTGATACCGGTGATCAGCATCATGGGCGCCCAGAGCACCACATAGAGCACCTGCAACGGAAGGGCGAAGACGCTCAGCGCGCCGTTCGGATCGATGCGGAAAAGGGCTTTCGGAAGGAACTCCGCCACGACGAGGATCAGCAGTCCACTGAGCACCGTTTGTGCCGCAATGACGAAGGCGTTCCCGAGTCCGAAACCCTGCAGCCAGGGTTCGAGCACATGGGCCATGACCACGCCGTAGACCACCAACGCGATGTGATTGCCGACCAGTAACGCCCCGATCACACGTGTCGGTCGACGCAACAGGTTCGACACGAGCCGCGCCCAGATCGCACCGCGCTTGCGCTCCAGTTCAATGTACAACTTGTTGCCACTCACGAAGGCGATCTCCAGCCCACTGCACAGGGCTGAAACGGCGATCGAGATCAGGATGAGCAGGATGTCGTTGACGCTCACGGAAAGGACCGACGCTGCAAGGCCGGGTGGTGGGCGAAGATAGTTGGGGTCCGATCAGCGCTTCGCTTCCCGATGCCTGTCGTCCATGGCCTCCAGCTTCTTGCGGGTGAAGCGGCGGAAGACGAACATGCCCGAGGCGATGGCCGGGAAGAAGAGCCACTGCTTGCCCTGATCGAAGCCATCGACCACCATGACCCAGATGGCCGCGATGAAGGTGCCAATGGTCACAGCCAGCCAGAAATGCTCCATGAACCGGTTGAGGCTGCGCATCAGGGGGTCAAGTTATCACGCGACTCCCCCTGCACACTGTCGGCTGCCAGGTTGATGATGCCGGTGATGCGGCGTATGGTGTACCGGCTGAAGTCCTCGGCCGCATCGAGCCCCTGCCCCCGGATGATGTCACCGTTGCGTTCAATGCGCACGGGCTTGTCGGTACGCACGCGCGCGCTGTCCTGGTCCCACGTCAATTGTTCCGTCTCCAAACGTTCACCCCGCGCATTGATGAAGACCACGTTCTCGAAGACCTCCATGCGCTTCTCTGCGGGCAGGATGGTCCCGCGGCGCGCGGTGAGGATGCTTCCCTCCTTTCCGAGCTTGTCGTAGAACAGCACTTCAAGCCCATCGGTGATCTCCGTGCGCTCCGGCTTGGTGGCCCATTCCGCGATGCGTCCCGCCCGCAGGCGGTTCTGCACGCGACCACTGTCCGTGTAGAAGTACTCGGCGTTCTTCGTTACGCGATCGGGCCCTGCCTCGGGCACATCCACCGCGGCAACCGTGTCCAGATCGTTCTTGCACGACACCAGCGCATGTGCCATGCACAGGGCGAACAGGACGTTGATCGTTGCTCTCGGTGTCATGATCACTGGGTCACACCTCCCGCACTCCCTTATTCGATACGGCTCTTGCGGAACCACTGCTCACGCAGATCGGGGGTGAGCGTGAGCCCGATGTAAACGTCCGCGTACCGTTCACGGATCAGTCCATTGGCCAGGGTCCCCCGCTCTCCCAGTTCGACCCCGATGTTCAACCGGCTGCGCGTGCTGGAGGCCATCAGCGGCAAGGACATCCCGAGGGATGCGCCCCATTGGCTCAGCTGTGTGCCTTCCACCACCAGGTAATCCTCTGCCCACCGCACACCGGCCCGGTAGATGGTACGCTTGAAGAAGCCACCACCGAAGTCACCGGCCGGACGGAAAGAGGCTCCCAGGGCCGAGGAAGAACTCGTCGCGAGGGTGCTCGGTTGATCGAACCCTTCCACATCCACCCGCAGTTGCGACCAATCCCGGCGGCGGTGCTCGGCGGTCACCATCCAATGCGAATTGTACACCGATACGCCCAGGCCGAGGAGCACAGGCATGAATACCGTCCCGTTCGCGCCATCCACGAAATGGGCTGTATCGAACGGATACTCGACCCCCGAAGCGGTCAGCACATAACTGTTCGCCAATTGCGTGTAGTGCCCGGTGAGATTAGCGGGCAATTCAGCCGATACACCCAGTCGGAACCGGAGGGCTTCCCCTTCGCGCTTGGAGAGTTTCAACGCCTTCCGATCCTTCAGTTCCTTACCGGCATTAAGCCAATCCATCTCATCCCGCTTGTCCTTCGCCACAAGCCTCTCGTTGTGCGCGCGCACCCGGGCCCGCGCACGATCGCGGCTGATGAGATCGCTGGTGAACTGCAGACCCGCACTGGCCATGGGGGCCCGCATGACCACCGTGGAGCTCACATTGGAATTGTAGTACCCACCACTGGCAGGGTAGATCGCCTTGCGCGACTCCTCCACCGTTCCGAACAGATAATCCAAATTGGCACCCACGGTCAACTTGGTTCCCTTATTGAGGGTGTCGTTGCTCTGCCAGACCATGCGGCCCAATCCGATGAACGCCCGATTAAGGCCACCGCTGCCTGTGTATTGATAGGTCACGGTGCCATCGACCACACTCCCGTGATCCGTGAGCTCATAGCCGACGTGGCTCACCGGGTTCACGCCGAGGGCCATGCCCCATTTGCCCCTTCCGAACGGGACGCCGACGGTGAGGCCCAGTAGATCGCTCCGACGACCGTTGCTCGAAACCGTCTCCGAGTCGTAGCGCACGTTGCGCACCAGGCCACCGGCCTCGAAGCTGGTATGTAGCAGCCCTACGTACGAGGCCGGGTTGATCCGGGAAACACTGAACGGGTCGGCCAGTGCGATCCCGGTCCCACCCATCAGGGCCTGGGTTACCTGTGTGGATCCGGAGAGTTCACCAAAGCCGTAAGCCGAATAAGGCGAACCACTACCCTGTTGGTCCTGCGCACTAACGGGATCCGGAAGGGTTCCCAGCAGGAACGCCGTGCAGAGCGCGGTGATGATCGAGGATCGCATGCAGGCCTTCCAGCGTCAGTAAAGGGAGCGCAAAGATGCCACTTTTCAATGCGCGGGTGAACCGCAATGCATCTCCGCCGGTGAGGACAACGGCTGTATCGGGCGATCCGTGCGTGTAGGCCTGGATGAAGCCCCGCAACTCGGCGACGATACCATGATGCAGCCCGGCTTCAAGGGAACCTTGGGTGGAGGTACCGAGCGCAGGAGGGTCGGCGGACGGATCGACCAGGGGAAGCATGGCACTATGATCATGCATCGCTTGCGCGCGCATGCGCAAGCCGGGGGCGATGGCCCCACCGGCATAGGTCCGATCGGCACGCACCAGGTCGTAGGTGATGCATGTGCCCAGATCGATGGCCAGCGCGGATCGTCCAGGGAAACGCGCTGCGACCGCCACAGCGTTCGCAAGGCGGTCGGCACCCAATGTGAGCGGTGTGGAATAACTGGAGAGCAAGGGTGTCGGTGTTCCACCGGTGACCACAAGCACAGGAGCAAGGGAACGCAGATGCTCGATGAACGATGGGTCACTATGCCCTACGGAACCGATCACACAGCTATCCGGCCGATCACCAGCCACGAACCCCTGCAATGCAGTGCGATCCCCATGCACCATATGTCCCGAACGCACCACGCGTTGACCTTGGAACAAGGCCAGTTTTGTGCGGGTATTCCCCACATCGAGCACAAGGTCCAGGGGCATGTCGGTCATGGATCGTTCACTTGTCTATCTTCGCAGCCTTGTTCGCCAAAACCCCTTGGTGATGGCGGGCAAAGTAAGGGTGCCTTAGCTCAGCTGGTAGAGCAATGGATTGAAAATCCATGTG
>JBDTNF010000090.1:0-5958 GCA_039933875.1 Flavobacteriales bacterium | reverse complement strand
CACTTCGTTCCGCTCGATCGAGACCACCTCGCCGGTGTCCTCGTCCACGAAATCCTCCACCCAGCTCTTCAGCACGCGGGCGGCGAGTTTGCGACCGACGGCCTCCTTCATGTTGGCCTTGGTCACCTTCACCTCGTCGGCGAGGCCGAAGATCTCCAGGATCTGCTTGTCACTCTCGAAACCGATGGCGCGCAGCAGCGTGGTCACCGGCAGCTTTTTCTTACGGTCGATGTACGCGTACATCACCCCGTTGATGTCCGTGGCGAATTCGATCCACGAACCCTTGAACGGGATGACACGGGCACTGTACAATTTGGTGCCGTTGGCGTGGCGGCTCTGGCCGAAGAACACGCCCGGCGAACGGTGCAATTGGGAAACGACCACGCGTTCGGCGCCGTTCACAACGAACGAGCCCTTCGGGGTCATGTAGGGGATCTGGCCGAGGTACACGTCCTGCACGATGGTCTCGAAGTCCTCGTGCTCGGGATCGGTGCAGTACAGCTTCAATTTGGCCTTAAGCGGTACGCTGTAGGTAAGACCCCGCTCGATGCACTCGTCGATGCTGTAGCGGGGGGGGTCCACGAAGTAGTCGAGGAACTCGAGCACGAACTGGTTGCGCGTGTCCGTGATCGGGAAGTTCTCAGAGAACACCTTGAAGAGGCCCTCGCTGTTGCGATCCTCCGGTAGGGTGTCGATCTGGAAGAACTCCTCGAAGCTCTTCAGTTGGATGTCGAGGAAATCGGGGTAGTCGATGCCGAGCTTGCTGGATCCGAAATCGATGCGCTTGCTCTTCTTGGAGATGGTCTTCGCCTGGGCCATGTGTGCGTATTGGGATCGGAAGACGACCGAAAATGACTGATCCGAACTGACTCTGTGGAACCCTCCCGGCTGGATCGGGGCGCGAGGGGGTGGCGGAAGGGACCGCCATCGGTGGAGCGTCGATCACATCACAGCCGGAAAGGCCCGCTTCGGGGCCTCTCCGGGCTGCTGTGTGTTGTGCGCGTCCAGTGGCTTACTTGACCTCTACTTCGGCACCTGCTTCGGTGAGCTGCTGCTTCAGGCTTTCGGCGTCCTCCTTGGACACACCTTCCTTCACGGGCTTGGGAGCGCCGTCAACGAGGTCCTTCGCTTCTTTCAATCCGAGACCGGTGAGTTCTTTCACCAGTTTCACCACGGCCAGCTTGTTCTGGCCACCGTGTTTCAGGATCACGTCGAAGCTGCTCTGCACTTCAGCGGCTTCGCCACCGCCACCGCCAGCGGCGGGGCCTGCGACCGCCACAGCTGCTGCGGGCTCGATCTTGTACTCGTCTTTCAGGTAATTGGCGAGTTCGCTCACCTCCTTCACAGTGAGGTTCACGAGTTGGTCGCCGAGGGATTTGATGTCTGCCATCTTTCTGGGGTTGTTACAATGGAATAGGGAAGCTATCTGTGCGTAACGCGTTTTGTCGGGGCGATGCACGCACCGCCCGTTCCTTGTTCTTTATCCTTGGGCGCGGGCTTCCAGGGCCTTTACCAGTCCGGCGATCTTCTGGCCACCGCTGCCTTGCAAACCACCGATCACGTTCTTGATCGGGCTCTGCAGCAGGGCGATGATGTCGCCGATGAGTTCCTCCTTGCCTTTGAGCTTACTGAGCACCGCGATCTGGTCGTCACCAATGAAGACGGCCTCATCGATCCAAGCGCTCTTGAGCAAAGGCTTCGGGTTCTTCTTCCGGAAGGTCTCGATCATCTTGGCCGGGGCATTGCCCTTCTCGGCCATCATGATCGCGGTCTGGCCGGCGAGCGTCGGGAACAGGGCGCTGTAGTCCTTGTTCTCGATCCGCTCCATGGCCTTCTGGAGGAGGGTGTTCTTCACCACACGCATGCGGATGCCACCGGCATTGCAGGCACGGCGAAGGTTGCTGGTCGCTTCAGCGTTCAGCGCACTGGCGTCGGTGAGGTAGAGCACGTTGGTGCCCTTGATCTCGCCGACCAATTCAGCGATAACCTCGTCTTTTTTTACTCGGGTTGCCATTGTCTTGCGCTTGTTTTAGGCCACCTGAACGGTGCGGGTGTCGACCTGCACGCCGGGGCTCATGGTGCTGCTGATGCTGATGCTCTTGATGTAGGCGCCTTTGGCGGTGCTGGGCTTCAGCTTCACCAGGGTCTGCAGGATCTCGTGGGCGTTCTCGCTCAGTTTCACCGCGTCGAAGCTGGCCTTGCCGATCACCGCATGGATGATACCGGCCTTGTCCACCTTGAAGTCGATCTTACCAGCCTTCACCTCTTTCACGGCCTTGGCCACGTCCATGGTCACGGTACCGGTCTTGGGGTTCGGCATCAGGCCACGGGGACCGAGCACACGGCCCAGCGCACCGACCTTCGCCATCACAGCCGGAGTGCAGATGATGACATCCACACCGGTCCAGCCACCCTTGATCTTCTCGATATAGTCCTCCAAACCGGCCATGTCTGCACCGGCAGCGAGGGCCTCCTCACACTTCGCAGGGTCAGCGAGTACGAGAACGTTCACAGTGCGGCCGGTGCCATGCGGCAGGCTCACCACACCACGCACCATTTCGGTGCTCTTCTTTGGATCAACGCCCAGTCGAACCGCGATATCCACGGTGGCGTCGAACTTGGTCGTGCTCACCTGCTTCACGATCTGGGTCGCTTCCTGCAGGCTGTAGATCTTGGCCATGTCGAACTTGGACAGGGCCGCTTTGCGCTTTTTGGTCAGGGTGCTCATGGCGTGCCGGATCAGAAGGGTTTGTTACCGGACACCGTTACGCCCATGCTGCGGGCCGTACCGGCCACCATGCTCATGGCGCTCTCGATGGTGAAACAGTTCAGGTCGGGCATCTTGTCCTGGGCGATCGCGCGGATCTGCTCCCAGTTGATGCTGCCCACCTTCTTGCTGTGGGGCTCACCGCTACCGCCCTTGATCTTGGCGGCTTCGATGATCTGCACCGCTGCGGGCGGGGTCTTGATGATGAAGTCGAAGGACTTGTCACCATACACAGTGATCACCACAGGCAGCACCTTGCCGGCCTTGTCCTGCGTGCGAGCGTTGAATTGCTTGCAGAACTCCATGATGTTCACGCCCTTGGCGCCGAGCGCCGGGCCGATGGGGGGCGACGGGTTGGCCGCTCCACCTTTCACTTGCAGCTTGATAAGCGCTGCGATCTCCTTTGCCATTGTTCTTGGTTTGTGTCCTTGCTAGCGTCCTTCTTGTGTCGGACTCGGACTGGTTTTATCGTTCAGACCTCCTTTTCAACCTGCATGAAGCTGAGTTCCAGCGGGGTCTTCCTTCCGAAGATCTTCACCATCACCTTCAGCTTCTTCTTCTCTTCATTGATCTCCTCGATCACACCGTTGAAGCCGTTGAAGGGACCATCGATCACCTTCACGCCTTCGCCAACGTGGTAAGGGTTGTAGTTCGCTTCAGCGGATTCGGCCAGTGTATCGACCGTGCCCAGGATGCGGTTCACCTCGTTCTGGCGCAAGGGAACAGGGTCCCCTCCTTTCTCCGAACCGAGGAACCCGATCACGTTGGGCATGTTCTTGATGGTGTGGGCGATCTCACCGGTCAGGTCCGCTTCCATAAGCACATAGCCTGGGAAGAAGTTCCGCTCCTTGCTCACCTTCTTGCCCTCACGGATCTGGTAGAATTTCTCCATCGGGATCAGCACCTGCGCGATGTAGGTGCTCATCTTGGAACGCGATACCTCCAGATCGATGAGTTCCTTCACCTTCTTCTCCTTGCCGCTGATGGCCCGGACCACATACCACTTCTTCGATCCCTCGGCCATCGCTACTGCATGAGTTTGTAGATGAAACCGAGCATGCCTTTCCAAAAGCTATCGTTGCCCATGTTCTGGACACCGAAGATGTAATCCATGAGGAACACGACCACCGATATGATGAGCGCAGTGACGAGCACGACAATGGCACTGCCCTGGAGTTCCTTCCAGGTCGGCCAACTCACCTTGTTCACGAGCTCGTTGTAGCTCTCGCTCAGGTATGTTCTAAAGCTTGCCATCGTTCGTTCTGTGGGGTGATCACTATTGGCACGGGTGGCAGGAATCGAACCCGCAGCCTAAGGTTTTGGAGACCTTCGCTCTACCAATTGAGCTACACCCGTAGACGTCCTGTTTCGTGGTTCTCTTTTCGGCGGCGAAGGCCGTCCCGACAAGTCGGGACGGCCCTGCCTCCGTTGCTGTTATGTTCCTTACTTGATGATCTCGGTCACCTGGCCGGCACCGACGGTACGACCACCCTCGCGGATGGCGAAACGCAGGCCCTTGTCCATGGCGATGGGAACGATCAATTTCACGGTGATGCTCACGTTATCGCCCGGCATGATCATCTCACGGCCAGCCTCCATCGTGATCTCGCCCGTTACGTCCGTGGTGCGGAAGTAGAACTGGGGGCGGTACTTGTTGTGGAAGGGCGTGTGACGGCCACCTTCCTCCTTCTTCAGCACGTAGATCTCACCCTTGAACTCGGTGTGCGGGGTGATGCTGCCCGGCTTGGCGATGACCATACCACGACGGATCTGGTCCTTTTCGATACCGCGGAGCAGAATACCGCAGTTGTCACCCGCCTCTCCACGGTCGAGCAGTTTGCGGAACATTTCCACACCCGTGCAGGTGCTGTTCATGCTCTGCTCCTGCATGCCGATGATCTCCACGTTGTCACCAACTTTTATCACGCCGGTCTCGATACGACCAGTAGCCACCGTACCACGACCCGTGATGGAGAACACGTCCTCCACGCTCATCAGGAAAGGCTTGTCCACCTCGCGGGGGGGAACAGGGATCCAGGCGTCAACGGCGTCCATCAGGGCCATGATCGAGTCCACCCACTTCGCGTCGCCGTTCAGGCCACCGAGGGCGCTGCCACGGATGACGGGCGTGTTGTCCCCATCGTACTCATAGAAGCTGAGGAGTTCGCGGATCTCCATTTCGACGAGGTCGAGGAGTTCAGCGTCATCCACCATGTCCACCTTGTTCATGAACACAACCACTTTGGGCACGCCCACCTGGCGACCGAGCAGGATGTGCTCACGGGTCTGGGGCATGGGGCCGTCGGTGGCGGCCACCACCAGGATGGCGCCGTCCATCTGCGCGGCACCGGTCACCATGTTCTTCACATAGTCGGCGTGGCCGGGGCAGTCAACGTGGGCGTAGTGACGGGCGGCCGTCGAATACTCCACGTGGGCGGTGTTGATCGTGATACCGCGCTCCTTTTCCTCGGGTGCGTTGTCGATCGAGTCGAAGCTGCGTTTCTCCGACAGGCCTTTGGAGGCGAGTACGGAAGTGATAGCCGCGGTCAACGTGGTCTTGCCATGGTCAACGTGACCGATGGTGCCGATGTTGACGTGGGGCTTGGTACGTTGGAAGGTCTCCTTTGCCATTGTCGTTCGGTCGTTGGTTGTTCGTGTTCTGTTCGGTTCTTCTCATTCACTGTACAGGCCTTCCGGAGTTCCGGCTGTAGCTATTTCATTGTCCTTTGGAGCCTTTGACGGGAATTGAACCCGTGACCTCTTCCTTACCAAGGAAGTGCTCTACCCCTGAGCTACAAAGGCCGATGCGTTCCTTGTGTTCGTCCTCGGTAGCCCGCGTAACCGGGATCCTTCGGACCGTAGAGCGGGAGACGAGATTCGAACCCGCGACATTCAGCTTGGAAGGCTGATGCTCTACCAGCTGAGCTACTCCCGCGTGTGCGCCGGTTGTGGTCTTGTCCCGTCGCATGGTCCGCTGCCTGGAAGCGGCATCGGATGGCTCCGTGCGATCGGTGGGGAGAACAGGATTCGAACCTGTGAAGTCGTAAGACAACAGATTTACAGTCTGCCCCCGTTGGCCACTTGGGTATCTCCCCTGGTTCGGCTCATTGGAGCCAATGGAGGGACTCGAACCCACGACCGGCTGATTACAAATCAGCTGCTCTACCAGCTGAGCTACATTGGCCTGTACA
>JBDTNF010000089.1:0-18834 GCA_039933875.1 Flavobacteriales bacterium | reverse complement strand
GACCACCTCGAAGTCGGTGAAGGACTGCTCGAATATGCTGGCGAAGGACTCCTTCAGCCAGGGCGCCTTGTTGTAGACCGGCACCACCACACTGACCTTCATCGGACGAGGTGCTTCCATTTGCGGAACGAACGGAACGCCAACCAGCCGGGCATGCGCAATTGCTCATCCACTTCATCGAGCCACTGCGACTGCAGCGGTGTGAGCAGACCCCTGTCGAGCTCGATCGTCCGGCGAAAGAGACGCATCCGTCGGAACTGGTCGCGTGTGAAAATGGTGTGGTCCCATTTCAACAGGAACTGCACCACCATGTCCTGCACAAGTGCATTGTTCAACGGCGACTGGAAACGGCGGAGCCCTTGCGTGATGGCATAGCCCGAAGCGAGCACATCAGCGAGATCGCGGCGCGCCACCTGCAGGCTGAGGCCGTGCAATACGCTGGCCGTCTCATCAAGGAATCGATGCTGCGCGGTACTGGTCTTGCTCGCGGCCTGAATGCGAAAGACCGATAACGGGCGCGGAACGATGCGCACCGCAGAAGGTCCGAACCGATGGATGACCTGCTCCCAGAGTTCGTAGTCCATCACGAAATGGAGGCGCTCCTCAACACCACCGATGGCTTGGATCGCCTCCATCCGGTAGAAGGTCGATTGCTGGTTCACCATGGGGCGCACGTACCACGCCTTGAGGTCATCGACCGGATCGGCCGGAAGCACATCATCCTGGCCATGCGATCCACGCCGGATGCGCGCACCGGTCACCACCATCGCGTTCGGATCGCTGGCGAACACCTCAGCGACAGCCTCCAATGCACCGGGCAACAGAAGGTCATCGCTGTTCAACCAACCGAAGACCTGACCTGTGGCGTGGGCAAGCCCCTTGTTGATCGCAGCGCTTTGCCCCTGATCGGGCTCGCTGCACCACCAGTTGATGCGATCGGCGTAGCGTTGGATGATCCCGACGGAGCCGTCGGTACTACCACCATCCACTACGATGTGCTCCAGTTGCGGGTAACCCTGCTCATGCACCGAAGCCAGGCATTCTTCCAAGTATCCGGCCTGTTGAAAGCTTGGCGTGATCAGCGAAATACGGGGCAGCGGTCCGGTGCTCATGGCGAAGGGCCCCGCAAAAGTGGGACATAGGCCCTCAACGCGACCTCCTTCTTGATCCCTTTGGACCTATCCGGCCCGCAACCACCGCTTCAAAGTGGTCTTAACCAGGTAGACCAGGCGATCGAGCGGCCAGCTACGTGAACAACGAAGGTGCGTCAACGCAGCGCGCACATCATGGTCGGCGAACGTGTGGAACAACCGCTGCCAGCGATGCTGGAGCTGTGCCTCGAACAGATCGGCAGGGAACAAGGCGCGCTCCGCGTTCATTCGCCTCAAGGTCGATGTCCACGACCATAGATCGCGCACCTGTCGCGCATTGAACGGTGTCCGGAACAACTGGTGGAGCGCCAGCTGCGATACCAGGTCATCGTCGGTCATCGGGACATCGAAGAAGCGGAACGCTTCGCGCACCACCATCGCCCGATCCTGGATGGGGTCGCGGCCGTGGCGCTGGTTGTTCGCTCCCATGCGGTAGTACAACAAGGCATCCTGCAGGTTGGCGTACCTGGCAAAACGACCCACTTTGAGCAGGAACAGGTAGTCCTCGCCGGGCCAAAGCCATGCGCCATCGCTGCGTAGCGCATGCTGCTCGAGGATGGCCCTTCGCAGGATGGCCGAACCGTACAAAACCGGGTCGCCGAAAAGCATCTTCCCCCGGCACTCGTGATCGGTAGCGGGCCATCGGCCTACGACGGCGCGATCGCCGATCAGCTGGGCGAACGATCCACACACACCCACGTCAGGATGCGCGTCCATGAAGGCCACCTGCTTCGCCAATCGTTCCGGATGGGCGATGTCGTCGGCATCGAGTATGGCCAGGTACTCGCCCCGGGCAGCGTCGTAACCCCTGTTGGCCGCCGCCGCGCGTCCGGTGTTGCGGTCATGCGTGAGCAGACGGATACGTGGGTCGGTGATGCGTCGAACCCGCTCCACCCCGTCATCGGTGCTCGCATCGTCCACCACGAGCAGTTCCAGATCGCCGAAGGTGTTGTCGAGCACGCTGCGCACCGCCTCCTCCACAAAAGGCCCTTTGTTGTAAAGGGTCATCAGTACGGATACGCGCGGTGTCGGCGTGTGCTCCAAAGACATGGCCGCGAAGGTAGACCGCACCTCAAACTCGCACAGGGTTCGTGCCGACCCCTAGAGGGCATCTCAAAATTATCCTTCGGGCTGCGCGAGGGTCTTTCGCGTCCAATACTTCGTTGCTCAACCCTCACATAGCCACCGGCTATGCTCGGGCTTCGCGCCTCGTCTGGCCGCGAAATCCTCCTCGCTCGCTTCCAAAAACAATTTTGAGACACCCTCTAGCGTGTGGATCGTACCTCCTGGTACACCCGCCATACTTCATCCGCACAGCGCTCCACCGAAAATCGAGACTCCGCCTGGAGCGATGCGTGTTCGCCCAGCCGACGCGCCCGAACGGGATCCCCCACCAACCCGAGCATGTGCCTGGCAAGTTCCTCCGCACCTCCGTTGTAGAGAATGCCGACAGCTGGATCACGGAGCAACTCCAACGTACCACCAGAAGCATGACCGATCACCGCCAGGCCGCTCGCCATCGCCTCAACAGTGACGCGGCCCATGGCCTCGTGGCGCGAGCACATCAACACCGCATGCGACCGGTTGTAGACATCGAACGCGTTCTCCACAAAACCGGGCAACTCCACATGCGCCGCAAGCCCAAGGGCGGTGATGCGTTCATGCAACACATCCATCCTTCCATCGCCCGCGATGATCAAGCGCACGTCGGCGCCCGCATCCAGCACCAGGCGAAGCGCATCCAACGCTTCGAGGTGCCCCTTGGATGGATGGATCAACCCGACCATCGCGAACGTGAAAGACCCGGGAGTGCTCCACCGCTCGTCGGCCATGGAACGCAGCTCCGCGTAGCGGGCTTTCGGCACTACACCGTTGTACACCACAACGAGGGGGCGCACGAGCGCGGTGTACCGTGCCACATCCTCCCGCACCGCTTCGGAGATACCGATCAGGCGATCGGCATCGCGCAGTGACCTGCCGTACTCACTCCGCCCACTATCCGGATGGATACCGTAGTGCAAGGCGAGCAGTTCGCGGATGTGCCAGATCAGCGGGATCGACGCCTCCGAGGAGACATCCGGTGCGATGCTCACCGCGCTCGAATTCGCATGGATCAATTGAACGCGCCACGCCTTGACCTGATCGATGATGGCCGGCAGCAGTTCGCGGTTCCGGTTCCGCCTGCCGCGCGCATCGCGGGCGTAGCGCCAGCGCTGCATCAACCGATGGTGCGGGCCACCCATGAAATCGCGATGCACCATGCGTGTCTCGAAGGGGATGATGCGGTAGGGCACGCTCATGCGCTCCAATTCCCCTACAAGCGGGCCCTGCTGGGGGAGAAGAACATGCGGCTCCACATCGCCGCGCCGCTGTAGTTCGCCGATCAATTCCAATAACGAACGGTTCGCACCGTACAGGTCCGCGTAATGTGTGATGTAGGCTACCCGCATCGTGCGTCATCGCGAGCGGGCCGCAGCACGCTCCAGGATATGGTGCAAGGTGGCGATACTGTCCTGCACCCGGTGGTGCTCTTCAACAAAGGTGCGCCCTGCCCGACCCAGGCGACCGGCCAGCGCAGGGTCGTCGACCAGCCTTATCAGATGGTCCGCCATGGTGCGAACGTCGTGCTCTTCACTCAACAGGCCACACTCCTCATGCTTCACCACGTCCATGATCCCGGCATGTCGTGTAGCGACAACGGGCACACCGGACGCCATCGCTTCAAGCACGGAGACCGGGGTCCCCTCACTATCACCGTTGGCCGCGCGGACACTATGCTGAACGAAGCCGCGCGCACCGCGCAGAAGGGCGGAGATCTCCATCGAGCTCCGAACACCAACCAGATCAACCTGACCGGTCATGCCTTGATCTTTGACCAGTTGGATGCACGACTCCCGCAGCGGACCATCACCCACCATCGTGAGCCGCGCTTGGGGGCGTTGCTCAACCACCAGGCGGAAGGCCGCGAGCACAAGTTGCGGCGCCTTCTTCTCCACAAAGCGTCCGATGCTGATGAAATGCGGCGGCGCGTTCTCCGGAGCACCACCGCGGAATCGCTCCGTATCGACGCCGCAACAATTGAGGACCACCTTGTCGCGGGGCGCACCGATGTCCACCAGGTGATGTTCCATGGCCCGGCTCACGGCGACAATGGACGCCGCATGATCGAACAATCGCCTGTAGTGATGGAAGCGCTCCAGGATATCGGTACGATGCGCGTCGAAGCCGTGGAAGTGGGCCACCAGTGGGACGTTGGCGCGGAGGCAGCTCGCGATCATCGCATCCGCCGTATTGCCATATTCCGCCAGGACAACGTTCACACCGGCCCGGCGCAATCGTTGAGCGATACGGCGTTGATGAAGACCCACCTGATCCGTCATCAACAGCATCGCTTGTAACAGGTCCACCCCACGCCCGATCACGGAAGAGCGCATGAACCGTTCCCCGGTCGAAAGTCGACGCGGCAGGTTCCCGTCAACCATCACCAGCACAACCCTTGGGAGACGTTGCACATGCTCGGTGATGAAGGTCTCCCTGAAAATATCAGGGGATGGAAGGACGACGGCGATGCGGAGCGTATCGCTCGTGTTCGATGGGGAGGATCGGCGGTCCATGATACGTTCACCTGACCGCGAACCTAGGAAGTGCCCGCACGCGCGGCCGAGATCAGTATACGCTGGAGTTCAGCGATGCGGTCCTGCACGCGGTGATGCGCGACCACGTAAGCCCGGCCCGCGCGGCCCATGCGCCCCGCGAGATCAGGCTCGTCGATCAGACGGACCATGTTCGACGCCATGGCATCGATATCGCCCTCGTCGCACAAAAGGCCACGCTCACCATCGGCGACCACCTCCGGTATGTCCGCATGCCGGGTGGAAATGATGGGGATGCCGGAAGCCATCGCCTCCAGGATCGCCACGGGCGTTCCTTCATGATCGTTCGTGCTGGTGACCAGGCTGTGTTGGACAAACGCCCTGCTCCCTTTCAGCAACTCAGCGATCTGAACTGCCGAACGCGGGCCGCACAGATCGACTTGCTCCCCCAGGCCAAGGGCCTTGACCAGCTGCGCGCACGCATTCCACAACTCACCATCGCCCACCATGGTAAGCCGTGCGTTGGGCCGCTGGCGCACGGCCCGTTCAAAAGCCAGCAGGGTCAGGTGAGGTGCCTTCTTGTCCACAAAGCGTCCCACCGCGAGGAAGTGGGGTGGGGCCGACTCTGCCCTGGCCAACGCGAAATGATCGACATCAGCACCGCAGGAATTGTAGACAAGGCGCCCGCGGGGTGCACCGATCCGTACGAGGTGCTCGATCATGGACTTGCTCACGGAGACGATGGTACGCGCACCGGCGAAAAGCCGCTCATAGTTGGCGTACATGGCCAGCTGATCCTCCCGGTACGCATCGAATCCCAGGAAATACGGCACCAGCGGAATGCCAGCCGCCTCGCAACTGGGCAGCATCTCGGCTCCCGTATTGCCGAATTCAGCCAGCACCACATCGACCTTCGCCTCGCGCAACCGCCGTGCAATGCGCTGCCGCAGTTGGGCCTTCTTGTCCTGCCCCAGCAACGTGGAGCGGAAACGCCGTTCCAAACGCCCGAAACGTGTCGTCGATAGCAACGAGTGACCCGCATCATCGTGTGTAGGCAGCACGCCACCCGTTAGTACCAGCACCACCTCGGACAGGCCCGCAACGTGCGCAGCAGCGAACGTCTCGCGACGATCCGGACGCGAAGGGACCACGATGGCGATCCGGATGTCGGGTTTCATGTGTATGGCCTGATCGCCGCGGGATCGCGACGGGCCACGAACTTATGGACTTGGCGGATCAGCGATCGGAGCGTTGCGACCGCCGTATCGAGCGACTGCTCAGGTCATCGGCCTCCCCATCCACCTGCGCCATGTGAAGCGCACCAGGTAACCAGCACGTTCACGCACCCGACCGCTGCAACGCATATGTGCGAAGGCGGCCCGTGCATCGCAGCGCACCAGCGTGTGGAACAACCGGTCCCAGCGTTTCTCCACGATGGCGGTGAATTCCGGATCCGGGAAAGCGCCACGCTCCTGGTTCATGCGAAGCAGCTTGTTCTTCCAGCGGAACAAGGCTCGCACTTGACCTGCGGTCGGAGGAGAACGGTCCAACTCATAAAGGAACAAGTGCAGGTCCACTTCATCATCGGTCACCTGGAGGCCGAAGAGATCGAAAATGGTGCGGTAAAGCAGCCGGGCGTCCTGCACGGGATCCCGTCCGTGACGCATGTTCTGCCCGCCCTTCCGGTAGCTCGCGAGTGCTTCAGGGAGGTTCGCGTACTGCGTGTGGAAGCCCACGTGGAGCATGAACAGGTAGTCCATGCCTGGAAGCTTCCAGGTAGGATCGCAGCGCAGGTGGTGCTCCTCGATGACGCTCCGCCGGAACATGCATGCACCGTAGGAGACCGGGATACCGAACAACATGATGGCGCGCGCATCCCGGTCCGAGAGCGGGAAACGGAGCAGCGTATCATTGGCACCGAAGGCCTGCATCCAACTTCCGCACGCCCCTACTTCCGGGTTCGCATCCATGAACGCGACCTGTCTGGCCAGTCGTTCCGGGTGGGCGATATCATCGGCATCGAGCACGGCGATGTACTCGCCACGGGCCAGATCATAGCCCCGGTTGGCCGCAGCGGCCCGGCCCGTGTTCACAGCGCTCTCCACCACACGAACACGCGGATCGCCGATACCGCGAACTATGGCCGGGCCTCCATCGGTACTCCCATCGTCCACCACCAGGAGTTCGAATCCAGCGAAGGAGTTGGCCAGCAAGCTGCGCACCGCCTCCTCCACGAAAGGTCCCTTGTTGTAGAGGGTCACCAACACGGTGACCTTCAGCGCAGGTCGGCTGTCCGGATCCATCGGCCCGAATGTATGCGCAGGGCGGATCAGCGACAGGGGACACCGGCAAGGTTTACATTCGCGGCCAGCGCATTGGGACCACGAAAAGGTGCGGAACCGCCTCGCCCCGTGGCTTCCATCCATCCGAACTCCAGCGACAACAGAACGATGCCCGGTCCCACATCCTTGAACATCTCGGTGGTGATCCCGGTTTACAACGCCGCGAAATTCATCGAGCGTGGGGTGCGCTCCGCATTGCTGTTCGAAGAGGTCAAGGAGGTGATCCTTGTCGAGGATGCCTCACCGGACAACAGCCTGGAGGTGTGCAAAGCGCTGGCGGAAAGCCTGCCGCGGGTGAGGCTCTACCAGCACCCGGGCGGGGTCAACCAGGGAGCGGCGGCCTCGCGCAACCTGGGTATCGCCCAAAGCACACAGGAGTACATCGCTTTTCTCGATGCCGATGACTTCTTCCTACCCAACCGCTTCGATGCGGAACGGGGCATCTTCCGCGATCATCCCGATGCCGACGGCGTGTACGGCTCGCTCGGGGCGCACTATTACGATGACGAAGGCCGGGCGCTCTATGACAGCCTGTTCCAGGAAGTGTTCACCGTAAGGAAGCGGGTCGGCCCGGAAGAACTCTTCGAAGGGCTGAGCGGTGTGATACCGGACTTCGGGCAATTCCACCTCGATGCGCTGACCGTGAAGCGCATCGCCCTGATGGGCATGGACCGCCTGATGCGCAAGGAGATCCACCTGCACGAGGACACGGACTTCATCATCCGCCTGGCGTGGTATGCCCGGCTCTATCCCGGCAGCATCGATGCCCCTGTCGCGATCCGCGGCGTGCACCGCGAGAACAGGATCACACGCAACGATCGCGTGGCCCATACCGAACTGGTGCTCTACCGGCTCCTTTGGGAATGGGCGAAGGCAACCGGGGTCAGCGCGGCCGCCCGCGAACGCTTCCACTACAAGTACCGATTGAACGAAATGCGGACGATGCGGAACGGCATGCGCGCTACAGGCCTTGCGCTGCGACATCGCCGGTATCTCGAACGATTCGATTTCCGCGAAGCCTACATCAGGGCGCTTGCCGGTGAGGACACGCGGTTCAGCCGGTTGCTGCGGAACGTCGGTTGGCGTTTGTACAATTAGTATGTGGCATTCCGCGCAACGCGCTCGAGCATCATCTGTAGATCCACGATCCGCTCCTGCATGCGGTGATGCACTTCCACGTATTCCCGGCCCGCTGCGCCGAGCCTGAAGGCCAGTGATGGATCATCGACGAGTCGCACGAGATGGTCCGTCATGGCCTGAACATCGCGTGCATCACTGAGCAGACCCTGTTCGCTGTGGGCCACAACACCTGCCAGGCCTGCACTATGCGTCGCCACCACGGGAAGACCCGAAGCCATGGCCTCCAGCACCGCGAGCGGCGTGCCGTCGTCCTGACCGGTATCGCTCACCACATGCTGCTGGAGAAATAGCCTGCTGCGTTGCATGAGCGCGGCGACCTCGACCGGGGTGCGCGGTCCACACAGGTCAACGGATCCAGCAAGCCCCAACGCGTTCACCGCTTGATGCGTGCCTTCCCAAAGCACCCCTTCGCCGACCATCGTAAGACGAGCGTCGGGGCGCTGTTGCACCAAGCGTTGGAAGGCGAGTAGCGTGAGCAGCGGCGCGTTGGCATCCACGAAACGACCGACGGTCAGAACATGAGGCGGCGCCAGATCGGGCCGACCGCTGCCGAACAATTCCAGGTCAACGCCCTGCGCATTGTAGAACACCTTGGTCCGATCGATACCCAGGCGAAGCACCCGCTCTTCCATGGCCTTGGTGGAGACCACGATCGCAGCCGCGTTCTTCAGGACGTTCCGATACCCGGAATAGCGCTCCAGTTCACGTTGACCCTGTCCATCGCTCCCATGGAACCGGACGACCAAAGGGACATGGGCCCGTTGGCAACTGCGGATCAGTTCCTCACCGGTGGCTGCGGATCCAGCCACCATCACCTGCACCCGTTCACGCTGCAGCAGTGTGGCGATGCGCCGTCGCAGCATCTCCGGTCGATCCAGAAAAAGAAGCAGCCGTTCGTACCGGTTGCGCCAACGATATCCCTTCGTGGTCAGCAGCAAAGGTGTTCCTGCTCCATCGCGCTGCGGCAGTGTACCGTCGGCAAGGAGCAACACCACATCGTGCGACCACTGCCGCAGCGAAGCGACGAAGGGGTCGTTCTGCGGCTGGCGCTCAGGTGAGGCAAGGGCGATGCGGATCGGTGCCATGGCGTGGATCGCCGCAAAGTAGAGAATGGTCAGGCCTGTGCACCTCGTTCCATGCGCTCCTTGAAACGCGCCCACTTAAAGGACAGGAAGCGCAACAGGAAGGACAGACGTGAGCGGCCTTTGATCCGGACGCGGAACAGTCGTGATGAGAACAACTCCTTGAACGTAAAGTAGGGGAACCACGCTTCGTACAAGACCTGCTCCTCCCCACGCTGATCGACCTCCGGATACTGCCCCAGGGCCGATCGAACAATGGCTTCTTCCAGGATGCGCTGCTGCTTCCGTTCCGTTGTTGTGTGCTTCCGCGTCACTCCTGCATGATCCCGGAACTGATTGAGCTCCGCGCTCACAAAACCAATGCGGGTCTGGCGCAGCAGCCGCACCCATAGCAGCCAATCACCGCCTAGCTTCATATCCTCCGTCCCGGTCCAAACATGCGCATCAGCGATCAACGAGCGTCGGAACAACACAGCGCTGGCGTTAGGTATGACGTTCTTCACTTTAAGGTAGCGAGCAATGAACGCGCGTCCCTCCTCGACGATGTCCTGCGTGAACGGGTCGGGGGTGAAACACGCGGTGTGCTCGCGCATGGAACCGATGTGCTGGCCGGCCTCATCAATGATCGCCGACTGGGCGTAGACCAGCCCGAGGGTATCCTGTTCACGGGCGTTCAATGCGAGCAGGCGCTCCAGCAGGTCGGGCAGGCAGCTATCATCGCTCTCGGCGATCCAGATCCACTGACCGCGGGCAAGGGACAGCCCTGTGCGCCATTGCTTGAAGGCACTGCCGCTGTTGTGTTCGTTCACCACCAGGTGGGCCACACGCGGATCCGCAGCGTACGTGCGAAGGATCGCAACGCTATCATCCGTCGAGGCGTCGTCCAACAGGATCAGCTCGATGCCCGCAACTGTTTGCGCAAGGATGCTGTCCAGGCGCTGCCGGAGAAAGGCCGCGTGGTTGTAATTGGGCACAATGACCGAAACGAGGGGAGCGCTTGGGGCGGTCATGTCCCGGTGGATCCGTTGCTCGTCAGACGGCCCTTGAAAGGCGGCATAAAGAGGCTGGTAAATCGCGGGTTCGATCGGTCCATTGTACGAACCATTTATGATCTGCACAGCGATTCCATGCACTCCAAAATGAGTGGGCATTGCCGATCGGCAGTGAAACGGCTGAAGAGTTCGTGTGCTGCCGCGCCGTCAGCACGCATCCGTTCACGATCGGTGTGATAATCTGCCACCTTTTCCGCCATTGCCTCGATGTTCAAGTATGGTACGATGGCCCCGCCACCTAGCCGCACCACCTCGGCGATGCCTGTGGCTCGATCAAAGCAGATGATGGGTCTGCCGAGCATACCCATCTCGATACAAACCAGCGGGAACGGATCCTCGCGAGAGGGTAGCAGAAAAACGTCCATTGCGCGGAAAAATCCGACGGGGTCCTCTCTCTCGCCAACGAAACGAACCCGGTCCAGCAGACCCATCTTCTCCAGATCGCCCCGCACGATGGCGGCCTGCTTGGAACCGATCATGCCGACCCATGTGAATTGTGCCGGAACATCAGGATAATGGTCCCTCAGATAACGCGCCACCTGAATGAAAACATCATCACCCTTTCGCCAATGCACCGTCCCAGCCCCCCCTACTTCGAGAATGTGAGGCCGATCCTGCCATGGCGCCGGCAATGGTCCGGAAATCGAAGAAAACTCGTGGACCACATCGATCCTACTCGACGTTACCTGCCAGTGCTGTTCGAGATGTTCCTTGACGAGACCTGATGCCGCGATGAAATGGTCGATCCGATCCAGATACTGGCCCAGCTTGGATACGCTGGTAGCCATTACTACATTCAATTCGTGCACATGCGCCAACAGTTTCACTCGTCGGTGTGCCAATGCGGCCAGCCGGGATGCGAATGGAACGCTGACCACGGTATTCGCATAGATCAGTTCATACCCATTGCCTGCTAATTCGATAAGGTGCCGTTCCTGCCAGGCTTGCGCAGGAGGCGTGCTTGACCCCAAAAGGCCACGTCGCATTTTCGCGAGCACTCTACCTCGCAAGGCCTGGATCGGGATCGGGGTCGACGATGGGCTGTAGTATCGATCCGCAATGGCTCGGAGATCCGCTTCGAGTTCCCCCCCCGCCAGGGCGACAATATCGATGCGCATACCGGGCCTTGCCGTGCGCAACCATCGCACGAACTGTAGAACGATCATCGGCGCCCCCGTGCGCGTAGCCTCATGGGTGATCAGCAAGATCCTTTTCATACTCGATACTGTAGCACGTTTTTGATGGCCCCCACATTGCCCCAAAGCACTTGGCTCCCGTCAAATGCAACATGGTCATTGGTGCTGACGAAAAGGATCTTCTTCATACCGTGGTCCTGCGAAGGTCGTTCCCGTTCAGTGAACCTCCTTGTGCAGGTGACAAGATCGGTCAAGTCTGCCACAGCGACAGCCATCCACGGACATCACTTCCACATCCGCCGCATCCAGGGGAAATGGTTCCATAGGAAGTAGTAGATCTTCCGCGAAAGCGGCAGATCCTTGGCTTGCTGCGCTTCGAGCACCTTCACACGCTCCTGGGCGGCCTTGAGTTCACGCACCTCCGGAAGATGAAGCTTCACCTCCGCGATGAACGCTTCGCGCACCCGATCGTTGAACCGGAACTGCGTATGCGCATTGAATAGCTCGTAGATATGCGCCATGCCGCGCACCTTGTCGTAGCCGTTGTGGCGAAGCGAGAGACCACCCTGATGGATGCGGTACACGCCCATCACCTCCTCGATGAACCTGAACCGGCCTTCGAGCGATAACAACAACAGCAAGGGGATGTCCGCACTTAACACCTGCCCCATCCAAGGCGGCAACACGAAAGGATCGGGTCTGCGGAAGACGATGGAACCCGTGGGGATGAACCAGGGGGCAAGCACATCCTCGGTGGTGAACTCATGCTTGGCAAGCCCTGTGGGAAAGACCTTGTCGGGAACGCCGATCTCATGGGTGCGCATCATAAGTACCTGGTGGAAACAGACGGCATCCTCTGGATGCGCTTCGAGATGGTCCACCTGTTTCTGCAACTTCAAGGGATCGGTCCAGTAATCATCCCCTTCGCAGAGAGCTACATACTTCCCTCGTGCAGAAGCGAGCAGGCCCAGAAAGTTGGATCGACCCGTAGGTATGCCCATGATATGGACCACATCCTTCCGCTCGCGCAGGAAAAGCTTGATCCGATCCGGATGCTCCGCAGCAAGTCGCTGGCAGATCTCACGGGTACCATCATCGCTGTCATCCTCCCCGACCAGGATCTCGACCGGAAAGGTGGTGCGTTGCATCAAAGCCCCCTCGATGCACTGCTCAATGTACGCCGCATGCCGGTACGTTAATGTCACGATGCTTACAGAGGGTTCCATGAAGGTCATAATTTCCCAAACCGCCGCAATGCAAAAATGGGCTCCATTTTCACGCGGGAATCAACCAAAACATCGGGACTGTTAATCATTAGTTTCGGGGCGTAAGCTACATTGCACTGTATGAGTACGAGTATCAACCAAGTGGGACAAAATGTCTCTATCGGCCGTAATTTCAAAATCGGTCATTTCTGCGTGATTCAGGATGATGTCGTGATAGGAGACGATGTGGAGATCGAGAGTTTCTGCATCCTCGAGCGCGGTGCAAAAATCGGAGCGGGTGGTTTCATCGGCACCTATTCGAAAATCGGTGCACATGCCCAAATCGGAGACCGGGTTCGGATGACAGCCTATTGCGAAATCAGGAGTAACTGCACAGTGGGTGACGACACCACTTTCGGCAGTCGATGCACATTGAGCGCAGGTACGATCGTTGGCAAAGGCGTCGTTATAAAGTACGGTTTCGTAGCTACCGATACTCCTGATTTGTCCGCGAAAGCTAAATTGATCTGCGTGCTGAAGGATGGCTCGCGATACGGAGCCAACGTGGTAATCATGCCGGGAGTCGTAGTGGGTGTGAACAGCGAGATCGGAGCTAGTTCTCAACTCCGCCATGATGTTGGCGACAATGAGATTTGGTTCGGGAATCCCGCCAAATTCTACCGGAAGACCAGCTAGTCATGCGGCCTTGATGGAACCCCACGTTGCTTTACCTTCTTGGTTATCACAACGGCGGGCACGCCAGCTAGTGTGGTATGGGGTTCGGTGACATCTTTGATCACTGCGGCACCCACCCCAACAATTGTACCTGTCGCAAGTTTGGTGTGGGGCCTGACTACACTCGCTGAACCTAGGAAACAAGCGTTACCAAGCACTACAGAACCCGCGATACTGACATTGTTAGCCAAATGGCAGTGCGCGCCTAAAACCGAACTGTGCCCAATTTTGCTCCCGTGCGCGATCATGGTGCCTGGTCCGATTGAGGTTGACTCGTTCAACATGCCGCGCACTACGGTCACATCTGTTCCCAGAAACACATCGTCCTCGATGGATACGCCACCCAACTGGGGTAGCACTATACGGTCCCCTGTTTCATCCCAAATCCACGCTACTCCTGTGGCACCGATGCAGCTATGGGGCTCAATCCAAACCCGCTTGCCTATCGCACAGCCATCCATAATCACCACGTGAGCGTGAATCACGCAATCCTGACCTATCGTTGAACGACCGATAATCGCATAGGGGCCGATGTGTACGCCCTGCCCAATCTCGGCTTCCGGATGTACAAGGGCTGTGGGATGAACTCCTGCAGATGGCCGTGTGGCAAACAGGTGCGCGCACAGCTTATAAAAGACGATTTGTGGGTCCGCTTCAACAGCAATGCACGAACTAGAAGTTGTTGCGCGAGCTATCGATGTGCGGCAAATCACCACGGATTCCTGCACCTGATCGAGCACGCGAGGGTCATCGCCAACATAGTAGTACAGGCCTCCCGGTTCCTTATGCTGGAGACTACAAACCTTGATAATCGTACGTAGGGGACCGACCAATCGGTGCGGAATACCCAACTGGTCCAAGGCGGCCAGCACCGCGGCCAAAGTGATCCGGTTGAGTTCTAGCATGGCCTCAGGTGAGCGTGATCACGGCGTTGATCACGCGTGCTATTTCGTCCTCGCGAAGTCCAGCATAAAGTGGAAGGCAAACCACGCGCGTGGCAGCATGGTCCGAGATAGGCATGACGGAGGACGCAACATATGGCAATGTGTTCAACGAGGGATAGAAATATCGTCTTGCGAAAATGCCAATGGCGCTCAAGTCGGCCAGCGCCTTCCCACAAGCTTGCTCATCGGCCAGGAGAATAGGATAGTACGAATAGTTGTAGTCCGTGCCGACCGGCAAAGTCGGCCGCTCGAAACGTCTGCCCAGGCCTGCGTCATAACGTTCCGAAATAGTCTTGCGCTCCACGATAAGATCGTTCACATGTGGAAGTACGGCCATTCCCATGGCGGCATGCACCTCGCTCATCTTGGCGTTCATCCCAAGTGTGAAGTGTTCATCGCCGATGTGCCCGAAACTACGCAACAGTCGCAGGCGATCATCAACCGCCGCATCGTGCATCACCACCGCACCACCTTCCACCGTGTGGAAAAGCTTGGTGGCATGGAAGCTCAGGGTGCTGGCATCGCCCCAAGCGAGGATGCTACGGCCCTTGTACAGCACATCGAAGGCGTGTGCCGCATCGTAGATCACCTTGAGCCCGTGCTTCTTCGCAATGGCGGCGATCGCTTCCACATCGCACGGGATCCCGTAAACGTGGGTGGCGAGGATCGCCGTCGTGTCCGCATCGATCAATTCCTCGATCCGCGCCGGATCGATGCACAGGGTATCCGGCAGAATATCGGCGAAAACAGGCGTGCAGCCTTCCCAGAGGATGGCGCTGGTGGTGGCTACATAACTGAAGGGTGTGGTGATCACCTTCCCGGTGATGCCGAGCGCACGAATGGCCAGTTGGATGGCGAGCGTACCATTGGACATCAACCGCAAGTAAGGCACGTCGAAACGTGACCGCAGCGTCTCCTCCAACTCCCGGTGGATGGGCCCATTGTTCGTGAGCACATGGCTCGCATAAGCCTTGTCCAGCCAAACCAGGTATTCCTCCCGGGGTGGCAGGAAGGTGCGTGTGACGTAGATGGGATCCAAGGCCATTGAAAGCGCTGCCGTTGGTGCAGGAGGGGCCGAAAGTAGCACCCTATGCCGTAGTGATCACGAACAAGAAGGCCCACGCTGGCTAGTCCGCCTTGTATTCCGGGTTCGACCAGATGTGCTGAACTGCACGCACACTCCTGCGCAGCTTCTGAACGAACATGGCGGTCCACATGCGGCGCTTGTCCGATGCGCTGAACACCCACCAATCTTCGGTGGCATATCCGAGCTGTTTCAAAAGGGCACCTGCCATGCGGTCGATGATGTAGCGCTCTTTCAACGTCAGCCGCGACATCCATATCGCATCCGAAGTACCGCGCAGGGCGTTCAAGCTGGTATCACCCTGGCTCACGAGTTTCTTGGTGCTATCGTACTCCGCAGCAATACGCTCGACCCGGGTCCTATCCACGGCCAACCCCAGAAAGTCGAAGATCCGTTGGAGTTCCCCTGCTGGTTCCTGCATGAGCTTCTCATAACGCACCTCGAGGTACCGGGCTGGCCCGATCCCGCTGCCAGCCCGCATTGCCATTGAAACGGACCGCGCCCATTCGCGTACCGCGATACCGATGTCGTCAGTGAACCCGCCGACACGTTTGCCGGCACTGCGCATGCTGATGGCCACATCACGACCATCCCGGATGATGTGGATGTACCTCGCGTTTGGAACCAACTCTTCGATGAGCGGGATATGACGGCCGTAGTCGGGACGCTTGTCCAGGACATGCGAGGCACTCGGGTTGGTCGCCAGGACACGTTCGTATACGCCCGCTACGGCCAACTTCACACCAGCCAGGAATTCCGCCCGGGGCATGACCACCGGAAGGCCGTGGTTGAGGTGCTTCTCACGGACATCCTCTTGTTCAAAGGCCCGCATGATGGGCGCCACGTAGTTGGAAAAGACACTGAGTTCCTGCTTGAGGGATGCGACACTGGGATGCTCAGCCAGCATCTGGTGCAACCATGATGTTCCGCTCCTGGTGGAACCGATCACGAACACGAGTTGCTTGTCCATCGTGCCCAAGCCTTCACTATCCGAGCCCGGTATGCCATCCATTCCCTTCACAGTTGTTATCCAATACGCTCATGCTCCCAGGCGATGGGCAGGCGGAACATGCCCCGCCGGCGCTCATGCCATGCGGAATCGCGCGGCGGTTCCTGCACCTCGAAGCTGACCGCGTGATCCGCCTGGAACTGGAACGCCGCCCGGTATGAGACGCCCACGTTCAAGCGGAAACGCCCGGCATTGAACAAGTGATCGGGGAACCGGCAACGGAATGTATGCGTGCCAATGCCCACCTTCACGTCGGGGCGGTTCTCGCGCAGGTTGGTGTTGAAGACAACCTGCTCATCCTCGCTGACCACCGCGATGAAGGGCAACAACTCATTCTCCGCCTTGAGGTTCTCCAAACCCACCTCCACATCGATCGCATCCTGCCATTTGAAGAATTCGCCTCCGGAAGCGGGCTTGATCCGGACATGGGTGAGTCGCGCGAGTTCATTGCCAGGTGCCGTCGCGGGGTCGTCCCAGACAACCTCGGAGCGGTCCTCGGAGTAGGCGCCCAGATAGGCATCCACCACTTCCTGCACGGGACCGTTCATTCGCTCCCGGCCACCATCGAGCCAGAGGACGCGCTGGCACAGGGAGCGCATAGCGACCATGTTGTGGCTTACGAACAGCACGGTGCGCCCCGAAGTGGCGGCATCCTTCATTTTCCCCATACACTTACGCTGGAACTCCGCATCACCAACCGACAGCACCTCGTCCACGATCAGGATCTCCGGCTCCAAGTGGGCTGCGACGGCGAATCCCAAGCGCACGCGCATACCGCTGCTGTATCGTTTCACGGGCGTGTCGATATGGTGCACGATGCCGCTGAAGTCGATGATCTCGTCGAGTTTGGCGGTGACCTCGGCGCGGCGCATGCCGAGGATGGCACCGTTGAGGTAGATGTTCTGCCTGCCGGTGAGTTCGGGATGGAAACCGGTGCCGACCTCCAACAAGCTGGAGACCTTGCCGCGCATGCGGATCATGCCCTCCGTCGGCAGGGTGATGCGTGACAGCAATTTGAGCAGGGTGCTCTTGCCCGCCCCGTTGCGCCCAACAATGCCCAATACCTCGCCGCGTCGCACCTCGAAGGACACGTCGCGCAGGGCCCAGAAGTGCTCACCGATGCGTTGCGGATCCACTTCCGCTCCAATGCGCATGGTGGGATCCGGTTTGCCACGCAACCGCGCGACGAAGGCCTTGAACTCGTCGGCCACCTGGCTGCGGTCGGTGGTGCCCAGGCGGTAGCGTTTGCCCACCCCTTCAGCCCGCACAACGATATCGTTCCTTCCTTGATCCATGGCTCAGACCACATCGGCGTATGAGCGTTCCACACGCTGGAACAGCGCAAGCCCGGTGATGATGAGCACCACCGCGGTGACCGCTGGATACCACAGGGTGGTCCAATCCGGGGAAGTGCCCAACAACGCACCCCGGAAGCCTTCGATGACAGGGGTGAGCGGATTGGCCTCGATAATGGGCCGGATCGGGCTGTTCGTCTCAACGCGCGACAGCGGGAAGATCACCGGGCTCATGTACATGAGCAACTGGACGGCGAAGCCGATGAGGAAACCAAGGTCGCGGTACTTGGTGGTGAGGGCCGCCACGATGAGGCCCGAACCGAAGGCGAGCACCACCATGAGGATAATAAGCACCGGAAGCATCAGTACCGCCGCACCCGGTGACCATGCATAGGCCCCTGAGAACCGATAGAACAGCGCGAACGCAAAGAAGAAGGTGAGCTGGATGCCGAAGCTGACCGCCGTGGAAAGCGTGGTGGCCATGGGCGGGATAAGGCGCGGGAAATACACCTTGGTCATGAGCGCGGCATTGCCCGTGAGCGTGGTGCTGGTGCGGTTGATGATACTGGAAAAGAAGGTCCACGGCACCACGCCTGACATGTAGAACAGCAACGGTGGAACGCCTGGCAGGGACATGCGGGCCATGAGGCCGAAAATGACGGCGAACATCAAGGACGTGAGCAGCGGTTGCAGCAATTGCCACAGCGGACCGAGGATGGTCTGTTTGTAGATCGCGGTGAGGTCGCGCTGCACCATGACCCGAAGAAGATCACGGTACTTCCAGATCTCCCGCACGTTCAGGCGCCACCACGGGCTTGTGGGTGCGATGATCACGTCCCATTGTTCAGCATGGGCCGCTCCGGTAACGTCTTCAGGCCGCATGTCGCCGCGGTCGGGATTCTGGCCTTCCATCCGGGCGCGGCTCAGGTGTCCTGGTTAACGGAGGATGGGGTTTGCGATTTTTCGCCCCCCTTTTTCTTGTTGCGGCCATACCCGTAGCCATAACCATAGCCGCTGCCGTAGCCATAGGCGTAGCGGTAGCCGTAGCCGTAGTTGGTGTTGTAGT
>JBDTNF010000088.1:0-34519 GCA_039933875.1 Flavobacteriales bacterium | reverse complement strand
CACCGGGCTGGTCGTTGTGGTACACCTGCATCGCGAATTGCACCTGGGCAATGTGAATGTGATGCTGCTCTGGGTTCTCCTCTTCGCACTGGACCGGCTGCTCGCGGGAAAACATTCGCTTGGCGGCGCGTTGATCGGTCTTGCGATACTGACCAAACCGCATTTCGTGGTGCTGCTGCCACTGTTGCTGTTGCGCCGCGAGTTCAAAGCCACGGGCATCGCCTTGCTGACTGTGCTCATGGGCATCGCGGTCCCGGCTTTGTTCCTCGGCGTAAGCAGTTCCATCGCGCTGCACCAGGAGTGGCTCGGTGAAATGGCCAGACACAACGCTTCGCTGATCTACCGCGGCAGCGACAATTACAACGCGGTGAACACGGTGTACTCTTTCCTCCACCGCCTCGTGCTGAAGTACTTCATCGCCACGCCGAGCTCGCTGGAGACCTATGTCCTCCTGGCCATCATCGCCTGTGCGTTCGGGTTGCTCGTCCTTTGGAAACTGCGACGTGGGGATGCCAAGAGTTTCGTGTTCGAGTACCTCTTGCTGGTCGCACTGGTGCCGAGCATCACATTGACGGACACTGAGCACTTCCTGCTCGCCCTGCCGCTGGTGGCTTATGTGATGCATCACCTGGCACCCAAGGCCGATCCGCGCTGGCTGGCATTGGTGGCGGCGCCCATTCTCTTCGGCTATGGCGGCAATTGGGAGGACGCCCTGGGACCAACGAGCGACTGGATGATCCATCACGGGGTGTTGGGCATGGCGAATGTCGGGCTGCTGGTGCTCTCGGTCTTCCTTTTCCTGCGTGATGGCCGATCGAACCTTTCCGAGGAACCCGTGTCAATGGGCACAGCCCATCACCAATGAAACACCCCTACTCCGTTGTTCTTGCCGCGCTTTTCGTAGCTCCTCTTCCCGTCGCGGGGCAGGGCATCTACTTCCCTCCGAACACCGGGAATACGTGGGAGACCGTTGATCCCGCGACATTGGGATGGTGCACGGACCAGATCCCGCCGCTGCTCGACTTCCTCGGAACGAATAACACGAAGGCCTTCATCATCCTGAAGGACGGACGCATCGCGATCGAGCACTACTTCGGCACCTTCACGCAGGACAGCGTGTGGTATTGGGCATCGGCGGGCAAGTCACTCACGGCCACCCTCGTGGGCAAGGCGCAGGAAGAAGGGTTCCTGAACATCAACGACCCAAGCATCGATTACCTCGGCGCAGGTTGGACCACCTGCACGCCAGCGCAGGAAGCAGCGATCACGATCCGCCACCAATTGACCATGACCACCGGGCTGGATGACAGCGGCGACAACAATTGCACCGACCCTGCCTGCCTGCATTACCTCGCCGACCCGGACACACGCTGGGCTTACCATACCGGCGCCTACACCAAACTGGATGGTGTTCTGAACGCGGCCACCGGCCAGACCATCAACGCCTACCTCTTCAGCAAGCTGACACAGACGATGGGGCTGACAGGCCTGTACATCACACTGGACTACGACCATGTGTTCTTCAGTACGCCGCGCAACATGGCGCGCTTCGGGTTGCTCGCGATGAACGGCGGCAACTGGAACGGGAACCAGGTCCTCAACACAACGTATTTCAACGAGATGGTTTCGCCGTCGCAAGCCCTGAACAACTCCTATGGCTACTTGTGGTGGCTCAATGGCCAGTCGAGTTTCATGGCACCGGGCTCGCAGCTGGTCTTCCCGGGTGAATTGATGCCGAACGAACCCGCCGAGGCCTTTAACGCGCTGGGCAAGAACGGCCAGTCGATCAACGTGGTGCCTTCGCAAGGCCTTGTCGTGATCCGCATGGGCGACTCACCAGGCCCATCACAACCTGTGGCCTTCCTGTTCAACAACGACACATGGGCCTACCTGAACAACATCTTCTGCACGCCCACCGCTGTGCAGAGCGCGCCGGATCAGAACAGCATTTCCATCTTCCCCTCTCCCGCCTCGGAGCAGTTACGCGTCAATACAGCTGGTCGCGTCGTTCGGTCCTTGGAACTGTTCGCCGCTGATGGTCGCCGGATGGACGTTGCGCTCAACGACAACACGATCGATGTGAGCGCGATGGCTCCTGGGATCTATGCCGTGCGGGTGGTCTTCACCGACGGCACGGTGCACAAACAGCGCTTCGAGGTCGCGCGCTAGGCGAACTGCCGCACGCTGAGCGCGATGATGTTCACGGCCTCCATCACCTGTTCTTCGGTGATGACGAGCGGTGGTGCGAAGCGGATGATGTCGCCGTGCGTGGGTTTGGCGAGCAGTCCGTTGTCGCGCAGCAGGAGGCAGAGTTCCCATGCGGTCTTCGGTGAACCATCAGCGGCCTCGCGGGGCTCGATGATCAGCGCGTTGAGCAGCCCTTTGCCACGGACCTGTTTGGCGAAGTCGTAACCATCCACCAGCTGCTGCATCTCGCTGCGGAAGAGCTGTCCGAGGCGTTCGGCGTTCTGAACAAGGCCTTCATCCTGGACGATGCTGAGCGCTTCGATGGCGAGGCGCGCTCCCATCGGATTGCCCCCGTAGGTGCTGCCGTGCGAACCGGGTGTGAAGACGTCCATCACCGCATTGTTCGCGAGCACGGCGCTCACGGGGTACATACTGCCGCTCAAGGCCTTGGCCAGGATCACAGCGTCAGGACGCTTCGTGGTATCCCGCTCGTCATCAGACACACAGCACAGCATTCTTCCTGTGCGCGCAATGCCCGTCTGGATCTCATCCGCGATGAAAAGCACGTTGTTGGCCTTGCAGAGCGCGATGGCCTTCTCCATGTAATCGTCAGCCGGGGTGTACACGCCGCGCTCACCCTGGATGGGTTCGACCAGGAAAGCGCAGACAAAAGGATCGGCGAGGGCTGCCTCCAACGCCTGCAGGTCATCGTACGGGATGTTGACGAAGCCGGGCGTGAACGGCCCGAAACCGCTTCGGCTCTCTTCATCGCTGCTCGCGCTGATGATGGTGATCGTGCGCCCGTGGAAGTTGCCATCGCACACGATGATCTTCGCATGGCCGTGCGGGATCGCCTTCCGTTCGCTGCCCCACCGGCGCGCCATCTTCATGGCCGTCTCCACGGCCTCGGCGCCGGTGTTCATCGGCAGCATCTTGTCGTAGCCGAAGGTCTCGCACACCACTTTCTCGCATTCCCCGAGCACGCTGTTATAGAAAGCCCGGCTGGTCAACGTCATCCGTGTGGCCTGTTCCTGCATGACTTTCACCAGGCGCGGGTGGCAATGGCCCTGGTTCACGGCGCTGTAAGCGCTGAGGAAGTCGTAGTAGCGTTTGCCGTCCACGTCCCACACGAACACGCCGAGGCCACTGTCCAGCACGACCGGCAGCGGATGGTAATTGTGGGCGCCGTACTTCTCCTCCAGCGCCATGGCGCGCTGGCTTTTCGTGCGTGTATCGGTATTGGACGTCAGCATGGGCGCTTTGGGGAATGGGACGCGAAAATACCGGAGACTGCGCTGCGGAACGCTCTTTTGTGGCACGAGGGCCAACGTCGCCCGGTTCTTCGGTTCTTTGCGCCCTTATGCGCCGCACCAAGTTCAAGGAACCGATCATCTGGGAAGACCTGCTGATCACCAGCGCTGGCGCACAGGGCAAGGCTATCGCCAAGCATGAAGGCATGGTGGTTTTTGTGACCGGCGCTGTTCCCGGCGATGTCGTGGATGTACGCGTCTTCAAGAAAAAGAAGAGCTATGCGGAAGCCACAGCGCTGCGGATCAAGACACCATCGCCCGATCGCGTCACACCTTTCTGCAGGCACTTCGGCACCTGCGGTGGGTGCAAGTGGCAGGACCTCTCCTACCCCAAGCAACTGCTCTACAAGCAGCAGCAGGTGATCGACAACCTGGAGCGGTTGGGCGGGTTGGAACTGCCACCGGTAACGCCGATCATGGCATCGCCCGGGCTGACACACTATCGCAACAAGCTGGAGTTCACGTTCAGCAACAGCCGTTGGTTCACGAAGGAGGAGATCGACACACAGAACGAGTACACGGACCGGAACGCACTGGGCTTCCACATACCGATGCGCTTCGATCGCGTGCTGGACATCAGCGAATGCCACCTGCAACCAACGCCGAGCGATGCCATCCGCCAATTCGTTCGTGAACATGCGCGCACGAACGGGCTTTCGTTCTACGACATCCGTGAGCATGTCGGCTTCCTGCGTACCCTGTTGGTGCGCACGACGACGACCGGCGAGTGCATGGTGCTGCTGGCCCTGGGTCATGAGGACGTCGATGCGCGTGAACGACTGCTCTCCGATCTCGTGAAAGCGTTCCCCACGCTCACCTCGGTGCTGTGGACCATCAACCCGAAGAAGAACGACACGATCTACGACCTCGACATCCAACTCTTCCACGGCCGTGACCACATCGTGGAGGAATTGCCGGATGGTCCGGGCGGCAAGCCACTGCGGTTCCGTATCGGTCCAAAGACCTTCTTCCAGACCAACCCGGTGCAGACCATCGCGATGTACAAGTTGGTGCGCGACCTCGCCGGACTGACCGGCGTGGAGAACGTGTACGACCTCTACTGCGGTGCGGGGAGCATCACGCTCTATCTCGCAGGACAAGCGAAGCACATCGCTGGAGTTGAACTCGTGCCCGAGAGCGTGGCCGACGCGCGCGTGAACGCTGACTTCAACGGTATCGCGAACGTGAGTTTCGCGGCGGGCGACATGAAAAAGGTGCTCGACCCGGCGTTCGTTGCGCAACACGGCAAGCCCGATGTGGTGATCACCGATCCTCCGCGCGCTGGCATGGACGAACCCGTGGTGCGCCACCTGCTGGAACTGGACCCGAAACGGATCGTCTATGTGAGCTGCAATCCTGCCACGCAGGCCCGCGACCTGGCGATCCTGAAGGACCGCTACCGTATCGACTTCGTGCAGCCCGTGGACATGTTCCCTCACACCTACCACGTGGAGAACGTGGTGCGATTGGAGCGGATCCCATGATGGACCCACATCTGATAGTTAACCAGGGACATCCACTTCCGTTGTTCATGCGGGTCGTGATCGGCATGATGGCCGCATTGGGACTACTGGCCTTCCCATTGGGCCTGGCCCTCACCGTGGTGTGCATCCTCGCGCTCGGCTACAGCGGCGGTGTTGAGATCGACACGGATCGGAAGAAACTCCGCGAGTACTCAGCCCTGTTCGGCCTGCGGTGGGGTGCTTGGGGGCCCTTGACCAAGTACAAACACGTCAGCGTATTACACGTTCGTCGGTCGAGTGCTGTCCAGGGAAGAGCGGGGGGCTCGACCAGTGTTGAGGAGATGAACTACGATGTGTGCCTGCTAGATGAGACCCATCGGAAGAAGCTTGTCGTGACCTCCTGCGACACACCGGCTGACGCGGAACGAAAGTCCATTGATGTCGCCCTGACACTGGGCTTCGACATCGTGCGCTTCGCACCGCAACAGATCCGGGAACGCCGCCGGTGACCTCCCGAATTCTCGTGATGTCCCGCCACACGATGCGTTCGAATGTGACGCACGGACCCGATAGCTTCGTCATAAAGTCCGACCCCATGTCACGCACCGCCATCCTCTTGCTCGCCGTTCTCACCTTCATCGCCTGTGGAAGTTCATCCGGAGGTGGATCCATGAACATGGATGGCTCACCGATGGCTGATGCGGAAGGCGCCGATGAACAACGCCCGGCAACGAAGTTCATTGAGGGCAAGGACTACATGGTGTTGGAGCGCTTGCGCGTGATCGACCCGAGCGGCTTCGCGCAGCCAATGGAAGCCTATTCGATCCTGGTGCCCAAGGGTTGGAAGAGCACCGGCGGGATCACCTGGAAGGTGGGCAATACCTGCATGGCCGAAGTGATCAACAACCGCCTCACGGTCACATCCCCGGATGGCCACTACGCGCTGGAACTGTACCCGCAACAGCAATGGGATTGGTGGGACGACCAGATGATGCTGCAGACCCAGATGCAACAGGCGCAGAACCCGGTGTTCCGCCGCTGCGCCATCGCGCAACCGATGGATGCCGGCCAGTTCATGCAAGGCCCGCTGGCGCAGGAGATGGGCGCGCGGGTGACGAACGTTGAACCGAGCGAGGAACTGAACAACGCGCTGCGCCAGCAGGCACAGGCCGCGAACCAGCAATTCCAGCAAGCGGGCGTGAGCATCGAGAGCCGACCCAGCGCGGTGATCGGCACGTTGAGCTATCCGGACGGCAGCGCGGGTGTGGCGCTGTGCAGCATCGCGATGCAGGTATCGTGGATGCCGAACTACATGACCGGTGGTCAGAGCGCGAGCTACAGTTGCCAGGCCACGCAGAAGATCGCCCTGAAATGCCCCGTCGGGAAAGAGGCGGAAGCGCGCAAGTTGTTGAGCACCGTGATGAGCAGCCTGCGCATCAACCCCGAATGGCAGGCCGGTGTGCAACAGATGGTGAGCAACGTGGCCGCCATGGAACAGCGCGAAACCATGAAGCGCGCGGCGATCCAGCGCGATGCCGCGAACTACAGCGCCGACCTGCAGCAACGCACATGGGAAGAAGGCGCGGCGAGCCGCGACCGCATCGCCGAGAGTTGGGGACAGACCCTGCGCGGCGTGGAGACCTGGCGCGATGCGAGTGGAAGCAGCGTGGAACTGAGCAGTGGGTACAATGAAGCCTGGAGCCGTCCTGACGGCAGTTACATCCTGAGCAACAACCCGCTCTTCGACCCGAACGTGGCCTTCCAGGAGGATTGGAAGAAGCTCGAAAAGGGAAGGTGACAGTGCGGATCGAAGCGAGGACATAGCTTCGGCGCAAAGTCCATCACCATGCGTTCGATCGCTCCTCTGGCTGCCACCTTGTTCCTTTCCTCGCCCATCCTTGCGCAGACCGCGGCTCCACGCTTCGTGGAAGTGTTGGTCACCGATTCCGTGCGGCTACCGTTCGCAGGGATGGACATCGAGGTGCGCATGGCGAACCCGTTCCAGCAGGTGAACGAGTCGATGTCGGAGAGCGACGGCAAGAACGTGGACTACGGAAAGCTGATCGATGAGGCTGTGCAGAAAGCGAAAGCCGAGGAGCAACACTTCCTGGACCTTTTGAACACGAACAAGATCACCTATCGACTTTCGGAGACCGAGCACGCCCAGGATTTCGCGTTCGGAACGCGCAAGACCTCCGATGTGAACAGCTACCTGGTGCGATTGAACGGTGCGGCGGAGATGGAGAATTACTACAAGTTGACCGAAGGCAGCACCGAGTTCGCGGGCACGCCGAAAGCAACGCACTACGGCGACCCAAGCGCTGAAGCCCCACGCCTGATGGGCAAGCTGTACGCTCACGCGAAGCAGGAGGCCGAAGCGCTGGCGGCAGTGACCGGCGGACAAATGGGCCGACTGATCAGCGCACAGGAGATCCCGCAGAGCGAAGGTTCGATGATGGAGATGTTGATGGCGTTCGACAAGGGCAGCAAGGAGGAGATGATGATGGCCCAGGGCTCGACGCATACCAGCACCATGACCTTCCGCTTCGAGCTGCTCGACCGGCCATGAGCCTGCCCCCCTTGGACAGCGACTACTGGCGCGATCGCTACGGCGATGGTTCGGATGCCTGGGATCTCAAGGCACCTTCAACACCGCTCAAGGAGTACATCGATCAACTCACCGACAAGGATCTCCGCATCCTGATCCCCGGTGGCGGCAGGGCCTACGAAGCGGAGTATGCGCATCGACAGGGCTTCCACAATGTCTTCGTCATCGACCTGACGGATGCTCCCTTCAAGGACATCCTCGCGCGATGTCCGGACTTCCCGATGCCACACCTTATCGTCGGCGACTTCTTCACGCACGACGCGCAGTACGACCGGATTCTTGAGCAGACCTTCTTCTGCGCGCTTGATCCGACCCTGCGTCCGCGATACGTTGAACACATGCACACGCTGCTCGCACCAAGCGGCGAACTTGTGGGCGTCCTCTTCAATGATGCGTTGAACGTCGACCGTCCTCCGTTCGGAGGTTTCCATGACGACTACATGCCGCTCTTCAGCGCGCACTTCCCGAACGTGACGATGGAGCCCTGCTACAATTCCATCGTACCGCGAGCGGGTCGCGAGTTGTGGTTGCGCGCGCCGAAGTGATCCGACGACTTTATCGAACCTATGCGGAAAGAAGGGAAGCACCGCTTGTCGGGCGCATTCGTTTTTTGCGAACTTCACGATCCGTTCACCACCAGCGGACGTTCGATCCACCACCAGCATGAAGACCGCCGCGCTCACCACCCGTGACTACTACAACGAACTCGCGAGCGATCGGCAGGAAGCATTGGGCACGGTGCGCAAGCTGATCAAGCGGATCTGGCCCGCGATCACCGAGGACATGTCACTGGGCATGCCCACGTTCCACCTGGAGGGCCAGGCGCTGTGCGCGGTGGCAAGCCAGAAGCACTTCATGGCGTTGTACATCATGCCGTACGATCTGCTCGACGCCTTCAAGAACGACCTGCGGATCTACGATCGTGGCAAATCGTGCATCCGTTTCAAGCACCTCGAACCTTCGACGGTGGATCTCTTCGACCGCATCATCAAATACACCGGCAGCCAGATCGGCTTGAGCCGGCTGGTGGACAAGCCGGGCGGACCGAAAGGCTCGAGCAAGGCACGCAGCCTGGCCATCGGCGTGCGTTGAGCCGCCACCACGTCGGCCTGACTAATTTGGCAGCGCATGAGCGAACGCACAGCCATTCTGGACCACGATAGCGTGCAGCGGAAGCTGCGCCGCATCGCGTACCAACTTCACGAAGAGAACTGCGAGGAGGAACGAATTACGATCGTGGGCATTGCACCCCGCGGTTTCACGCTGGCGAAACGGCTCGCCGAATTGCTGCTGGAGATCTCCGACCTGAAGGTGGATCTGGTGGAGATGAAGTTGGACAAGGACGCCCCGTTGGAAAAACCGTTGAAGCTCTCCATCGACGTGCAGGAGTTGCGCGACCGCACTGTGGTGCTCGTTGACGATGTGTTGATGAGCGGCCGCACCTTGATGCATACCGCGAGTTACCTGGTACAGGTGCCGTTGAAGAAGTTGACGACCGTTGTGCTCGTCGATCGGCGCCACCGTACCTATCCGATCCGCGCGGACATCGTTGGCCTGACGTTGAGCACCACACTGCAGGAACACATCAGCGTGGAACTCGGCCGCAAGGATGTGGTCTACCTCACCTGATCGCTAAACCACCTTCCTGATGCGTTCGGCCACCTCGGCAGGGGTGGCACCGGCTTGCACGATGATGTCCGCGTCGGCATAAACGGGCGTGCGCTGATCCAACAATTCCTCCACGCGTTGGCGCAAGGCTTCGCCCTTCAAACCGAAGAGCAAGGGTCTGTCACCGCCGGCGCGTTCGATGCGCGGCATGAGCCGCTCGATGGGCACGTCCAGCCAGACCACGGCTCCTGCCGCTTTCATGCGTTCCATGTGATCGCCTTCGCAGGGCGTGCCGCCTCCGGTCGCGATCACCGCTGGTGGCCCGTCGAGCAATTCGTACAACACTTCGGACTCCAAGCGGCGAAAGGCCTCCTCCCCTTCGCGCTGGATGTACGGAAGCAACGGCCCCACGCGGTGTTCGACCACGCGATCCAGGTCGACGAACGGCAGATCCAACAATGGAGCGAGCACGCGGCCCACGGTGGTCTTGCCACTGCACATGAAACCGATGAGGAACAGACGCATCGGGTGCGAAGATGCGGGGAACCGTCGCTAATCCGGACCTTCGTACGCTCAAGAGCCGAAGAAGAGGATGAAGCTGTTACCTGTGAACGACGCACGCACGGAGCGTGAATGGATCCGGCTGCCGTGGAGCATCTACCGCAACGACCCGAACTGGATCCCACACCTGATGCAGGATGTGCGCAAGGTGTTCGACCCCGCGACGAACAAACTCCTACAGGATGGGAAAGCCTGGCGCTGGATCCTCCAGGATGATCGGAACCGCACGATCGGGCGCATAGCGGCCTTCATCAACCCGAAGACCGCCTGGACCGAGACGCAACCCTCCGGGGGCATGGGCTTCTTCGAGTGCATCAACGACCAGGCGGCTGCCACCATGCTGCTCGATGCGGCGCGCGACCAGTTGAAGGCCGAAGGAATGGAAGCGATGGATGGCCCCATCAACCTCGGCGACCGCAACATGTTCTGGGGCCTGCTGGTCAAGAACTTCACCGATCCACCGATCTACGGCACCAACTACAACCCGGCCTATTACGTGGAGTTGTTGGAGCGGTACGGCTTCCAGGTCTACTTCGACCAGTTGTTCTTCAAGCGGTCGGCGCGGATCCCCACGCAGCCGATATTCCACAGGAAGTACGACCAGATCATGCGCGACCCGGACTACCGTGTCGCCGATGCCACGGGCCGGAGTGTGGAACAGATCGCCGAGGATTTCCGCATCATCCTCAACGCGGCCTGGGTGGACCACGACAACTTCAAGCCCATGGAACGGTCCACGGCACTGAAGATCGTGAAGGCCATGAAGCCGGTGATGGACAAGCGCCTGTTGATCTTCGTCTACCACCGCTCGGTACCGATCGCGATGTACATCAGCCTGCCCGAACTGAACGAGATCTTCAGGTATGTGGATGGGAACTTGAACTGGCTGGGCAAACTGAAATTCCTCTGGCACAAATGGCGCGGCACGGTGAAGAACGTCACCGGCGTTGTGTTCGGCGTGGCCAAGGAGCACCAGGGCAAGGGCATCGAGGGCGTGCTGATCGTGCATGGCGAGAAGAACATCGTGCACCCCGGTCTCTACCAGGACACCGTGCTTACCTGGATCGGCGACTTCAACCCGAAGATGATCCGGGTGTGCGAGAACCTGGGCGCTGAGAACTACCGGACACTGGCCACGTACCGTTATCTCTTCGATCGCACCAAGCCGTTCGAGCGGCATCCGGTGATCGAGAAGAAAGCCGGTTGATATCCTCAGTTGCACCATTGCCACCGATCGTTACTTTTGCCGACCCTTAGCGCAGGGTCCTGAAAAGGAAAAGCGCTGGAAGATCCTGTAGCTCAGCTGGTAGAGCACGACACTTTTAATGTCGGGGTCCTGGGTTCGAGCCCCAGCGGGATCACTGAGAAAAGCCCTTGCGCAAGCAGGGGCTTTTTTGTTCACAGAAGGGGCACCACCCTGCGCGTCCGCGGCGCCCGACCCCGGCATCCCGGAAAAAATACCGGGAAATGGGTATTTCACAGGCCCACCGGTGAAGTGACCTTTGTTCCGTCATGGACCTCTAGGACAACATCGATCAGCACGGGCCGGAACGGCCGGGGACGGATCAACCGTTCATGGACCAGCACTTCCAATTGGCCATTACCCACGCGGCCACCTTGCGTGAATGGGAAGAGGAGCAGGAGCACGAGGCCGGCACCCACCCGGAGTTGGCCCGCAAACTCGCCGCCGTTCGTACCGAGCTCCTGCAAAGGCAGTTGAAGCAACAGCGCGGTAAGTAGGGATCACCTTCTATATTTGCGCCCCCTTGCCCACCGGATGTCCAGTGGGTCGATGCCCAGGTGGTGAAATTGGTAGACACGCACGCTTGAGGGGCGTGTGGCCGAAAGGCTGTGCTGGTTCGAGTCCAGTCCTGGGCACTCTGATAGACCCATCCGCAGATGCGCGATGGGTCTTTCGCTATGGTAGGACCGCTACAGGATATCCTCGTTCTCGAAACCGCCGGTGTGCTGGCCGGTCCTGCGGTGGGCATGTGCTTCGCCGAACTGGGTGCGCGTGTGGTGAAGATCGAGCGGCCGGCGGTGAACGGCCCCGGTGGCGACGTGACGCGCCAGTGGAAACTGCCCAGCGAAGATCCTGCTTCGCCGGTGAGCGCCTATTTCAGCAGCGTGAACTGGGGCAAGGAGCACCTGTCCCTGGATCTCAAGGACGCGGATGATCGCGTGCGGTTCGATAAGCTGGTCTCACAGGCCGACGTGCTGATCACCAACCACCTTGCCGGCGATGCGGAGAAACTGGGCCTGATACGTGAACGGCTGCGCGCGCTGAATCCCCGGCTTGTACACGGGCACATCAAGGGCTTCGCCGCGCAACCGGACCGACCAGCGTTCGATGTCGTGCTGCAGGCGGAGACCGGCTACATCAGCATGACCGGCAGCGACGCGGAGCATGTTGCCAAGGTCCCGATCGCGCTCATCGACGTGCTGGCCGCCCACCAGTTGAAGGAAGGCGTATTGCTCGCCCTGTTGCAGCGTGAGCGGAGCGGAAAAGGCGCATATGTGGAAGTATCGCTGGAGGGAGCCGCGCTCAGCGGGTTGATCAACCAGGCGAGTAACTACCTGATGGCCGGTGCTGTGGCCGGACCGATCGGCACCTTGCATCCGAACATCGCGCCCTACGGGGAAATTTTCAGCTGTGCTGATGGTGGGCGCATCATCCTGGCGGTTGGAAGCGATGCGCAGTTCAAGGCGCTGTGCATAACGCTGGGATGTCTGGATCTGCTCACGGACGTGCGTTTCGCTTCGAACACAGAGCGTGTGAGGCACAGGGTCATTCTCGCGGAATTGCTGGCCCCTGCCATCGTTGCAAGGCAGCGCCATGAACTTTTGGATGCGTTGATCGCCTCCGGTGTTCCTGCCGGGGCAGTGCTTCGCATGGACGAAGTGATGGCCACACCTGCTGCGCGCGCGATGACCCTTGGATCGATGATCGATGGCCTGCCCACGAGGCGCATCAGTGGCAACGCCTTCCGGATCTTCCCGAACGGGTAACGCTCAGGCCTTGTCCTGCGCCTCGCGCTTCCGCTCCTGCGTCAGTGCGTGCTTAAGCATCGGGACCAACGATCTGGCCTCATCCGCCGTGAGGCCTTTCCCGAATGCGACCTTCTTGTTCAGGTGCTCGAAGCCCAGGCGCTCACCACCGATCACCCAGAAGCTCTGGTTCAGCTGCCACTTCCAGGCGCCCTCATCCACGACCAGCAGTCCGAGTTGCTTGATGTTGTCCACGAAGTAGTCGTTCGCCTTGCCATATCCGAACAGGCTGTCCTTGACGGTAAGGGTGCCGTTCTTGATCCGCCAGAGTTCGAACCCCTTCAATCGCCAGAGCACGGCCTTGCCGATGCGCAGTTCGAAGTAGCCCCAGAAGGCAAGAAAAGCCAGCAGGTATTGCCGCAGCATATCGCCGGATGCGATCTGGGTTCGCGCATAAATGACGTACGCACCGCAGAAGGTCCATGCCAGGAACCAGGTGATCATCATGGCCTCTTTCGCCTTGGGCAGCCGAGCACTGATGACGACGCTCGTGCGGCCGTCCTTCCGATCGATGCTCACACGTTGGCTCAGGTGTTCCATCACGCCTTCACACCAGCGACCACTTGCGCGTACAAGGCCTCGTAGAGGGGCAGCACTTTCTCAAGGTCGAACCGGCGCGCCTGTTCGATCGCGCCTTCACGGAACCGCTTGCGCGAAGCCTCATCGTGCAGGATCATCAACGCGTTATCGGCCATCGCCTCGATATCGCCCACGCCATTGAGCAACCCGCTCACACCATGGATGTTCACTTCCGGCAAGCCACCTGTGTTCGTGCTCACGACCGGAACTCCGCAGGCCATAGCCTCCAGCGCGGCAAGTCCGAAGCTCTCACTCTCGCTGGGCAGCACGAAGAGGTCGCAGCTGGCCACCACATCCTCGGGCTGTGTCATCTTACCGAGGAACTCGATGTTGTCGCAAGTGCCTTCGTGGCGGCATGCGGTCTCCAGGCGTTGTCGTTCCGGTCCGTCGCCGATGAGCAACAGCCGGGCAGGGATCCGTTCACGCACCTTCGCGAACATGAGCAGCACATCCTCCACACGCTTCACCGGACGGAAGTTGGAGACATGCACCAGCAGCATCTCCCCCTTGGGCGCATACCGTTTCCGCAACAGCGGGTCGTGCTCATGCTGGTACTGGTCCACACAGACGAAGTTGGGCACCACCTGGATCTCACGCTTCAGGGGGAAGTGCAGGTAGGTGTCGCGCTTGAGGCTTTCCGAAACAGCAGTGACGGCATCGCTGCGTTCCATGCTGAAGGTGATCACCGGCTCGAAACTGGGATCGCGGCCGACCAGGGTGATGTCCGTTCCGTGCAACGTGGTGATGAACGGAAGCCGCACCCCGTGCGAGACCAGGATCTGTTGGGCCATCCAGGCTGCGGAGGCGTGCGGGATGGCATAGTGCACATGCAACAGGTCCAGCGCCTCGAATTTCACGACATCGACGAGTTTGCTGGTAAGCACCAACTCATACGGCTGGTAATCGAACAGCGGGTAATCGCTCACGCGCACCTCGTGGTAGAACACATTGGGGTGGTTGCGCAACCGGACAGGGCGATCGTAGGTGATGAAATGCACCACATGACCCTTTTCGGCCAGTGCCATGCCCAACTCCGTGGCCACCACACCACTACCACCGAACGTGGGGTAACAAACGATCCCGATGCGCATGCGATACATCCCGTTAGGCGGGAGGGCGCAAAGATCGCGCATCGCTTCGGCATCGGCACACGGTGTGCAAGCGGACGATCGGTAATTTCAGCCCCGGCCCTCCGTTCCACCCGAAGCAATTGATGTCCCCCACAGCGAACGCGCGGCGCCAACGACCGCTTCACCCGGATCTCCTTCCCCCCATGCTCTTCCTTCCCCTCTGCGTACTGACGATCGGTTGTTCCGCCCCGGGACCTGCGCTCAATGCCGCCGCCCCTCCCGGCCCGGACTATTGGACCACCCAGCAGCCGACCCTGGCAGAGGACCATACCTACAGCCCGACGGTCCATACGGTGCAGTTGTTCAAGGAAGGGTTCGAAATGGCCCCGCCCGTGATCCAACTCGGGAGCGCCGAGGCGGTGGTGCTGCGCTTCGACGATCTACAACCGAACGTGGAGAACCTGAGCTATACGCTGGTCCACTGCGATGCACACTGGCAACCCAGCGACTTGATGCAGGGGCAGTACCTCGAAGGCGCCTACAACGACTTTGTCCCCTCCGGACGCCAGAGCTTCAACACACTTCAGCCGTTCATCGAGTACGAAGTGCGGCTGCCCAACGACATCATGCGCATCTCCATGTCGGGCAATTACCTGATCAAGGTCTATCGCGACAGCGACCAGGAGGATCTCGTACTGACCCGGCGCATGCTGGTGTACGAGCAGCAAGTGGGCATCGAGGCGAGCATCAAGGCGAGCCGCAATGTGGATGATCGGGACATCGCACAGCAGGTGGACCTGATCGTGCGCACACCGCAACTTCCTGCGGGGGATCCCTTCGCTGACATCCACATCACCATGCTCCAGAACATGCGCTGGGACGATGTCCGCACCGACTTCAAGCCCCGTTTCGTGCGGGGGACCGAACTCGTGTACGACTTCCCCGAACAAGGTCTCTTCATGGGCGGCAACGAGTACCGGAACTTCGACCTGAAGGACCTGCGTTATGCCTCGTCGCGGGTGAGCCGCGTTGTACCCGGTGTGGGCGAGCGCATTTACGACGCCTACTTGATGGCCGAACCCAAGCGGAGCATCCACGTGTACACCAGCCAGCCGGACATCAACGGCCGCTTCTTTGTGCGCAACGATTTCTTTGATGGCGATCCACTGGGGGCCGACTATGTCCAGGTACACTTCAACCTGCCGATGACCGGGCCATTGGGCGAGCAGGTCTATGTCTATGGTGCCTTCAGTGACTTCCAGTGCAAGCCGGAGTACCGCATGACATGGGAGCCTGAGACAAGCGCGTACACGCTCAGCGCCCTGCTGAAGCAGGGCTTCTATGACTTCGCCTACGCCACCCAGCCCAGTGGGTCCGCAGCAGCGGACATCACCGCGGTGGAGGGATCGCACTACGAAACGGAGAACGACTACCTCGTGCTGGTCTACTTCAGCGATCGCATCAAGCGTTGCGACCGGTTGGTGGGTATGCGGTTCGTCAATTCCAGGAGAGGTTAGGGGCCATGCGCGGTACCCTGCTATCCCTACTGTTGCTCTGCGGAGGTAGTTGCGTTGCACAGCAGGATAGCGTCTGTCGTCCGCTCCCACCGGGTACCAGCCACTATGCACCATGGCAGGGCGAGGACGTGTGGGAGAACATCACCGTGGATGAACAGGCGCAGTTCCCTGGCGGGGAGGAAGCACGGGCGCACTTCATCGCCGCCAACCTGCATTATCCGGAAGACATCGGATGTGCGGAGGGAAAGGTCTACGTGGAATTCGTTGTGGAGCGCGATGGCACGATCGGTCCGGCGCGCGTGCTGCGCGGGTTCATCCCCGAATTGGACGAAGAGGCCGTGCGCGTTGTGAAGCTCCTGCCGCGCCACTTGCCGGCGAAGATCGATGGCAAGCCGGTGCGGGTGATCTACCGCCTGCCGGTGGTCTTCGAACTCGACTGAGCGGAGTGGATCACTCTTTCACCACACGCACGCTCCGGCCTGCACGCGTGAAGTCCAGCACATAGGGCCCGGGCGAGAGTGCGCTGATATCCATGCGCGCGTGCGACCGCAAGGTGCCGCCACCGACCATCAGCCCACGACCATCCAACAGGATGTACGGTTCATCGCGCGAAAAGCCGGGTTCAATGCTCACCAACCCAGTGGTCGGGTTCGGGATCACCTTGATCTGCGGTGTGGTGCGCTCGATCATACCGGTGGAGCAATCCACATCGAACAGCGTGACGGTATTGCCGGATGCATTGGGGATGCAGATGCGGTCGTTCACATGGTCGAAGCCGATGTCCGCCGGATGGCTCAATCCCGGCACACCCACATCCACACCGGCCTGGGTGAAGGTGGGCTCGAAGCGTGTGATCCGGTTCGGGCTCCACGAAGCGATGAGGAAGTTGCCCTGGCAGTCGATCGTTACACCGTCGATGTTGCCCACACCACTGTTGGCCAGGAGCGTTGTGCTCGCGCCCGAGTTCCGGTCGTACGCCTTGATCGGTGCGTTGCTTCCCCAGAAGACCGTTACGAGCCGGTCGCCGGTGGCATCCCATACGATGCCGTTCGGTGTGCCGGAAGTGCTCGCCACCAGCGTGGTGAAGGTGCCCGCCGCGGGATCGACCTTGAAGATCTTCGTTGCTGTGAAATCGGTGGTGTAGATGTAAGTGCCATCCGTGGTGATGCCGTTGAGGAAGGTGCCCCCCAGGTTCAGGTTGAAGACCTGTGTAGCGTCGGAAAGGCGATAGCCCTTCACGCTTCCGCCGCTGCAGGCGAAGAGTGTGTCGCCCTTGATCTCCAAGCCGTACGGCGCAGGGCTGACCGACACGAAGTCCGTGACCACCCCGGCCTGCGAGCGCGCCTTGATCAGGCTACTGCCCGTGTTGCTAACGAAGTAGCGATCGCCAGCAGCATCGTACTCCACACTCTCGGGGCCGTTGTACTGGGCGTTGCCGGTGCAACACGTGAGCAGCAGGGGAAGCAGGAAGGACGGGCGCATGGGTTGCAACAGTACCACCGGAACCAGCGCTGTTCCCGGACGATCCGACCAATTTGTGAACAGGCCCGGTGGAATTGAAGTTCTCCCGGACGACCGGTTGAAAGATCCGACCGCCCCGGCATATCGGCCGCTAGGGAAAGTGCGTTAACCTTGTGTCATCGCCACCGTCACTGGCGGGCAAAGGCGAGCGAAGCATGAGCACGGCGGTCACACACGGGATCCGCATTACGGCACGCAGCCGGTACGAGGCGGGACACAGCGACCCGAAGGCAGGGCGCTTCTTTTTCAGCTACAGCATCACCATCGCGAACCGCGGATCCGATACCGTGCGGTTGCAGCGCCGGCATTGGATCATCCGCGACAGCCTTGCGGCCATGCGCGAGGTGGAAGGCGCCGGCGTCGTTGGCGAAACGCCTGTGCTCGAACCCGGCGAGGAATACACCTACAGCAGTGCCTGCGACCTGCGCAGCGGCTTCGGCCGAATGGAGGGCACCTACCTCATGGAACGTTTGAAAGACGGTGATCTGTTCAGCGTGGCGATCCCGGAGTTCCATCTCTATTTCCCTGCCGCCGCCAACTGAGCGGCCTTCTTGTTAAGAAGCGTGAAGGTCCGTCCGTGGGTTGCGGCACGGGCCTTAGTTTCGTCGCCATGGCAAGGAGAGCATCGCGCGCCCCGCATGTCCGCGGACCCGTCCTGCGGGTGTTCGCTGCCATAGTCGGCCTGTGGTTGCTGGCGATGCCGCAGGTGGCGTTCTCGCGCACCATGATCGCGTTCTACGCTGACATCGGTGCGACACCCTCCCCCATTGTTGAAGAAGAGGAAGTGAAACACGCGTGTGTCCCAAGTTCCGCCTCCGCGCTGCTCAGCGCGATCGCCGGTGATGATGACGCAGGCGAAATGCCGCGTCTGGACGAACGCATCGAGGTGGCGACCCATGGTGAGGTCGACTCTCCTCCCCCGAAGGTGATCGCTGGTTGATCCGGAGATCGGGCACCGTGCCCGTGTCCCACACCGCGCTTGCGGTGCGGTAGTTCATCCTTTCGATAACCCAACCCTTCGTACGTCCTCATGTCGCGTTCCAACTTGTTCGCTCATTGGAGGCAGGACCTCCCTGCTTCCCTCGTTGTCTTTCTCGTCGCCCTACCCCTGTGCCTGGGCGTTGCCCTCGCCTCGGGCGCACCACCCATCGCCGGCCTCATCGCTGGTGTTGTCGGTGGCATCCTGGTCGGATCGCTGAGCGGTTCGCCTGTGGGTGTGAGCGGGCCGGCCGCCGGGCTTACCGCAATCGTCGTTGTGGCCATCGCGGATCTCGGTTCCTACGAATTGTTCCTCGCAGCCGTGGTCGTAGCGGGCCTGTTGCAGGTGGTGCTGGGTATCGTACGCGCCGGGGTCATCGCCTATTACTTCCCCAACAGTGTGGTGAAGGGCATGCTCAGTGGCATCGGGATCATCATCATCCTGAAACAACTGCCACATGCCGTGGGCTATGACAAGGACTATGAAGGCGACTTCACCTTCCTGCAAGCCGACCAGCAGAACACGTTCAGCGCACTGGGCAACGTGATCGGTTACATCACGCCCGGTGCGGTGCTTATTTCAGCCGTGTGCCTGGGCATCCTGGTGCTCTGGGAAATCCAGGCGATCAAGCGCTCGGCAGTATTGTCCAAGATCCCCGGTCCTTTGCTCGCGGTGATCGCCGGTATTCTTCTCGGGGGCCTGCAGAGCGGCTTTGGTCAGCACGGTCTGGACGCCGAGCACTATGTGGACCTGCCCGACCTGGGCAATGGTCCACTAGCGCTTAGCACGCCCGACTTCTCCGGCATGCTCCATTGGAAGTTCTGGCTCACCGCTGTAACACTGGCGTTCGTAGCCAGCCTCGAAACCTTGCTCAGTGTCGAAGCCGTGGACAAGCTCGATCCAGCGAAGCGTATCACTCCCACCGACCGCGAACTTCGGGCGCAGGGCATCGGCAACATCGTCAGCGGCATGATCGGCGGATTGCCCATCACGCAGGTGATCGTGCGCAGTTCGGCGAACGTGCAGAGCGGTGGTCAAAGCAAATTGAGCACGATCCTGCATGGTGCGCTCATCCTGCTCTGCGTGCTGTTGATCCCGAACGTGCTGGAGTGGATCCCCTTGGCGAGCCTCGCCGCCATCCTGATCATGATCGGTTACAAACTCGCGGCACCCGCGCAGATCAAGGGGATGTGGCGGAAAGGCTGGGAACAGTTCGTGCCGTTCATCGTCACCATCCTCGGCGTGGTCTTCATCGACCTGCTCAACGGGGTGATGCTGGGGATGGCCGTCGGCATTTTCGTTGTGCTCCGCAACAACTACCTCACCCCGTTCCATTTCGACGGCAACGCGTCGATACCCGGAAGACCGATCCAGATCGCGCTCAGCGAAGAGGTCACCTTCTTCAACAAAGCGAGTATCCAACGCACGCTGGCCAGCCTGCCTCCCGGTGCGCATGTGGTGATCGATGGCACCCGCACGGTGAACCTCGACCCCGACGTGCGCGAGATCATCGATGAAGTGAAAGTGCGGGCGGGCGAGCAAGGCATCCGGATCGAGCTCACCGGTTTTAGCGAAGCCCCACGGAAACACACCAAGGTCCTTTCAGCGGGCGTGCTGCGCGCCGCCATGCGCTCGGCCCGCTACATTGGCCGACGTTCCACCGGCACATTCGCGGAATACCTTCGCCAACCGTTCCAACATCCGGACATGATGGACAACAAGTCAGACCTGCACAAGATCCTCCTGGCCCGCAACAAGGAATGGAGCGAGCGGATGCACCGGGAGAACCCGGAGCTTTTCACCGAACTGGCCAAGCACCAGAACCCCTTCTTCCTGTGGATCGGGTGCAGCGACAGCCGCGTGCCGCCGAACCAGATCACGGGCACCATGCCCGGTGACATGTTCATCCACCGCAACATCGCCAACATGGTGGTGCATACCGACATGAACATGCTGAGCGTGGTGGATTACGGCGTGAACGCTTTGGGCATCGACCACATCATCGTGTGTGGGCACTACGGGTGCGGCGGGGTGAAGGCGGCGATGGGCCCTGAGTTCGGCGGCCCCTCCGGCAGTTGGGTCAGGCATATCCGTGACGTGGCGCGGTTCCACCGCGATGCCCTCGCTGAGATCACGGATGAACACAAGCGGTTCGACCGGCTGGTGGAACTGAACGTGGCCGAGCAGGTCTACGACCTGAGCCGCATGGCTGTCCTGCGCGATGCCTGGGCCAAAGGCCGACCGATCAAGGTGCACGGCTGGGTCTACGGCCTGAAGGACGGCCTGATCAAAGACCTCGGCGTGACCCGCAGCAGCTTCGAGCACGAGGAGAGCGGCGTGGATGTGGACTGACCGGTAAATTCGCCCTTCTAGATCAGAGAATGACAAGATCAGATGATCCAGCGCACATGGACATCGGTGCTCCCGCCGTCCTCATTACTATCTGATCTTCTCATTTTCTGATCATCCGATCCACCGCATGAGCAACGCCATCTTCACTCCTCCTCCCGCGCGCAACGAACCGATCCTGAGCTACGCGCCCGGGACACCTGAACGCGCGGCGCTGCAAGCCGAATACGATCGCCGCATCAAGACCTCGATCGATGCACCGATGTGGATCGGCGGCAAGGCGGTGGAGACGAAGGATGTGCGGAAGATGAGCCCACCGCACAAGCACGCGCACAAGCTGGGCATGGCACACTTCGGCGATGCGAAGCATGTTCGCGCCGCCATCGACGCGGCGCTGAAAGCCAAACGCGATTGGGAGAACATGCCGTTCGAGGAGCGTGCGGCTATCTTCCTGAAGGCCGCGGATCTGCTCAGTGGTCCGTACCGCGCGCGGATCAATGCGGCGACCATGCTCGGGCAGGGCAAGAACTGCTACCAGGCGGAGATCGATTCGGCGTGCGAGTTCATCGACTTCCTGCGGTTCAACGTGGGCTACGCGCAACAGATCCATCGCGACCAGCCGATCAGCGCCCCAGGGGTGTGGAACCGGTTGGAGTACCGCGCGCTCGAAGGGTTCGTCTTCGCGCTTACGCCGTTCAACTTCACGGCCATCGCGGGCAACCTGCCCAGTTCATGCGCCTTGATGGGCAATACCGTGGTCTGGAAATGCGCCGACACGCAATGCTACAGCGCACAGGTGCTGATGGAGGTTTTCAATGCGGCGGGCCTGCCTCCTGGGGTGATCAACTTGATCCATGTGGATGGTGCCACGGCCGGTGATGTCATTTTCAAGCACAAGGATTTCGCAGGCATCCATTTCACCGGTAGCACCAAGGTCTTCCGCCACATCTGGCAGACCATCGGCAACAACCTCCCGCTCTATCGCAGCTATCCCCGTATCGTCGGAGAGACCGGCGGCAAGGATTTCGTGATCGCCCACCCCAGCGCTGATCCCGTGGTAGTAGCCACCGCGTTGAGCCGGGGTGCGTTCGAATACCAGGGGCAGAAATGCAGCGCCGCGAGCCGCGCGTACATCCCGGATAACATCTGGCCACAGGTAAAGAAGGAACTGCTCGCCGATCTGGCGGACATGAAGATGGGCGACCCGCGCGACTTCTCGAATTTCATCGGTGCCGTGATCGACGAGAAGAGTTTCGACAAGATCAGTGGCTACATCGATGCATTGAAGAAGGACAAGAAGAACATCCAGATCATCGCCGGTGGCAAGTACGACAAGAAGACCGGCTACTTCATCGAGCCCACCGTGGCCGTGACCAAGGACCCGAAGAGCGTGACGATGTGCGAAGAGATCTTCGGTCCGGTGCTCACCATCTACGTCTACAGCGCGAACCGCTGGATGGACACCCTGAAGCTCGTTGACGCCACGGGCGAATACGCCTTGACCGGTGCCGTGATCAGCAACGACCGCGAGAGCATCGTTCAGGCCACACAGGTCCTGCGCCACAGCGCGGGCAACTTCTACATCAACGACAAGCCGACCGGCGCCGTGGTGGGCCAGCAACCTTTTGGCGGCGCGCGCGGCAGCGGCACCAACGACAAGGCGGGAAGCTACCTGAACCTGATCCGCTGGGTGAGCGCGCGAACGATCAAGGAAACCTTTGTCCCGCCGACGGATCATAGGTATCCGTTTTTGGGATAAGGCGGTTGGTGAAAGACACACCTTGACCGAAGCCATGAACTGGACCTACGATCAGAGCCGGGATCCGCTCAACAATGAATTCTGCGGGAGACTTGAAAACGCTTTCAACTCCGTACTGAACGCATCTGAAATTCCCGAACTCAAGGGATTTTGGTGCGACGGGGTTCTTCCACCCGAAGAACCGCCGCATTCTGGATGGGAGGTCACGGATAAACATCTCGTGATCTACACCAAGGTATACATGGGCCGCAGTGGTCAGGATTTGTATGAATGCTTCTTGTTCTTCGGCCCGAAATCCAGTGCTCTGTACCTTGCTGGTGAGGGCATGGACCACGTGATCCCTTCTCCGGAGAGTGAGGACTGGTGCTGGGTCGATTCTTTGAAACGATATGTCGAGGCTCGATTTCCTTGAGTCTCAGCAACTGGCACAAACCCTGGACCCTCAGATCCCGTAGGAACGCACGCCGGAACCAAGCCTTCCGACGTTCGTCCTGTTGAAACCCGTTCCACGCCGGTCCGCCCGCAAGATCCTGTTCGCCATCTATGGCGTGCTGCTAGCATTGTGTGTGGTGGTGATCACCATGGCGCATATCAGCGAGCGCCGGGATCAACGGAAGCAGGCGATGGCGCGCATGGGCAGTGTCACCTCGACCCTCGCCACGCAACTCAACGGCAACCATGTCGAGTTGATCCTGGCCAGGTACGACGGCCGTGGTATGTTGATCAAGAACACGCAGGACGCCTGGTACTACGTGCTGCATGACCGCCTGCGCAAGTCGGCTGAAAGTACAGGATCGACACGGCCCCTGCGCGTACTCGCTTATGACAGCCTGAAACAGGAACTGCAGATCGTCATCACCTCTGATGACCGACCCGCTTTCCGCGAACCGTTCGAAGGTGACGCGACCGCCATCCTCGCCTCCTATGCCGCAGGCGGCCGTTTCGCATCGCCCAGGAAGGAACCGAAGGACCTGCTGGTGTTCGATACCCTGCGCGATAGTGAGGGTCGCATCGCAGGGATCGTGCTGGCCAGCGCTGCGGTCAGCGAGGCGGATGCTTTTGCCCTGACCGCATTGTGGCGCAACATCATCATCGCGCTCATCCTTTTTGCGGCGGCAGGTATTGCGCTCTTCTCTTCCGTGGGTCGCTGGTTGAAGCAGGATGAATTGGCGCAGAACGCCTTGCAGCAGCGCCACGACGGCATCACCGACAGCATCGCGTACGCCGGCAAGATCCAGCGCGCCCTGGTGCCATCACCGCAGGTGTACAACGAGTTGTTCGATGGCTCGTTCGTGATCGACCGGCCGAAGGATGTCGTAAGTGGTGACTTCCACTGGTATCACCGGACAGGTCCTGATTCCTGTTTCGTTGCTGCAGGTGATTGCACCGGCCACGGCCTGCCCGGCGCGATGATCGCCGCCATCGGCTGCTCGCTCCTCAACGAGATCGTTCCGCAGAACCCGGGCAAGGATCCCGCCGAGCTGCTGGCCATGTTGAACACGCGCCTGGTGACCACCCTCCACCAACAAGGTCAGCGCCGAGGCGCGGGCGATGGGCTGGACATCGCCTTGTGCCGCATCGATCGCCGCGAACACGAGATCCTCTTCGCCGGTGCCTTTCGTCCGCTGTACTGGCTGCATCATGGGCAACTCACCGTGATCAACGGCGACCGCCGCCCCATCGGAGGGGCGCACCAGGAGCTCGACCGCCGTTTCACCGGCCACCGCCTGGCCTACGAACCGGGTGATCGGATCTACCTCTTCAGCGATGGCTATGTGGACCAGTTCGGTGGTCCGGACCGTAAGCGCTTCATGGCGTCACGGCTGCACGCCCTGCTGAGCGACAATCAGCAACTCCCCATGGAGCAACAGGCGGCCCTGCTGGACGAGGCCTTCCTTGCCTGGAAAGGCGACCAGGAACAGGTGGATGATGTGTGCATGCTCGGCCTCGCCGTCTAGAGCCGCGCTACCGTCCAAAGCATCCTTCTATCTTTGAACGGACGGTACACGAGTACGGTCCATCATCGCACGCATGGCACGCAAAGCAGAGCTGATCTCCAGGCTCGAAGAACTGGTCGCACACGAGGACGTTGAAAGCGCGTCGGAAGCGGTCGAAGGAGTGAAGGAAGCCTACGAGGCTTTGGTGGCGTCCGCCTTGCAACAGGCCCAACAAGCCGAGAGCGCGACCGAAGAGGGAAAGCACGCCGAACCTGTGGCCGAAGCCGCTACGGTCGCGGCGGACGGGACGGTGTCCGAAGGCATTGCCCTGCCAGCGCCATCGGCCGAACCCGTGCCGATCGAGTCGGCCCAACTACTGGATGAGGAGGACAAGCGTTTCAAGCAATTGCTCGATGCCTTCAACCAGCGCGTGAACGACATCCGCCGCAAGAAGATCAAGGAGGAAGCCGACAACCTCGCCGCCAAGAAGGCGATCATGGAGGAGTTGAAGACCTTGATCGCGGGCGAGGAGAACATCGGCAACGCGTTCCAGCGGTTCACCGACCTGCACGAGAAGTGGAAGGGTATCGGTCCTGTACCGCAACAGGCCTATCGCGAGCTCCAGAGCGACTACTCGCACCTGCGCGACGAGTTCTTCTACCACATCCGCATCTACAAGGAGTTGCGCGATCACGACCTGCGCAAGAACACCGCGCTGAAACAGGCCCTGATCGCCGACATGAACAGCCTCGCGGAAAGGGACAACGTGAAGGAACTGGAGAACCTGGTGAAGGAATACCAGGAGAAATGGCACCAGATCGGCGCGGTGGTGAAGGATGAATGGGAGACCATTCGCGACGGGTTCTGGAACGCCACACGGCTGGTGTACGACAAGGTGCACGAGCACTACAAGGCGCGTCGTGTGGAACACGAGGCCAACCTGCAGGCCAAGCAGGCCATGGTGGAAAAAATACTGGCGATCGCCAGCCAGACCGAAACAGCCACCGCCAAGGAATGGAAGACGCTGACGGACCAGGTGCTCGAGGCGCAGAACGCATGGAAGAGCATTGGCTTCGCCACCAAGAAGGACAACGAACGCATCTGGAAGGATTTCCGGGGAGCGTGCAACACCTTCTTCGATGCCAAAAAGGCCTACTTCGACAAGCTGAAGGACCAGTTCAAGGACGCACGCGAACGCAAACAGGCCCTGCTCGCCGAAGCCCTGCTCCTGAAGGACAGCACCGAATGGCGCCAGACCGCCGACAAACTCAAGGCCCTGCAGCAACAGTGGAAGGAAGCCGGTAGTGCGGGCCCACGCGATGAGAACCGCTTGTGGACGCGCTTCCGCGAAGCGTGCGATGGCTTCTTCCAGAACCGCAAGGCCACCTTCGAGAAGCTCGATGCCGAGCAGGCCGTGAACGCACAGGAAAAAGAGGCCCTGCTAGCCGAGATCGATGCTTTCCAACTCAGTGGCGACCGCAACAAGGACGTGGAAGCGCTGAAGGCCTTCTCCCTGCGCTGGATGAACTCCGGCCGCGTTTCACCCAAGCAGTACGACGCATACAGCGAGCGATATCGCGCTGCATTGGACAAACAGTATGGCAAGCTGAAGGTGGAGGGCGAGGAACGCAACCGGATGCGTTTCCAGAACCACGTGGAGGAACTGAAGGGCGGGCCTGACGGGAAGTTCAACCTGGAACGTGAGAGCCGTTTTGTGAAGCGCAAGATCGAGGAGTTGGAGACCGAGATGCGACAAATGGCGGGCAACATGGGCATGTTCAACTTCAAGAGCGCCAGTGGCGAGGCCATGAAGAAGGACATGGAGAAGAAGATCGAGAAGCTGGGTCGCGACGTGGAGCGCCTGAAGACGCAACACCGCGAACTGCTGAAGGAACTGCGGTGAGCTCCGTCCCCGATCACTTGGTGCAACGCCTGGAGATCCCCATCGCCTGGGGAGAGCAGGACGCTTTCGGGCACTTGAACAACGTGGTCTATTTCCGCTATTTCGAGAGCGTGCGCATGCATTACCTCGAGCGGATCGGCGTGCTCCGTTCCCATGACGAGGATGGGATCGGTGTCCTCCTCGCGACCACCACCTGCGATTTCCTACGCCCGGTGAAATGGCCGGCGAAGCTCACGGCGCATACCGGTTGCACCCGCGTTGGCGATACGAGTTTCACGATGGAGTATGTGATCATCGATGGAACGGGCGAGGTCGTGGCGCGCGGCAGCAGCGTGCAGGTGATGTTCGACTATGCCCGTTCGATCAAGGCAACGGTACCAGTGGCGATACGTGCGGCGATCGCGGCCTTGCAGGGCGCGTAACTTGCGGCCATGTTCCGCTACCTCCTACCCTCTTTGGCATCGGCGCTGTTCATCTCCTGCGGCACGTCCACCCCACCTGGACCGAACGGTGTTCCACCCTCGGAGGACACACTTGCAAGAGCCTCCGGTCTTCCACCCGAAGCGTTCAGTGGACTGGTGACGAAACTGATCGGCGAATGGCACGATGACCAAAGCGTTGACAAGACCGTCTTCCATGAACACTGGGACCGCACGGATGATCGGTCCTATGTCGGGCTCGGCTTCGTGATGTCAGGCAAGGATACCTCGTTCATCGAACACCTGAGCATCCATGGCGAGCAGGGTGGCGTCTACTACTCAGCACGCATCCCTTCCCAGAACGAAGGGGCCTCGGTGGACTTCCGAATGACATCCGCCAGTGCGGATTCCATGGTCTTCGAGAACAAGGAGCACGACTTCCCACAGCGCATCGTCTATGCCACGCAGGCTGATGGCACGTGGAAGGTGAACGTATCCGGGCCAGGCAAGGACGGGTGGCGTACGGACCGGTACCACTTCCACCGGATAGGAGGAAGTCCGGACTAGGCATCGCGGTATATGTGGCGCTCCCGCCTCTCGTCGCTCTCGTCGAAGCTGCTGAGCAAAAGCACGTCGGTGATCGCCTTGGTGCTTATCGGCCTGGTCTATTTCCTTGGCATCCGATCGGAGCGCACCGGCTTCGTGCGCGAGGTGCTCGACCCAAGCCTCAAGCGTATCGCACAACCTGTTCTGAACGCCTTCCGGGGCAGGCCCCCGGCTGTGATGCAACTGCACCTGGCGCTGGGCAACACCACGCTTGACAGTCTTGCCACGGGATACGCCGCGTCGCGTTCCTCCGGCTGGTTGGATCCCGGTGGGACCGCTATAGTAGGGCGCTGCGCGATCGATGAACGTGCCACCGATGCGTACATCACCCTGCGCCCCGGACGCATCGATCCAGAGAAGAAGAACCGCTGGCCCTTCCAGGTCCTGCTGCAGCGGACGGACACGGTCCTGCGCATCCAGTCCTTCGACCTCGTTCCGGTGAACGACGATACACCGCTGCGCATGTGGTTGCTCTCCAGTGCGCTGCAGGACCAAGGCCTGCCGTCTTTCTCCGTGGAATTGGTGGAGGTCCAACTGAACGAACGGAACCTTGGTCTCTACCGGATGGAAGAGCGCCTTGACAGCGCCACGCTCTCACGTTGGGCACGCGGGAAGGGACCCGTGGTGCGCTTCGATGATGAACTGCGCTCTTCCGTGGAGGAGGCGAAACTGGGGGCCACGTTCCCTGTTGCCCCCTTGCCGCAGGAGGACTGGCTGGCCGCACCGATCATGGCCGCGCAGGGTACCGGACGGTACCAGGATGCATCCGCAGCGCGACGCTACCAGCACGCCGTGCAACAACTGGAAGGGTTCCGTTCGGGGCGCATTCCTCCGGCCGACGTGTTCGATGTCGCTGCGACAGCTCGGTTGTTCGCCTTGTGCGACGTGCTCGGGGGGCAGCAGGCCACAAGCTGGTGGAACATGCGTTTCCTGCTGGACAGCCTCTCGGAAAGGTTGATCGCTGTCCCACAACACGGCGCCTCTTTCGAACCGATCACTACGATCACCGCATTGCAAGACAACGCATCCGTCCACTTCCCTTCCTCGAAAAGTGGGTTCCGCGATCGCCTCTTCGGCGATGCCGTGTTCTTTCGCGCCTACATCGCCTGTCTGGATACGTTCAGCACCGAGGGATGGCTGGAGAGTCTGCTCCGTCGCGTATCCAGTGGATACAACACCCAGGAACGCATCGTGGTCGGCGAGTACCCACAGCCCCGCCCTGATGCGTCGGTGTTCGCGCACAACCGTGATGTGGTCATCCGGACGCTGCGCCCGCCCGACCTGGCACTGGCCTACGCGCAGGAGAACGTGGCGCCGGAACGTGAACTCGCACTGGCCAACGTGCATGCGCTCCCCGTTGAGGTTACCGCCTTCATCGCTGGCACGGATACGGTGCCTTTCCCAGCCCCTCTGCTGCTCTGGCCGCGGGAGCCCGAAAAGCCGTTGATCTACAGCCCTGCGCGCATCAGGCTGCCACGCGGTTTCCAAGGCCCGGTGGCACTTTTGGTGAATGTGCTGGGCATGGACGAGTCCCGGCGGATCGTGGTGCGCACCTGGAGCAGTTTCACTGCGAACTGAACCGTTGCAACGCTCAAACGCTACCTTCACTGCCCACCCCAAAACAACATGGTTCCCATGGGCATGATGAAGGAGTTCAAGGAATTCGCCATGCGCGGCAACCTTGTCGATACGGCGGTCGCGTTCGTGATGGGTGCCGCTTTTGGCAAGATCGTCACGGCCTTCACACAAGGGATCGTGATGCCTTTCGTGAGCTTGCTCACCGGCGGCGTCAAGTTCGATGATTGGAAGTGGGTCCTGAAGGCTGGTACTCCCGAGGTGAAGGATGCCGCCGGGGCCGTTACCTCACCGGCTGTGCCCGATGTCGCTGTGACCTATGGCACTTTCATCACCGTGACCATCGACTTCATTATCGTCGCCTTCGCGGTGTTCATGATCATCAAGGCCATCAACAAGATGAAGAAGGCTGAACCCGCACCGGAGCCCGCAGGTCCAACGAACGAGGAAAAACTCCTGATGGAGATCCGCGATGCACTGAAGAAATAGGGCGCGCCTCCGATACTTCCTTCGAAGAGCCCTTCCATCATGAAGATGGAGGGGCTTTTCATTTCAGCGTGGCCGGAAGGAAGCACTGACGGGATCGAAGCGCAGGTGCTCGTCGGCGAAGACACGGTCCATGATGCCGCTGGTCATCGCTTCCGCAGGCGTGCCCATCCAGGCCTTTCCATCGTGCAACACGATGAAGCGATCGCAGAGGTCGAACGCGGTCTGCACATCGTGGGTCGAAAAGACAACCGCTTTGCCCAATCCATGGGCGATGTCGCGCAATAAGCGGAGGATCCGCACCCGGTTCACCAGGTCCAGGTAGGCCGTGGGCTCATCGAGCAGGACCATCGGGGTGTCCTGTGCGAGTGCACGTGCCACAAGCACCTTCTGTCCTTCGCCATCGCTCAGCGTATGCAGGCCGCGCTCAACGAACGCACCGATGCCGGTGTGTTCGATCGCCCTATCCACGGCGATGTGATCCGTCTCGGTCAAACGCCCTAGATGACCGGTCCAAGGCTGGCGGCCCAATGACACCAACGTCCGTACATCCAACAAGCCAGCTTGCGGTCTTCCTGTCAGCACCACGCTGATGGCCCGCGCGCGTGCGATGCTGGTCATCTCCGAAAGTCGCTGGTCCTGCACAACGATCCTTCCTGAGATAGGAGGCTGTACGCCCGCCAACGTGCGTAGTAGGGTCGACTTGCCGCACCCGTTCACTCCGATCAGCGCCACCAGTTCACCTTGCTCGAAGCGCAGATCGAGATCCCGGAGCAGCGCCGTGCGGCCATGGCCGATCGACAATCCTTCTGTATACATCAACGTGCTCATGCCGCCCGTGCCCATCGTTTGCCGCTGAAGAGCACCCAGGCCACCACGGGCACGCCCAACAAGGAGGTGATGGCGTTGAGCGGGATCGCTGACCCCACACCCGGCGCACGCGCGATGAGATCGCATAGCAAGGCCAGCACCGCGCCGCAGAGGATGGTGGCCGGCATGAGGCGGGCGTGGTCACTTGTGCGGAAGAGGCCCCTTGCCACGTGGGGTGTGGCCAGACCAAGAAAGGCGATGGGACCGCAGAACGCGGTGATGGTGCCGGCAAGGATACCGGTGACCCACATGATCCATCGGCGGGTCGGCTTCACGGAAATGCCCATCGACGTAGCATAGTCCTCGCCCATGAGCAGCGCGTTCAACGGTTTGATGGACCAAAGCGCTGCAACGATGCCTACCAACACTGGCAGCGTGAGCCAGAGGATCCGATCGGGCCCCACACCGGCGAACGAACCCATGCCCCACAGCACAAAGCCCTTTAGTTCCCCGGCCGGACTGGCCACTTGCAGCACACTGATGATCGCCGAGCAGAGGTAGCCGGCGAGCAAACCGATGATCAACAGCGTGATGCCGTCGCCCACACGCCGATCCGCCAACAGGATCAGGACGAGCACCCCCAAGGACGCAAGCAATGCGGCGATGATCAACGCGGCATCACGGGGTACCGGCACCATCGACCACAATGGTTGCGAGAGCATCAGCACCGCAACACCCAGGCTTGCCCCGGAACTGATGCCCAACACCGAAGGTCCAGCGAGGGGATTGCGGAAGAGCGTCTGCATCAACAGGCCGCTCGCTGCAAGACCCGCACCAGCGACCGTTGCCGTGATGGCTTGTGGCAGCCGCACCTCGCGCACGATCGCGGCCCAGGCCGGGTCGGACACATCACCACCGAGGATCCCGAGCACAGCATCGATCGGCACATGCACCGAACCCACGAAGAGGTGCAACAGGAAGAAGCCCGCGCCCAGCAAGGCCAGCAGCACGAACGGCCATCGGCGTCCTGATCGCATCGGGCAAACATACGCGCAGCGGCACAGGGCTTGGTAGGTATTTTCGCCCACCACCATGCGCACCCCCGCTTCCCTTATCATCATCGCTGCCCTTGTCTCGGCTTGCGGCTCCACGCGCAAGGCAATGGAAAGTGCTGCGGTCTACGAGCGCGAAGGCATGTACCAGGAGGCGCACGACCAGTACGCGGACATTTATGAGCACAAGCCGAAGATGGCCGAGGCCCGCGTCGGCATGAAGCACACGGCCCAGGCCCTCTTCGATCGGTTGCAGGACAAGGCGTCGGCGCTCTATATGGCCAACGACCTGAACGGTGGCGATCGTGCCAGGCAGGAAGCGCTCCATTTCCAAAGCGCGATGGAACAAGAGGGTCTGGAGATGACATGGAACCCGCTCTTCGAACAGCGCCGCACCGAGGCCAGGCAGTACGAAGCGGATCGACTCTACCAAGCCGCCGACGCCGCGTTCCGCATCGACCGGTTCACCGAGGCGGAAGATCTTGCGAACCAGAGCCTTCGGCTCGATCCGGACCGCAAGGAGACCGCTTACCTCGTGCAACTGGCGGAATTGGAGCCGCACTACCGCCACGGCAAGCGCGCCATGGAAACCAACCTCTGGCGATCGGCCTTCACGGAGTTCAAGCGGGTGACCGATGCGGACATCGGCTACAAGGACGCTTGGGCCCTGCAGGACCAGTGCCGCGGGAAAGCGGAATGCACGCTGGCCTATGTACCGATCTACAACGGCGCGCTGTATGTGAACAACATGGGTACGGGTGAAGGCCAACTGGAAGCGCAGCTCGCGGCCAATGTGAAACAGGCCTTACTCGACCTGAACGATCCTCTCCTGATCATGGTGGACCGGGACAACACCGATCAACTGCTCGCTGAACAGCAACGCCAGATGAGCGGTGTCTACGACGATCGCTATGTGGCCGAGGCGGGCAAGCTCCTTGGCGCACGCTATGTGCTCACCGGGAAGATCCTCCGCTTCGATGATGTACTCCGCAAGGAGATCGAGGTGCAGATGCAGGTGATCGATACCGAGACCGGACGCATCCATGTGAGTGAGATCGTACGCGTGAACAAGCAGGAGATCATACGCGGAGGACCGCGGACGCAACTGCTTGAACGCTCTTCCAAGCGGATCGCTTTGCGCCTCGCGGAGTTCGACCCCTTCAAGCGCTGAACATCGGTTATCCACAACGGCGCGGCTTACTTTCGTGGAAACCGCCCCGGTGATGATCAACTCGCGTTGCCCTGCCCGCCGCATCACGTTGCTCTCCGCAGTGGCGTCCTGTTCCGTCTCCTTCGCTCAAACGGAGATGAGTGTTTTCACCACCACGGGCCGTGCGGCGGCAACCACGTTCGTCACCGACTACCAGGCCGTGGGGATCAATCCCGCCAACCTGGGCTGGAAGTGGCGGTATGAGGACAAGCACATTGCGTTCGGCCTGGCCGAGGGATCTTACTCGATCTATTCCGAAGCATTGACACGTGAGGACATGCGCAACCGCGTGATCAATGTGGACGTGCACTTCACGGAAGCGGAGAAGCAGGAGGCGGGTCTGGCCTTTGCCAATGCCGGCGCCGCGCTCAACGCGGATGTGATGCTCATAGGAGCGTGTTACGCGAACGAGAAACTCGGCGGCTTCGGTTTCCAGGTGCGCGACCACGCGCAATGGACCTCCACGTTCGGGCCGGTGACCGCCCAACTCCTGTTCGAAGGATATCGCTCGGACTACTTCGATCTCCTCGTTCTTGAGACCGGCGACACCATCAGCAACCTCCCGAACCTTCCTCCGGAAACGCTCGCCTTGATCGCCAGCGGCCTGGCCAGCAACCCGCAGCTGTTAAGCACCGTGCTCGACGGATCCAGCATCAAGTTCACCTGGTACCGGGAGTTCAACCTCTCCTATGGCCGCCGCATCGCACACAACGAGAACATGGAACTCTTCGCCGGCGTCGGCGTCAAATACCTCCTTGGCATCGGGATCATCGATGTGACCGCCGAGAACAACGAGTTCAATGGCTTCGCCTCCCTCTCCCCCTACTTCGACATCAATTATGGCGATGCTGCCTTGAGCAATCCGTCGCGCGTCACGGTGAAGAACACACTACTGCCGCAAGCGGTCGGGAGAGGTTTCGGCCTCGACTTTGGCCTCAGCGCGGTGATCAAGGAGAAGTGGAAGGTGGGCGCTGCCGTCACCAACATCGGATCGATCAACTGGAAAGGCAACGTGTATACCGCCAATGACGGTGCGCTGGTGGAACTGGCTTCCGATGGGTTGGACAACTACAACTTCTTCTCCGGCATCGACGACTTCGTGACCAACAGCGGCATCCTGGATTGGCAGGGTACGGAAGAGCGTCGTGTCGCACTTCCGACCAACGCGCGGCTGGGGCTGGGTAGGTTGATCGGCACTTTCGCGGAGGTAGGCATCGATGTCGTCCTGCCTTTGAACGACGAGCCCGGCAATTTCGAGAAGGCGGTGATCGGGTTCGGTGGCGATATCCGCCCCCTGCCTTGGTTGCAACTGAGCGCTGGCGTGGTCACCGGTGGCAACTACGACACGAAGATCCCGGTCGGGGTCACCTTCACAACGCCAACGGGCACGTTCGAGGCAGGCGTCGCTTCACGCGATATCGTCACATTCTTCACCGATAAGAACCCCACGGTTTCACTGAGCATGGGTTTCCTGCGGTTCCGGTTCTGACGGCCATGATCCCTTCCAACATCCCCTTCAAGATCACTGAATGGGACACCGTGCCTACAACTGTCGTGAACGGCACCACCGGCACCGCCACCATGCGCGCCCAACAACTCGGCGACCTGCGCATCCGCATGATCGAGTACAGTGCCAACTACCTCGCCGACCATTGGTGCCAGCTCGGGCACCTGGTCTTCGTACTCGAAGGCGAACTGATCAACGAACTGAAGGATGGCGCAACGACCGTTATGAAGGCGGGTTCATCCTACGCGGTCTCCGACGGCCTCAGTTCACATCGCTCACGCACGGTAGGTCCGGTGAAGCTGATCGTGGTCGATGGAGCATTCTTGAAGTGACCCGGGCGCGTCCGATCCACGTCCGGCTCAATCCCGGTATCCGCCGTACCCACCCATCTCCTCGACCTGCCAACGTGAGCGACCGAGGAAACGCATGCCAGCGATCACTTTCTTCATGGCATC
>JBDTNF010000087.1:0-4379 GCA_039933875.1 Flavobacteriales bacterium | reverse complement strand
CTCCACGATGCGGCCCGGCTTGAAACTCACATCGAACGGATGTGATCCGAGTCCTTGCTCGAAGGTACCCATGTCCAATTCGGCCGGAAGCACATCCCGCACCATGACCGTGAACGCTGTGTCGTTACCGGTGTTCTGGAAATTGATGGTGTAGTCGAGCCACTCATCCTCATTGATGACATATGTGCTCGTGCTCAACCCGCTGCTGGTGCGTGCGGTCTTGTCGTTCGGATCGAAGCTGGCTGTGAAGAGCCCGGAGGACACAGCCGAGTTGTTGGCCGCATCGGATTCCGGGAACGATTGCGCCACGGAGAACGTGTGGGTGAATGGCTGACCGATGAGCAGCACGTCCGGTGGCACCTGCAACTGCACGGATAGATCCATATGATCGAACCCGGTCAATGCTGGAAGTCCGCTCCACGTCACCACGTTCCCGACAACACTTGTCCATGCCGGTGAGGCATCAACAAAACTCATCTGCGGATCGAACTCCAGCGTGGCCTCAATGACATCCGAGGCCTGCCCGCTAGCGTTGCTGATGCGCATCCAGGTGTTATGCACAAAGCCCGGGCGGGCCGGTCCAGCACTTATCGTTGTGCTGAGGTCGAGGGGCACCAAGCTGCTGTCGGCCACGTTCACAACTTGGTTGGCACCGCTCACCACCACGGGGATCGGCTGCACGGCAGGGCACACTGGGTACAGGTCGGTCCCTGTGCCGTACACGTTCATCGTGTAGCTGCCGTTCGGCAGGTAGCAACTATACCCACCGCTGGGGCCAGCGATGGCGTAATAGGATCCCGGCAGGAATTCGATGAGTCGATAGCTGAGGCCCGGGTCGTTGGCATCCTTCACGCAGTCCTGGTCATGATCGATGAAGACCGATCCACTCACCTGTGCGCATTGCCCGAGCAGGTCCGGCACTTCCACGTACATCGAATCCACGCAGTACAGCTGACCTCCCTGATCGTTCGGCACGGTCCCCAGGATATCCGGATCGGTCATGATCCAATAAGCACCTGCGGCGAGGCCCGAAAAATTGAAGGAGGTGTTGTTTTGCACGCTCATGCTTCCACCGCTCATGACAAGACTTGGAGGTATTTGATCGTCGAGTGTGCGGATGTTCACCCGGAAGTTCTGCGGGGCGCTGACTCCCGTGACCGCTATGTTGATGCGACCGTTGCTGCCTCCACAAGCCCCCTGCACACTGGTGATCTGCACGTTCGGTTGCACGAACTCCGTGGAGAACTGCACGAAGACGGTTCCCGGACATCCCTGACCATCCGTCCAATCGACCGTGACCCAACTGCCCGGCGGGGTGTCCATCCACATACCTATGTAGTTGTACATCACCGGGGCGTAGATATCGCTGAAGTTGCCGAACAAGGTCCCCGGTGTTTGAACGGTGTGGGGTTCAGGTCCGTGGTGCGGATCCTCCAGGTAGAGGAACGCGTAAGGGTCATCACCCTGGCAATGGACCAGCCCCGGAAAGCCTGCCTGGTAAGGACCGTGCGACGATGTCACGAGGATGTCCTCGCTGTCGGTCGCTGTATCGCCGAGCCCATCGGTCACCGTCACCGAATACGTGCCGGGCGGAAGGAATTCGTTCACGTCGGTGGTAGCTCCATTGCTCCATTGGTAGGAATAAGGAGGCGTTCCGCCCGAAGGCAGTGCCAGGAGATAGCCCAACGATTCACCGCAGGGCGCATCGGAGGCTTTCTGGATGGTCACCGACACTGCGTAGCTGCTCGCGGAGAAACACAGGAACATCAAAACGGCGGGGGTCTTTGTCATGCTCATTGTGCAAGGGTCTTGATGAATGGTAATGTGTAAGTGCGGTCGGTGCTGATGATGCGCGCCAGGTAAGTTCCGCGAGCAAGCGCATTGATCTCGATCGTCTCTTCACTTGCGATCGAACGGCCGGACGAAACCACCCGTCCATCGGTCGAGAGGATCGCCCAGGAGAAGCCGAGCGGTGTTGCCTTGCGCATCACCAAGCGGATATGGTCTATCGCCGGGTTCGGCACGAGCAATGGGGTCGCAACGGCGGCCTCTTCCATTCCAGTGCTGAACTCCGCCACCAGCACGCTCGGCTCGGTGATCACCGGATCATTGAAGTCGAAGTAGATATTGGCGGTGTTGCTGATGACCGTGCCTGCTGTGAGCGGCAGATGCGGTTTGATCCGCAGCGTAACAAGACCGTGGCTCGCTGCCTCGTTGGTGGTGCTGTCGGGCAGCAGGATGTCGGGGAAAACGAAACGCAGGATGCCGGGGCCGCTCACGGTCCAACTCATGCCATGCGATGCTGCACCCACCATCAAGCTCGTGGGATCGAGCGTTGTGGGCAGCGTATCGGTGATCACCACGTTGAAGGCCGTGTCCGTCCCGGTGTTCTGGAAGCGGATGGTGTAGTCGATCCACTCATCGGCATCGATCAGGTACACGTCATCGAACTGCTGCGTGCTGGTGCGCGCGATCTTGTCGTTAGGGTCGAGGCTGGCGGTGACGGTGGTGTTCTGCGTGATGGTGTTGTTCGAGAGGTCCGCATCACTGTTAGCGCTCGTGAGCGTGGCGATGGTGCTCACCACCGTTCCAACAAGCAGGGGATCGGGTGGCAGCGATACACTGATGTAGAAGTTGTCCTGCTCGAACACAGTGGACATGGTGAAGTCAGGATCGGTCCACGTGATCGTGCCGCCTACCACCGAGGTGGGTAAGGGACTCGCGTCGATGTAGTTGAGCACCGGATCCAGTTGCACGGTGAGCGTTACCGTCCCTGTTTCCGCATCGGTAAGGTTGCGGGCTTGTATCCAGTAGCTGGCCGACATGCCGGGCCGCATAGGCGAACCGCCCATGCTCACCATCGCATCCAACGGCGCGTCGGGTGCCATGCCGATATCCAGGATCTGCGTAGTGCCGGCGACCACATTCACCGATCCCGGGCATGACTGATCAAGGATGGGATGCTGCTCTGTGAAGGTGTTGGCACCCGCTACGGCATCGGTACCGAACCAGCCGTTGCTCCCGGTGCTCGTGTATGAATTGCCCGGCGTGATCGCGATCACCGTGTAGGGCACCGTGTTCTCGTTCGCGTCCAAGACGCAATCGCCATCGGCATCGACGAACAGTGTCCCGATCACTTCTCCGCAAGGCACGCCCAGATCGGGGATCGTGAACATCACCGAATCAATGCATGTGGAGATGAAGGTGGGCAGCGCATCGAACAGGCAATACTCATCCACATCGAGCACCGCCCAATAGTCGCCCGGCGCAAGGCTGGTGAAGGGGATCGTCGCGCCGGGCCAGCCGCCGGGGTTCTCGCCCAAGCATTCCGTCTCGTACAGGACGTTTCCACCGGCATCCTTCACGGCCAGGTGCAGGTCGTTGTCATCCACGAGGAAAGGCACGCTCACAGTAGCCGTTCCGGTGTAGCCATCGCTGCATGAACCGCCGATGCCGCTCACGGTGATCGTTTGCAGGTCGACCGGCTCGTTCACGATCCAGTTGAACATGCCGGTGCAACCGACGCCATCGCTATAGTTGATCTGGTAAGTGCCCGCGCCCTGCGATGCAAGTTCAATGACCCACAGATCACCGAATGTCGGTTGGGATTGCCCCACGACAGAAAAGCCGCTGAAGACGGTGGGCTCCACTGGATAAGGGCCTTCTCCATCCCATATGGGGAAGATGGCGTACGGCGATCCTGTGCTGCAATAGCTCAAGCTCACCACCGGGTTCAATGTGGCATAGGTTGGCGAGTACACGACGTCAGCACTAGCCATGGCCACGGTGCCAACGTTGTCTGTAACAGTAATGGTGTACGTACCAGCCGGTAGATCCTCGATCAGACCCGTCGTTGCACCATTGCTCCAACTATAGGTGTAAGGTGGTATGCCGCCGGAGCCGTAACCCTGCAAGCTGCCGCGCGCCTGTCCGCATGGCGCAACACCTTGGTTCACCGTGATGCCCGCCGTGAGCGCGCATGCAACATGCGCGACCAACATGAGCGTAGTGAGCGTAAGTACCTTGAATGTGGTCATGTGCTAGTGCTTGATGAATCTTTGACGTTCGATACTACCGTTCCGAGTACTGACCAACAGCACATAGGCGCCTGGTGAGAGTTGATCGATGAACAGATCGAATTTCGTGGAACGTGGTGAGGTGCTCAGCACAACCCTTCCATCCGCTGCGAACACCTCAACGCGCTCCACGAACATGGTAGAAGAAACACTCAATCGTTCGCTCGCGGGGTTCGGTTGAAGGAACAATTGCTCTTGTCCCCGCTCCCGAACACCGGTACTGAACTCCGCAACGAGCACGCTCGGCTCGGTGATCACCGGATCGTTGAAGTCGAAGAAGATGTTGGCGGTGTTCTCGATCAC
>JBDTNF010000086.1:0-20697 GCA_039933875.1 Flavobacteriales bacterium | reverse complement strand
CGTACGGTGGATGGGGGCTTTCGCTTTCGAGGAGCACCTGCGGTAACTTGGCATCATGCGAACACATGGCCTTGCCAAGCTGGTTCTTCTTGCGCTCACGTTCAGCGGAACGCCTATCCTCTGTGCGCAGAACCTGGTGACCGATCCCGGCCTGGAGGATACGCTGAAGTGCCCACTGAGCATCGGGCGGTTCTACCACCCCACCAACGCGAACGAGCGCTACATCAAGGATTGGCGCGCGACCACGCTCGCCTCGCCGGACTACCACAACACCTGTGGCTTCAATGGCTACATGCCGCGCACCGGCGAAGGCTACGCGGGCATCATCCTCTACGACCCCACGGAATACCGCGAGTACATCACCGCGCTGTTCGATGCACCGATGGAGGCCGGGCAGTGCTACTACGTGGAGTGCTGGGTGGCGCTGAGCAGTGGCAGCACCATGGCGGTGGATGAGTTCCAGTTCCACTTCAGCAATGGCGTGCCGCTGGACATGACCTTTCCTCCTCCCGGTCCACTGGCACTTACAGCGCACTTGCAGGCGGAGGCCGCCCCCACCAGCACCGGCTACCAGCGCATCTGCGGGTTCTACACCGCAGCGGGCGGCGAGAACGCGATGACCTTCGGCAACTTCATGGACAATGCCAACACCACCCTCACACAGGTGAGCGCCGTGGGCCAGGTGCAGTCCTATTACTACATCGATGATGTGACCGTGACCCTGCTGGACCTGGGGCCGGACCTGGTGATCTGCGCTGGACAACAGGAGACCATCGTGCCGAATGTCCAGTGCGCCGAACTTACCTATGCCTGGAGCGATGGCTCCGACGCGCAGACGTTGTCCACAGGCACGGCGGGCATTGTGTCGCTCACCATCAGCGGCAACGGCAGCTGCGCAGCGACGGATGAGGTGTTGATCACCGTGGACCCCTGCGCGGGTGTTGAGGAGATCACCCCTCGCGCGGTGACACTGGCCCCAGTGCCCGTTCGCGCGGGCGAAGCGTTGCGCATCACCGGCCTTCGCAGTGCCGATGTGCGTGCGATCCACAGCATGGATGGACGCCTGTGCAACGCAGCAGTGCTCGACGCTGGCAAGGATGTGCTAGTGAACACTGGAGCCCTTGCACCGGGCAGCTACGTGCTGCACACGAAGGACGGCAGGGCGTGGCGTTTCGCTGTGGAATAACCCTGTCGCGTCCGCGACTGTACCCAACGGTACCTGTCGCATGCCCCAAAGGAAAAAGGCAGGGGTACGTGACCCCTGCCCTTGCTCCGACCACCAGATCCAGACGTCGATGGCCACTCCAACGGCATACACGCAGGAAAGAGAACGGGGGTTGGGTGCGTGAGAAAATGAGCCGCAGGGGAGCCATCGGTACAGACTAGCTCCCGCTCATCCGTAAGCCCGAAGGTAGTGTGTGGGTGTGCTGGAATTTCGCTCCTGCATGAGGATGATGCCCACTTACACCATCAACAGCACGCGGGCGGCGCGCGGCTTCCGCGTAACCGAAAACACGGGGCGTGTGTTCGCGGAGATGCACCGCCCGAAGTGGTATTCCATGGATATGGAGGGAACCGTCGACGGCCGCACGCTGAAGCTCATTTCCGAGGGAACATGGCGGATGCGGTACAGTGTTCTGCTCGATGGCGCACGCATCGGCACCGTGAACACCGCGGCTTGGGGACAACTCAAATGGGACCTGCACTTCCCCGACAAGGCACCCGCGGAGTTGGAGTTCGCCATGCGCACCTGGCGCCACCGGTATGAGGTGCGCGTGACAAAGGACCTGCCCTTGCTGGAGTTGAAGCACGTGTTCCGCTGGGCCTTCATTGCAATGGACTACACTGTGGAAGTGAAGAACCCGGGCATCGCCGCGGAGCAGATGCCCTTGATGCTGGCCCTCGCCGGTTTCAGCACGCGCCTGAAGATGGCCAGGGCGCACGCGAGCGGGGGCTGAGCGTGATCAACGTTTGAACACGGGAAGGCGCCTGCCGGGCAGCGGACACTACCTTCCAAGTGTCTTCCGTAAAAACCCGACGCGATGAGAGCGATCACTACCCTTCTTTCCGTTCTGATCACATCCGCCTTGCTCGCCCAATCGCCCTACCGCCCGTTCCCCGCTGGCAATGCGGGCTGGGTGGAGAACCACGAATGGCTGAGCGCGGACGGCACCGGCTTCATTTACAACTACGCCACGCGCACGGTCCTCTTCGCTAACGACACCACGATCGCTGGCACCGTGTATCACCAGTTGCGTTCGCGCGGTGAGGGCACCTGGCATACCACGTCGATCCCCATCCAGTCCGGCGCGCTCGTTGAACCCGATGCGGTGTTCGTGTGCTTCAGGGAGGATGTCCCCGCCCGCAAGGTGTACGCGTACGATATCTACGCACATCAGGAGGTGTTGTGGTACGACTTCACGCTCGGGCTGGGCGATTATCCGCAGACCTACGACCAGCCGTTCGACGACGGCACCGTGCAAGTGGTGGCCCTGGACAGCATGGAACTCAATGACGGCTGGCACCGGACCTGGGTACTGGCCATCGATGACAACGGCGTGCAACACGACAGCGCCTATTGCACGGTGATCGAAGGTGTAGGCACCACCTTCGGCCTCAATGCGGTGTATGGCCTGCAACCGCCGTTCGAGTGGTACGACGCTCTCTCCTGTCACAGTGCGGGCGGCTTCACCGTCCTCCCTTTCGGCGACATGGTCTGCGATCTGGCCATGGGAACCCACCCAGTGCCAACCGCACCTCGCGCGTTGTCGTGCTTTCCCAACCCGGCGAACAACTCCGTCACCATTACCGGTCCACTTGAAGAAGGCGCGCGCTATGAAGTGTGCGATGCACGCGGCGCACTCCTCCAAACCGGCACATTGCACAACACCACCATCAATGTGGGCACACTCGCACCGGCACCTTACGTGATACGCCTCGTTGGCGCTGACGGAACCGCATTGGGGGCTCTGCGTGTGATGAAGGAATGAGCAATGCATCGTCAAGCATGAGGAAGGGCGGCCATGTGGCCGCCCTTCTTCGTTGGATGGCAGCATGTGCTAGCCGAACTTCCACAGCACGCTCAGGTTGATGGCACGGCCTTCGAGCGGAGCCCATAACGTAGCGAAGCGCGGACGCGACACCGGTGGGAACACCACCTGCTCCCAGTTGCTTTGGCGTGTGTCGGTGATATTCTCGCCATTGAGCACGAACGCCCAAGGCCCGGCGAAATATCCCACCATGCCCGCTACGAACCATTGGTCCCGCGTGCGGGTGCCATCGCCCCGCTCCTGCTGACCGCTCCACGCAGCTTCCACACCAGCTCGCCAGTGCTCGCCGAACTCGTGGCTCAACGTGGTGGCCATGCGGTGCAGCGGTGTGTACATGATGGTGGTGGCTTGCTGGTCCACCACATCCTCGGGCAGGGTGAAGGTGTAGCCCAGGTAAACTTCTGTGGCGCCAAGGCTCAGCCGCACGTAGTTGTCGATGCCGCGTGTAATGCGCGTCGCGTCCGCGTTGCCGAGCACCACATCGGTGCCTGTGGCCTGCGTGAACAATGGATGGGCGATGAGGGTACCGAAGAAGGTCTGGTCCACGAAGAGCGCGGTCTCCTCGCCGAGTTGCTTCCTCCATGTCCACTCGGCGGTGGCGCCATAGGAACGCTCGGCCACTGAACCGTCAGCGATCATCGTCGCGGTCGCATCGGAACTAACCGGGCCGTAACCCTTCGAGCGATCGGGCAACTGGTAGCCACTGCCCGCACTACCTCGCAAGGTGATGGTCTCGGTGGCGTGGAACATCGCAGCTATCGCTGGAAGCACCTGTGTACCATACGTGGTGTTGTGGTCCACCCGCATACCCAGTTGTATCTCCGGCCAACGTGCGCGGTGCAACGCGAGTTGACCGTACGAACCGACCGTGGTGAGAACCTGCGCAGGGCCCTCGCCTTGCAGACGGCTGCCCGTGTAGCCCGCACCGAACACCCACGAGCGTCGTTCGGTCGTGTTGCTCCAGAACGCTTCAGCGAATTCGTTGCCTTGCTGCCGATCGGTGCTGGTGAAGTTGTCCGCGTTGTGCTGCTGGTAGTCGTTGAGCGAACCCTTCATGGTGATCGTGGCGCGCTCGGAGAGCGTGCGCTCCAACAACACATCGGCGGCCAGCCGTTCACCTTGCTGGAAACCGAAGTAGCGCGCCGTATCGGCCGGTCGGCCGATGGCCTGCATATCGCCACCAGTGCGGTCCTCGGTCTGCCACCAAACACCTGCGCGCACGTGGGTGCGTTCACCCACATCGAAGAACAACTGTGGATGCACTTGGTAGCCGCGGATCTCCGGCACGTCGCTGTAACCATCGCCGTTCACATCCACCGCCTGCTGGTCGATGGCCCCTGCGAACAGGGTATAGCCCACGGGACCTAAGGGCCCACTGATGTAAGCGTTGGCATTGGTTTCGGTGAGTGTACTGCGGTTCAGCAGGACAAGGCCGCTCAACGTGTCGCCAGGTTCCTTTGTCACGAAGTTGATGGCGCCCGCGATGGCTCCACCGCCGTTGAAGGTGCTGCTCGGCCCCTTGATCACTTCGATGCGTTGCAGATCGAGGGGCGGTATACGCAGGATGTCGAAGCCACCGCTGAGACCACCGTACGCGGGCATGCCGTCGCGCAGCAACAATGTGTGTCGCCCTTCGAGCCCCTGCATGCGGATGACACTGGCACTGCTCACGGCACTGGTCTGCTGCACCTGCACCGAGCTGATGTCGCCGAGCAGGCTGGCCACATTGCCGGGCTTCAACGAGCCTTCCTCCAGCAGGTCCTCGGCGCCGAGCACTTCGATCTTCTGCGGAGCGTCCTCGATGCGGCTGCTGGTGCGCGTGGCGTTCACGACCATTTCATGCAACTGCGTGCTCTCCGCACGCAGCCGCACCCTGAGTGGCTGGTCCGCGAGCGGTACGGTGATCCGGGTCTCACTGGTGATGTACCCGATGGACGCGACCTGGAGGACATACTCACCCGCGGGCACTCCCCGCAGCGTGGCCAGGCCATCGCCATCCGTACTTGCCCCGAGGTTGGTACCCACCGCGATGACGCTCGCACCGGGCACCGTGATGATCGAGGCACTATCCAGCACTTGCACGCGCACTTCATACTGCGCGCTGGCGCTCACGACAAAACAGAGGTAAAAGGCGGACAATAGTCCGCGCAACATGTTCTTCTTCATGTGCGTGTGGTCCACGGAACGCTTCCGGGCCGCGGCGATATGCAGCGGCCCGGAGCATCGTTCGGATCATTCCTCTTTCTCCCCTCCTTCTTCCGCCTCTTCGGCTTTCGATCGCACTTGTGCACCGTCGGCGGAGAACACCACTTCCTGGGTGCTCTTGCCTTGTTCAAGCTCCACCTCGTACATCATTCCGGAAGGCGTGCTCAATTCTTCGGCTTCCTTCAACGTGTACCCGGCGAAGCCCGCGCTGATGGCCTTCTGCACGGCATCGGGCAGGGCCTCGGCCTTGATCGTCGTCTCCGTCTCCTGCCACGTGCCATCGGCAGCATAACTGGCGGAGCGCTTCACGCCGTTCTCCGTGAACTCGGCTTCGTAAACGGTGGCGTCCTCCATTTCCCATTTCACATCGGTCGCAGCAGGGAACTGCGCGGCGAACGCTGCCGATATGGGATCGGGCACGTCCAAGGTCGCTTGTTCAGCCGACGCCTCGGTAGCTTCCTGTTCTTCTTGTGCGGGTTCGTTCCCGCAGCCCATAAGGGCGAGCAGCAGCAATGCCGCCATGATCATTTTCTTCATCACAGTAGTTGTTCGTTGTTCTGCTTGAATGACACGCACCGGGAAGCTCAACGCCGTGCCGGTGCCAGGCAACGCGACTATGCGTTGGGCGGCCTGAACACGGGATCCACCGGATCGAAATGGTACAGATCCACTTCAGCAGGATAGGTGCGATCGGTAGCGGGAATGAGCACACGGTCGCATGCCGGCAGAGGTCCGGTAACCTCGAACAGAGGTGCGGTTCCGGCGTATTCGTTCGTCGGCGGTGAGCGGTGCGGACGCTGCTCATCGCCCTGCGGATGGTTGTCCACCAACGCATCGAAGCAAACGAGGTGATCAGTGATGAAATCCACCCAGGTCAGGTCCTTGTCCTCGGTAGCCTTGCAGTGCGCGTACATCGCCGAGACCCTACCCAAAATGTTGAAATCGCCCTGGAGCACGAAAACCCCGAAGGCATAGTAGAAGAGCGCTATGGAACTCAGGATGCGCATGGCGCCAGTGGCGATGGAACAAAGTAACGGTGCCGGAAGATGGGTTGGTGCACGACCGAAAGCCAATTGATGTTGTGCGGTGCGGGTAGCTTTGGCGTGTGCACCAGCAGACCGCCTCGCAAGATCGCATCGTCTTCTTCGACGGCCTATGCGGCCTCTGCAACCGCGCTGTGGATCGGTTGGTGCGGATCGACAAGAAGAGGACCCTGCGCTTCGCTCCGCTGCAAGGCGGGACTGCGCGTGCCCTTCTTCCGCAAGGCATGGCCGATGCTTTGGAAAGCGTGGTCTACCTGGCCGATGGCAAGGTGCTGGGCGGAGCTGATGCCGCGATCCGGATCATGACCGACCTGGGTGGATGGCGGAAGGTCTATGGTGGGCTCTGGGTCGTTCCGCGACCGTTACGCGATGCGGTGTATCGCTGGATCGCGCGCAACCGCTACCGCTGGTTCGGGAAGCGCGAGACCTGCCGGCTGCCAACGCCTGATGAACGGGAACGCTTTCTTCCCTAGCGCCACCCTTCGACTCCGCTCAGGGCGGGCGCAGATCGTTCCTGATCACAGGACCGGTCCGCGAACACCACGAGTGGTCATCGGCTGGCGGGCTGCGCGTCTACCTTCGTCCGCGAACTTCCCCCATGCTCCACCTCGAAGGCATCGTCAAACGCTTCGGCGACTTCACCGCGCTGGACGGCATCACCATGGACGTGCCACCCGGCCAGGTCTTCGGGCTGCTCGGCCCCAATGGCGCCGGCAAGACCACGCTCATCCGCATCATCACACGCATCACCGGACCCGATCAAGGGCGCGTGCTTTTGAACGGCAGGGAGATGGGACCGGAGGACGTGGCGACCATGGGCTACCTGCCCGAGGAACGCGGACTCTACAAGAAGATGAAGGTGGGTGAGCAGGCGCTCTACCTCGCCCGCTTGAAGGGGCTTTCGAAAGCCGAGGCCACGAAGCGATTGAAGGAATGGTTCGAGCGCTGGGAGATCAGTGGATGGTGGAACAAAAAGGTGGAGGAACTGAGCAAGGGCATGGCGCAGAAGGTGCAGTTCATCATCACGGTGCTGCACGAGCCGCAGTTGATCATCCTCGATGAGCCCTTCAGCGGCTTCGACCCCATCAACGCCGAACTGGTGCGCAGCGAGATCCTGCGCTTGCGGGACAACGGCGTCACCGTGATGCTGAGCACGCACAGCATGGCCAGCGTGGAGGAGCTTTGCGACAACATCGGGTTGATCGACAAGGCGCACCTGATGCTGCACGGCAACGTGCGCGAGATCCGCCGCCGCTATGCCACGAACACCTACCGCATCGAGTACAAGGGTAACCGCGTGGCCCTGGCCAACGCATTGTCCTTCACCGGCGAGCTCATCGACGCGGAGGAAAAGCCCGAAGAGTATTCCGTGGCCCGCGTGCGGATCGGCAAAGGATGCACCGTGAACGATGTGTTGCGCCAGTTGCTACCCACGGTGGAAGTGCACGGCGTGCAGGAGGAGATCCCGCGCATGCACGACATCTTCATCCGCGTGGTGAACGAGAACCAGCCCAAGGCCGTCACCGCCGACATGACCGAATGAACGTTGCCACGCACATAGCCCACGCGCAGCCACGAGCTTCGATCCACGAGCCGCGAGCTTTTGAACGCTTTGATGCAACAAGCTCCTGGCTCCTGGCCAGTGGCTCGAAGCCTCCCTCAACATGAACAAGATCCGACTCATCATCTGGCGCGAGTTCATCACGCGCGTGCGCAAGCCGAGCTTCCTGATCATGACGATCCTGGGGCCGCTGCTGATCGCCGGCGGTATCACACTCACCGTTTACCTCGGTATGCAGGGCAGCGATGCGCACCGTGTGCTGGTCATCGACCCGAACGAGGTGATCGCGAGTCGGCTGAAGGACACGGACAAGGTGAGCTTCTTCCTGGACCAGGGCACCTGGACCGATTCCTTGTTCAAGGCGAGCCCGTACACGGTGATGGTGCGGTTCACGGACGAGATCACCTACCCCACCGCGCAGATCTTCTACAAGCACCTGCCGAACCTCAGCATCCAGCGCACCATCAGCAACGAACTGGAGAAGGCGATCGAACTGGTGAAGTTGCGCGGCGAAGGCATCGACGAGGAAGCGTACAGGAAGGTGCGCCAGCAGCTCAAGACGGAATGGAGGGATATCGACGACAACGGCGAGGAATCGCTGGAGCAGGAGCGGGCGGGCATCGGTTTCTTCTTCGGCTACTTCATGTTCATCTTCATCTTCCTCTATGGCGTGCAGGTAATGCGCGGTGTGATGGAGGAGAAACAGAACCGCGTGGTGGAGGTGCTGATCAGCAGTGTGAAGCCCTTCCAGTTGATGATGGGCAAGATCGTGGGCATCGCGCTCGTGGGGTTCACGCAGTTCATCCTTTGGATCATCATCAGCACCACGCTCGTGACGGTCGGTTCGACGGTGTTGATGAAGGACAGGTTCGACCCGCAGGCTCTCGCCGGAACACCGATGACCGCTCAACTCCAGGGCCAGTTGGCCAATGATGGCACAGCCGCCGCCGTGGACGAGGACGACATGAAACTGGTGAAGGCCCTGGCGAAGATCGACCTCCCGCTGACGCTGGGCATGTTCCTCTTCTACTTCATCGGCGGCTACCTGCTCTACAGTTCGCTGCTCGCGGCGATCGGCTCGGCGGTGGACAGCGAATCGGACACGCAGCAGTTCATGTTCCCGGTCACCATCCCGATGATCATCGCGCTGATGATCGCGCAGATGGCCGTGTACGACCAGAACAGTCCGGCCGTGATCTGGTGCAGCTTCATCCCCTTCACCAGCCCCATCGTGATGATGGTGCGTGTGGCCATGGGCAATGCGCCGATGTGGCAACTCCTCGTGAGCATGGCCCTGCTGGTGGCCACCTTCATCTTCACCACCTGGCTCGCGGGCCGCATCTACCGCACGGGCATCCTCATGTACGGGAAGAAGGTGAGTTGGAAGGAAATGGGGAAGTGGCTTTTTTACAAGGGATGAATACAGCTTCGAGCCACTAGCCAAGAGCTTCGAGCTGATCCTTTTGGGGCTCGAAGCTCGTGGCTAGTGGCTCGAAGCCAGCGGGCATGCGGGCAGCGGTAATTGATCTGGGCACGAACACCTTCAACCTGCTCGTCTTCGAGCGAGGTGACGACGACAACTTGCGGATCCTGCACAGCGCGGAACTGCCCGTGTTCCTTGGGAAGGGCGGTATCGAGAAAGGCGTGATCACGGACGATGCGTTCATACGGGGGCTCGATGCCCTGTCGCAGTGCCGTGCCATGGCCGTTGAGTTCGGCGCTGAACGCATCGAAGGCTTCGGCACCTCGGCATTGCGCAACGCGCGGAACGCAGCGGACTTCCTGCTGCAGGCCAGGGAGGAACTGGGCATCACGATCGCGGTGATCCCCGGCGGGGAGGAAGCGGGCCTGATCCTGGATGGTGTGCGGCAAGCGGTGCCCTTCACGAACAAGCCCGCGCTGGTGATGGACATCGGCGGCGGCAGCGTCGAGTTCATCCTCGCCACGGAGAAAGCGTTGATGTGGAAGCGGAGCTTCGAACTCGGCGTGACGCGCTTGCGTGAGCGCATCCCCATCAGCGATCCGATCAGCACCAGCGAAGAAGCACGCATCGCGCAGCACCTCGACGATCAACTGGAGCCCTTGTGGCGGATCATCGAACGGCACGAGCCGCATGTGCTCATCGGCAGTGCAGGCAGTTTCGATAGCCTGGCGACCATGTTCGCTGCGGAGAACAATACTCCTCTCCCACCCGATACCCTGATGTTGGAATTCTCCGCCCTACAGTTCGATGCCCTGCGTGATCGCCTCCTGCGCATGACACGCAACGAACGCCTTGCCGTTCCCGGCCTGCCCGAGCACCGCGTGGATACGATCCCCTATGCGCTCATCGCCATCGAACGCGTGCTCATGGCCGGCGGCATCCGCGATATGGCCTGGAGCCGCTACGCGCTAAAGGAAGGTGCGGCGATGCGGATGCTGGCTTCTTAGGGCAGTTGGTGCATGCGCGTGGCCGTGGGCACTGAACCGCCCACTGTCTGCAGGATGGGGTCGCGGTCATTGTTCGTGCCCACGTACTTCACCACGCCATCCAGGTTCACGTCCGTTCCACTGTAGACATTGCTCACAGTGTTGGTGGGCACAATTCCACCAATGGCGACAAGGATCGGATCGCGGTCATTGTTCCCACCCGCGTAGCGCACGGTCCCGTCCAACAGGACATCACCGCACCACAAGACCATTTTTGCTCCCACGGCCTTCTGGGCGTTCGTTCCGTAGGTCGCCGTAGCCGGGTTGGTGAAGTCGATCACGGCGGGTAACGAAGAGAGCGGGATCCCGGCGTTGGTCATCACACCCAGGTGGTTGCGGTGGCGGATCGCGATGGCGTAGTTACCCGGAGTCGCATCAAAGGCCACTGGCGAAGTGCCGTCCATGCCCACCACATCGCCATCGCGCTGCAACAGTGCGGTACGTGTAGCCAGCACCGAATAGGGCGAAGAGGGTTGTCGCAACTCCACCATCACCCAATCGGTGATCCCGTTGTCCCCTGTCGCGGTGGTGACACCAGCAGCGATCGCCGTTCCGGTGCCGCCAGCCACCATGGGGAAGGATAGACCCGAATACGGTTCGAGGCCGGGGATCAGGCTCGCGCTGCGCAAGGCATCGTTCATCATCAGGTTCGCCTCCACATAGGGTCCATCGAGGAAAACCTTCGGAGCCACGGTGATCCGCGGTGAGCAAGGGGAACCTGTCGTGTAGAGTTGCGCTACCTCACCGGCTGTGAGTTCACGACGGTGGATCGCGAGGTCATCCAAGGAGCCGTGCAGGAAGAAATTGGGCAGAAAGTAGCCGCCGATGTACAAGGTCCTGTTGAGATCGGTGATCGAGCCAGCGTGCTGCTCGATGTCGAAGAGCACACCGTTCTTGTAGATCTTCATCGTGTTCGAGGTGGCGCTCGAGGTCACCACGTAGTGCTCCCATTCCGCATACAGCGGATAACCGGTGAAGTAGCAGCGCCCCGTGCCGTTGTACACGCCGAAGGTCCAGGAGAAATCGTTGGAGCCGGTGTGGAAGTAATGCGGGCTCACGGCGAAGCGATCGGTGGCGATGTCCGGCCAGGCCCACACGATGGTGTTGCCCTTGCTCTCGAGCGCCTTCACCCAAAAGCTCACGCTGAGTTCATTGCTGATGGCCCAGGTGTTCAGGTCGGCCACGTCGATGCGATCGTCAACCCCGTCGAACGCATAAGCCGCATTCGGAACGCCATAGCGATCCGCAGTAGGCAGCGGCCCCACCAGCACACCGTTGTGTCCATTGCCCGAGGCATCGTTCGGTGAATTGTTGAACGGGTAGCAGGCGACCAGTCCATCGCTCAAGCTGTTGGCAGCGGTGGTGAACCCCGCAGCAGGCGCGTAGACGGAAGCACCAGCGGCGCAATTGGTCTTCACCTGGAAGGTGTAGTTCATCCATGCGGAAAGCCCGGTCAGCGGATAGGACGTACCCGCGATCGCAAGCACCGTGTTCCATGTGGGCGCCCCGACCTGTTTCCACTGGAGATCATAGGAGACCGCGCTGGTCGCCGGCATCCAATTCAACAGAGCCGTGGTCGTAGTGATGTTGCTCGCGTTAGATCCGAAAACGGTCCCGCACGCCACGGCGGTACAACTGATGAGGCAGGGCGCTGTGGACACCGAACTGGTGATCACCGCCAGCGGTTGCGGGCCGAAACCGTTGTTGAAGTTGATCCCCACCGGGTTCAAGTGGCAATAGCTCATGATGGTGCCGCCACCGGGTGGGATCGGTCCAGTAGCGCACGTGTTGCCTTCGGTGTAACCGGCCGTCGGGCCGCATCCATCGATCTGCGTGTTGTTACCGTTCCACACACATGCATGCGTGTGATTGGAACCGAGCAGATGGCCTTGCTCATGCGTCACCACCTGGACGCTCCACGAATAGGTGGGCACGTTCAGGAAGGTGGTGGTGATGTTGCTGTAGCACATCGAGTTGTCGTTGTCGATGTTGCACAGTCCGGCCAGGCTCGCCGCACGTCCGCCACCACCGGTGAGGCCGAGCAAATGGGCGAGGTCGCCGTTGAAGGAATTGCGGGTGTTCTGGAAGTAGGTCAGTTGCTCCAGCATCGTGGTGCCGACGTACGGGCTGGCCACATCCCACACAAAGACCTGGTTGAGCACCACGCTGATGCCATCGTTCGTGTAGAGAGCGGCGCTTTGGTTGAAGAGCGCGGTGACGTAGTTCACCGTGTTCACCACGCTCCCCTTGGCCAGGAACAGATCGTAATTCACCTCCCAATAGAAGCGCACGCACTTCAGCGATCGTTCGCCTTCGTTCCCTTGGATCCCGTGCTCTTCATCCGGAAAGGCTTCCTCCGGTGTGTCGCACACGAAAGTTTGTTGCGGCAGATCCTCCGTGGCGTAGTAGATGTGCGCAACGCTCCCTTCCATCGGGCCCAGCACGTGATCGCCCTGACCATCGTTCACGATGCCCATCACCTGACCGGGAAAGACGCTGATCGCTGCGAGCGTGTTCGGATCATCGTTCACGATGCCCACATAGTGCAAGCCGGGCAGTGCTTCGATCGGTCGTCCGGTGCTTGCGAGTATCACTTGGAACTCATCCGTCATCCGCTCGGCGGCCACGAGGGTCAGGCGCACCTCGCCCTGCCGTGCAGGAACGATCAGTTCCAGCGCCGACGGTGCCGCGAGGAGCAACTCAGCGAGCACAGTCTCATCCACCGAGAACATGCTGGCCTCGGGCAGCGAACGCCGGGTAGCCGCATCGGGCGTGCTCGCATGGAACGGGCTGTAGGTGCGCCAGGTATGCCCGCCCCTCTCGGCTTCGACCCTGGAAGCGATGCCCCGCAAGGGAGCCTGTTGGGCAATGGCGCCGGTAGCGGAAAGCTGGAACGCCAGCAACAGCGTGATGCAGCGGAATATGCAGCCCATCAATGCTCAGACGGGCGCAACGCAAAAGGTTGTCCCCAATTCTCACACCCGGCTTCTATTTCAAGGCGGTCGGCGCTAGGGCAACTGTTGCAGCCGCGTGGCCGTTGGCACCGAGCCACCGATGGTTTGCAGGATCACATCCCTGTCGTTATCGCTGTTGTGGTACTTGACGGTGCCGTCCATGTTCACATCAGCGCGGTGGTATACGCCAACCAACGTGCCGGTGGGGGTGTTTCCGCCAACCGTCACCAGCACCGGATCGCGGTCGTTGTTCACTCCGTTGTACTTGATCACACCGTCATAATTGAGATCGCCGGGCCAAAGCGCCATCGTTCCACCCACATCGTTTTGCGCGTTGACGCCCCAGGTCGCCGTTGCGGGATCGGTGAAGTCCACCACTGCCGGGGTCGATGTGAGCGCGATGGGAGTAGCCGTCATCACTCCCAAATGATTGCGGTGGCGGATGGCGACATATGCGGGCGTTGCAGCGAGATCGAACGAAACAGGAGTGATCCCATCAGTGGATACCACATCACCATCTCGTTGCACAAGTGCGGCCCGACTCGCCATGACCATGGATGGTTGTGAAGCATTCCGCAATTCCACCAGGACCCAATCCACAATGGCATCAGGACCGGGAACAGCAAGAACGTTAGAGGCTACGATCAAGGGACCGTGTGAGCCCGTGTAGATCTGCCCAAGTCCCGAATAGGGTTCCTGATGCGGGATCACTCCAAGCCCACGTAGCGCGTCGGTCATCGTGCCAGGCACCCCGGTGATCGCGCCACCAAGGAAGACCTTCGCGTTAAGGTGTACATCGGGTTCAGGCACCACCAACACACATGGCTCGGTGATCACAGGTGCGTTGAAGTCGAAATAAATGTTCGCGGCGTTGAGAATTTCATCGCCGGGTTGCAGGGGAAGTTGCGGGCGGATGCGGAACGATACGGAACCGTGGCTGCCCGGCTCGTTCACATTACTGTCGGGCAGGGCAATGCTGAAGAAGTAGAATTTCAGGATACCGGCACCGCGCAGTTGCCAAGTGAACGGGTGCGACGAAGCACCGACGATGATCGATCCGGGATCGAGGTTCGAGGCCAGGGTATCGGTAATGATCACATTGAAAGCCGTGTCCGTGCCGGTGTTCTGGAAGCGGATCGCGTAGTCGATCCACTCATCCTCGCCGGGATCGAACTCTGTCGTGCTACCGCTGCTGGTATAAGGCAGTTTATCGTTCGGGTCGATGCTCCCTGTGACGATGACCATGGTGGTGGCCGTGTTATTGGCGAGGTTCCCATCTGTCAGCGCCGTGGCCACGGAACAGGTCGTGAACAGGTCGGTACCGATCAGCCCCACATCGGGCGGTACCATGAAGCGAACGCTGATCGCCCGTTGCTCCCAATAGTATAGCGCCACCTGGTTCCACGTGATCGTATTGCCCACCACCGAGCTCGGCGCTGGCGATGCGTTGAGATAGCCTACTGCAGGGTCGAACTGCATCGTGATCGTGAGGTTCCCGCTATTCCCATAGGTCAAACTCCGAAGCGATACGTAGTGTTCGAACTCCATGCCGGGTCGCGCAGGGCCGGAATTCATGGCGAGCTCGACGTCCAATGGCAGGGCTGATACACCGGGAACATTCACCGCTAACGGCGTCGATGATCCGGTTATCGTGAACGGGATGGCACCTGTGCATTGCTGCTCCACGCTGGCGCTTTGCAAAGCGATGGTATAATTCCCCGGTGCTAGAACGACTGAGTACTGGCCCGCGCTATTCGTGTTCGCATAGAACGGACCGGGCAACACCTCAAGAACCATGTCGGGCACCGAAGGCTCGTTCCCCTGGTAAGTACAGTTGAGATCATTGTCAAGGAATACCCTGCCCTGTACAAGGCCACAGGTGGCGCCCAAGTCGGGCACGGTCACCTGGATGGAGTCCTGACAATCGTAAATGAAGCCGGGGATGATGATCCCAGTGGTCGGCGCATCACTGATCACCACCCAATAAGTACCTGCCGCCACGTTCGCGAATGAACGGCTCGTTGGCAGCTGACCAACATCTGTGCTGGACGCCACGATAGCCCCTGCTGCGTTCTTCAACCGTAAGTTCATGCCGCCCGCGTTGACGCCGTTCGAAACAGCGAGCGCGATACCACCCGTCGGCGCATTGCTACAGGAGCCTTCCACCTCTACGACCGTGAGTTGCGGAACGACCGTTGGTGGGGGCACCGTGAACCAGGCACCGTCATAACAGTAGCTGCCACCGGGGACCTGAACCGATGCCACCACCTCACCATCGATCACACCCGGGGACAAGACGAACATGTAAAGCCCCCCTAACGGAGTGGAGGCAACCTCGGAAGAGGAAGGGCCTTGCACCTGGATCGGCACCGACCCCATATCCGTATACGACTGGACCACGAGAACAGGAGGCGAACCTTGCACATAGGGAAGGACGCTCCAACTCATCGAAACGCCTATAAGACCAGGGAGGGATGCGGTCGCCTCCGCGGTCGCGAGAACGGCATCGGTAACCACGACTTTGTAATCGCCCCATATCGCACCGATAAGCATGCCTTCCGGAATGCCTGCGAACACGGGCGTCCACAGTCCTCCCTCCCAGCGGTACCATGCGTAGCTATACGGCGCAGTGCCACCCGTTACCGTGGTGCCCAACTGCCCGAGGTATGATTGGCAGTAGTCCGGCGCGAGCAACTCGATCTCCACCGACATCGCGTTCGCGTTGGTGGCTAGGAAAGCCGGGAACACGGCGATGCAAAGGGGTTTGAGCAACTGCTTCATGGGATTGGGTCCCGCATAGGGGCCAAGGTCACATAGGAGACGCCCACGTTATGAACGGTTGCTCGAATATACCGGGGTGAGGTGTTCCGAAGGCATCCCATCTTTGCGCATCACACTCCGCGAACGAACCATGGCCAACATCCTGATCATCGACGACGAGAAAGCGATCCGCTACGCGTTGCGGGAGATCCTTGAGCACGAGGGCCACAAGGTGGAGGAAGCCGAGGATGGCACCAGCGGCCTGGACAAGGCGAAGAAGGGCAAATGGGACCTGGTGCTCTGCGACATCAAGATGCCGAAGATGGACGGGCTTGAGGTGTTGGAGAAACTGCATGCCCACAACGAGGACCTGCCTGTGGTGATGATCAGTGGGCATGGCACCATCGACACCGCCGTGGACGCCTTGAAGAAGGGTGCGTTCGACTTCATCCAGAAGCCGCCGGACATCAACCGGATCCTGGTGAGTGTGCGCAACGCGCTGGACCGGAACAACCTGGTGCAGGAGACCAAGGTGCTGCGCCAGAAGGTGCAGAAAACCAAGGCAGGTGGTGTGAAAATGATCGGTGCCAGCAAGGCCCTGGAAGCGATCCGCGAGATGATCGGCAAAGTCGCGCCCAGCGACGCGCGCGTGCTGATCACCGGTGGCAACGGGGCCGGCAAGGAAGGTGTGGCACGCGCTATCCACGACCAGAGCCATCGGGCCGACGCGGCCTTCATCGAGGTGAACTGCGCGGCCATTCCCGGCGAGCTGATCGAAAGCGAACTGTTCGGTCATGTGAAGGGCAGTTTCACCAGCGCGATCAGGGACCGTAAGGGCAAATTCGAACTCGCCGATGGCGGCACCCTGTTCCTGGACGAGATCGGTGATATGAGCCTGGCGGCGCAGGCCAAGGTGTTGCGCGCACTGCAGGAAAGCCGGATCACGCCAGTGGGCGGCGACAAGGACATCAAGGTGGATGTGCGCGTGATCGCGGCGACCAACAAGGAGCTGAAAAAGGAGATCGCCGAGGGGCGCTTCCGGGAGGACCTCTTCCACCGCCTCAGCGTGATCCCGATCCATGTGCCCAGCCTGGCTGAGCGGTTGGATGACATCCCGCTGCTGGCCGAGCATTTCATCCAGCAGGTCTGCGATGAACAAGGCATCGCCCCGAAGAAAGTGGCGGACAAGGCCCTGAAGGAGCTCCAAAAATTGCCTTGGACCGGTAACGTTCGCGAACTCCGCAACGTGATCGAGCGCCTGGTGATCCTGAGCGGGAAGGAGATCACCGAGGGGGACGTGAAGGCCTATGCCGTTCCGAGGGCTTAGACCCTGACTCCCATCGAGTTATCCGTCTCACAATAAGCTGTTCTTGTTGGCCGAAGCGGACCTCCGCGAGACCGTCCGGTGTGACCATCGCGCCCGACCGTTCCTCGATCGGTTAGCACTGTTCGTCTGATCCACATACGAAAGGGCATAAGTCCCTGCGTTGGGCAGGCAACCGGGGGCCTTTCGGGTCGTCTCTTTGCTGGAACCACCTGTATTTCGGCCAGTCGTTATGAACAAAAACCTGCGGCCATGGAAGTGCTCTCACACATTCACGATTTCTTCTATTCCAAGATGGGCAACGCGTTCTACTACGCGCTGATCTTCCTTGGTATCATCGCCCTCGTGGGGCAGTGGCGGTTGTACGAGAAGGCCAACCAGCCCGGGATCGCGTCGATCATCCCGTTCTTGAACGTCGTTGTGTTCCTGCGCATCGTGGGGCGTCCGGCCAAACACGCCTGGCTGCTGCTGATCCCCATCTATGGCCAGCTCTACTTCATGCCCAAGGTGTGGATCGAGGTGTGCCAGTGCTTCGGCAAACGCAGCACCATGGATTATGTCCTTGTGATCTTGTTGAACTTCCTCTACATCCTGAATCTGGGCCTGAGCTACGAAAGCCGCTACCTCGGCCCGGTGTACGGCAACCACCCGCTGCCCCCACCGACCAGACTCTCTACGGCCCGCCCTCAATTGGCGTGAAGCCGCAGTAGCACTTCACGCCGCTCCGAGGCCTCCCCTGACACGTCAGGGGGGGCTTCGTCGCTTTATGACCTTACGTTGGGGACGATCAGACCAGGAGGCCTTCCGCCTTCTTCAGCGCGCTGGCCATGCCCCCGGGCTCTTTGCCACCGGCCGTGGCAAAGTCGGGCTGGCCACCGCCACCACCTTTGATCTCGGGCGAGATCTGCTTGATGATGTTCACGGCGGTGGTGCCTGTGGCCGCTGCGAAACCGCTGCCGATGGACACCGCCAGCAGCGGTTTGCCATCGAGAACGGAACCTGACACGAAAGCCAGGTCCGGATACTGCTCGCGCAGTTGATAACCCAGGTCCTTCAGGCCTTGGGCGTCGAGATCGAGTTGCTGGATAAGGACCGACAGCCCCTTGGTGTTCTTCTTCGCCAACGGCGGAAGGGATGCAGCATAGCCACGCACCTTCTCCTTCGCCGCTTTCTCCAACTCCTTGGTCAACTGGGCGTTCTGCTCCACCAACTTCTCCACCGCCTGCACCAGGTCGGCCGGGTTCTTCAGCAGCGCGTTGATGGCATCCAGTTTCGCAAGGTTGTCGTTGATCATTCGCTCGGCCTCCACGCTGGTGATGGCCTCGATGCGGCGGATGCCAGCTGCCAACGCGCTCTCGCTCACAATGCGGAACGGACCGATGACACCCGTGCGCGGCACATGCGTTCCACCACACAGCTCCACGCTCGGACCGAACTTCACCACGCGCACGCTGTCGCCGTACTTCTCGCCGAACAGCGCCATGGCCCCCATGGCTTTCGCCTCGGCGATCGGCACGTTGCGCAGGTCTTCGAACACGATGTCCGCGGCGATCATCTCGTTCACTTCGCGTTCGATGGTCGCGAGTTCCTCGTTGGTCACTTTGGCGAAGTGGCTGATGTCGAAGCGCAGCCTGTCCGGTGCGACAAGCGATCCCTTCTGCTCCACGTGGGTGCCCAGGTTCTTGCGCAACACATGGTGAAGCAGGTGTGTGGCCGTGTGATTGCGCTGCGTGAGCGCGCGACGTTCTCCAGCAACACGTGCGATGAAGGCCGCGTTCACATCCTTCGGCAAGGACTTCGTGAAATGCACGACCAGCTGGTTCTCGCGCTTGGTGTCGATGACTTCGACCTTGTCCTCGCCGTTGATCAGCCAGCCTTGGTCGCCGACCTGCCCACCGCCTTCGGCATAGAAGGGTGTGCGATCAAGAACGATCTGGTACTGATCGCCCCCTTTGCCTGAGGTCTTGCGGTAACGAAGGATCCGTGCTTCGCATTCCAACTCATCGTAGCCAACGAACTCCGTTTGCGCACCCCCTTCGACTCCGCTCAGGGTGGGCGCGTTCACGGTTATCCAATCACCAGCGGTGACGGCGGTGGCTGCACGGCTGCGATCCTTCTGTTTCTTCAACTCGCCCTCGAAGCCTTTCATGTCGACATCGCGGCCTTGCTCCCGTGCCATCAACTGCGTGAGGTCAATGGGGAATCCAAAAGTGTCCAGCAGTTCGAAAGCCTTTTCGCCGGGGATCGTCCCCTTGGTCTCACTGAGGACCTGCTCCAGACGCTTCGTGCCTTGCTCCAGCGTGCGTAGGAAGGCCTTCTCCTCCTCCAACATCACATTCTCTATGATGCCTTTCTGCTTCTTCAGTTCAGGGAACTGGTCGCCCATCTGGCCAACCAGCACAGCAACGAGTTCGTTCATGAAGGGCTCACCGAACCCGAGGAAACTGTACCCGTAGCGCACGGCACGGCGCAGGATCCGACGGATCACATAGCCAGCACCTGTATTGCTCGGCAACTGCCCATCGGCGATCGCGAAGCTGATCGCGCGGAGGTGGTCGGCGATCACGCGCATGGCGATATCGCTCTTCTCATCCTTGCCATAGGCCTTCCCGCACTTCTTCGCGAGCGCCTGGATCAGCGGCTGGAACACATCCGTATCGTAGTTGCTGCGCTTGCCCTGCAGCACCATGCACAGGCGTTCGAAACCCATGCCCGTGTCGACATGCTGTGATGGCAATGTGTGCAGCGAGCCATCGGCCTTGCGCTCGAACTGCATGAACACATTGTTCCAGATCTCGATAACCTGCGGGTGGTCGTTGTTCACCAATTCATGCCCGGGCCTGGCCGCTTTCTCTTCCGCACTACGCACATCCACATGGATCTCGGTACACGGACCACAGGGGCCGGTGTCGCCCATCTCCCAGAAGTTGTCCTTGCGGCTGAACGGCAGGATGCGCTCCGCAGGCAGGTACCGCAGCCAGAGCTGGCGCGTCTCTTCATCGGCCTCCAGCTTGTCCGCAGCGTCTCCACCGAAATAGGTCACGTAGATGTTGGCGGTGTCGATCTTGTAGACATCGGCGAGCAGTTCCCACGCCCACTGGATCGCTTCCTTCTTGAAATAGTCCCCAAAGCTCCAGTTGCCGAGCATCTCGAACATCGTGTGGTGGTAGGTGTCGATCCCCACCTCCTCCAGGTCGTTGTGCTTGCCGGAAACGCGCAGGCACTTCTGTGTGTCCGCGATCCGCTTGTCCTTCGCCGGACGATTGCCGAGGAACAGGTCCTTGAACTGGTTCATCCCCGCGTTGGTGAACATCAGCGTGGGATCGTCCTT
>JBDTNF010000085.1:0-34673 GCA_039933875.1 Flavobacteriales bacterium | reverse complement strand
GGGCGTGCCGTTGAACGAAGCCGTGAAGCGAAGGATACAATGACGAAGCCCCCCGACATGTCGGGGGGCTTCGTCGATCACTGATCTATCGCGCTCAGCGCACCACGATCCGGTGCATGCTGGTGCCCTGGTCGTACTTCACGCGCACCACATATTCGCCGGGGGCGAGATCGCCGACCTGCACTTGCAGGGTGCCGTTCATCTGTGCGCTAGCGTCAGCATTGGCAGACTTCACCATACGGCCCGTGGCGTCCATCATATCCACCGAGACACGTCCTTTCACGGTTCCCAGGGTGATCGACACCACATCGGTGGCCGGGTTCGGCCATACACGCACGCCACTGTTCGCGTTGGTCTCGATCCCGGTCGAAAGGATGTTCACCTCCACGGGGGTACGGGGACCCATGCAGGTGGTGCTCACGGCTTCCACCTCCCAATCGTAGAAGAAGTAGTAGTACTCGGTCGCATTGGCGCCCGCGACAGTGCTGCTGACGATACTTCCCAAGGTGCCCAGTGCGTAAGGGTAACTCGGGTTGCTGCCATTGCCATCACGCCATAGCTGCGGATCGCCGCCCACAACACGCAGACCGTAAGGTCCACCCTGCGGAACGCTGAAATTCAGGTCCACCCGGCTTTCACCGTTCGGGATGTTGAACACACCGGTGGCGATCGTTGATCCGTTGCCTTGGTCGATCACCGCGATGGTGCGATTACCTGCCCCGTTGGCATAGACCTTCACGGAAGCGAGGGTGAACGGCGAACTGGCGTTGAAGATCTCGTAGTTGTCAGCATTGGTGTGGTATTGGCCCGGAGCAGCGGTATTGATCCGGTCGGTCTGTCCGCCATAGGAAGTACCCCCGCCATGGATGGTTCCCGCCGCCACCCAGTATGTCGTGGGGACAGCAAGGGGCGGTGTCTGCCAATTGTTCCCGGAACCCACGGGGGTGCCACCCGTCGGCACATCATACCACTGGATATTGTCACCCACAGCCATAAGGTCCGCGGTCCCTGGGCCGGGAATGGTCACGCCATCGGCGATCGGAGCATCCGGGGCATCAAGCATGGTCACCGTCACATCCGCGCTGGAGAAATCCCCGCAGGTACCATCGATGGTCACGTGGAAGGTGCCGCTGGTGTTAACGGTGATGCTCTGGTCGGTACCGCCATTGCTCCAGGTATAGCCCGCTGCCTCGGAACTGGTGATCGTCACTTCGTCGCCTTCGCAGAACGTGTCATCGCCATCCAGGGTCACGGTCGGTGTCTCATCCGGGCTCTGTGCCACGGTGATGCTGGTGGTGGCTTCGCAGCCGTTGCCATCATCGATGGTCACCACGTAGTTGCCAGCGGCCGTCACATCGATGCTTTGGGTGGTGGCACCAGTACTCCAGTCATAGTTGAATCCCGGATTGGCAGTAAGAGTGATCGCATCCCCATTGCCACACACGATGGGCGAACCCGGCGTGGTGATGGCGGCGGCGGGACTGATGCAGATGCCTTCCACGGCACCGATCACTTGATCGACAGCGATGTCCGTGTAGGTGTCCACCTGACCGCTGGGCCAGTGGATCACGATCGTGGGGACGGTGGTGTAATTGCCGAGACCAAAGTGGCAGATGAAGGAGTTGGTGATGCCGTAACTCTCCCCCGCATGCACTTCGCGTATTTGCGTACCCCAAGGACCGGTGATGGTGACTCTGGCGCCAACCGCGTCACGGTTGCTCTGCACACCGGTCAATTTCACATTGAGCCAGTGATTGCTGTTGGGGGTGTTCAGCCAGAGGCGATCAGGGAAGCCTGGGTCGCCGTCCACATAGCCATCACCGTAACCGGCATACACATCCTGGAAACCGTCGCCGTTCAGATCGCCGAACGCGAAGCTGAGGATGTCCTTGGTGGAAGGGAACAGGTTGGTGATCTCCGTAAAGGTTCCGTTGCCGTTGCCCTTGAAGAAGTGCTCGGAGCTTCCGGTCAGGATGTCAAGGAAACCATCGTTGTCCATGTCCTCCATCTTGGCCTGCAGGAAGAAGCCGGTGCTGTTCTGCAAGCCGCTACCAGCAGTAGCGTTGGTGAAGTGACCCGTGCCATCGTTCAGGAACAACATCAAGGTACTGCTGTGCGTGGTGCTGAAGGCGTCGAGGTCTCCGTCATTGTCGATATCGCCGAAGTCGGTTGTCCACACCTGCTCGTGGTTCTCCATGCCGTAGGCGGCGGCCTGGTCCGTGTAGTGCCCCGTGCCATCGTTCACGAAGAGGCGGTCCCAGCGACGGCAGTCGTTGGCGTCGTTCACGCCCTGGCGGCAGTGGCTGATGTGCAGATCGATGTCACCATCGTTGTCGAAGTCGGTCGCCGTGCTGCCGTAGTTACCGCTCATGTCACCTGCCGTGCCTGTGCAGGAAGTGGCCCAGGGCATGACGGTGGAATTGTATGTCGGGATGCCACTACCATTGGTGATCCAGATGTTGCTCGGACCCACATCGTTGCAGGCGAACACGTCCACACGACCATCGTTGTTGAAATCGGCCATGGTCATGCACTGCGTGAAGATATTCGGCCCGTTCAGGTCGGTGAGTGTGAACACGCCACGGCTGGTGATGTTGAGGAAGTTCGTGATACCCACCCCACTGCAGATGTCCTTATGCCCATCGTTGTTCAGGTCGGCCATGGCCCAGCCCCACTGGCTGCTGTTCTCCACTACTCCATAATCGAACGTGACGAAAGTGTGGTCGGCATTCTGGTAGAGTATGTAAACATGCTCGCTCATGTCGAGCTGGACGATATCATCCAATCCGTCACCGTCCATGTCAGCCACCGCTACACATGCACCAGCATGGCTATCGTGGCTGAGCATCGCGCTGGCATTCGTGAAGGCCAACTGGGCCATGACGCCGGAGGCGCAGGCCAGTGCCAGGGCCAAAGAGGAGAGTCTTCGTGTGATCATCGGGTCTGTTGGATGTGTTCGGTTCGTTCCAGGCTTCCTTGCAGGGGTCCGAAATTAGATAGAACGATGAAGCCCCGGCAAGTTTGCCGGGGCTTCATTATCAACGGGTCTATGAACCTCAGCGCACCACGATGCGGTGCATGCTCATGCCCTGGTCGTACTTCACACGCACCACGTACTCCCCTGGAACGAGGTTGCCCACCGGCAATTGGAGGGTGCCGTTCAGCTGGGCGCTCGCATCGGCATTGGTGGACTTCACCAGGCGGCCGGTCACGTCCATCATATCCACCGATACACGGCCCTGGACCGTTCCGAGCGTGATCGACAGCATGTCCGTAGCCGGGTTCGGCCATACCCGGACACCGCTGTTCGGATCCACCTCTTCCACACCCACCACAGTGATCAACACGTTGACAGGCGTGCGCGGACCCATGCAGGTGGTGCTCACGGCATCCACTTCCCAATCGTAGAAGAAGTAGTAGTACTCCGTGGCGTTCGCACCGGCGACGCTGCTGCTCGTGATGCTACCCACCGTGCCGAGCGCATAGGGATAAGCGGGGTTGCTGTTCAACCCATCGCGCCAGAGCTGCGGGTCGCCACCCACCACGCGCAGGCCGTATGGTCCACCCTGGGGGACGCTGAAGTTCAGGTCCACGCGGCTTTCACCGTCAGGGATGTTGAACACACCCGTGGCGATGGTGGAACCATTGCCTTCATCGGTGATGGCGATGGTGCGGTTCCCAGCACCGTTGGCGTACACTTTCACCGAGCTCAAGGTGAAGGGCGCGCTGGCGGTGAAGATCTCGTAGTTGTCAGCATTGGTATGGTACTGGCCGGGTGCACCGGTATTGATGCGGTCGGTCTGGCCACCGTACGAAGTGCCACCACCGTGTACCGTGCCCGCAGCGACCCAGAAGGTGGTGGGGAACCAGAGGAAGGGTGTCACGAAGGGGCTGCCCGTACCCATGAGGAGGCCACCCGTGGCCGCGTTGTACCATTCCAGGTTCTCACCCGTGGCATTCAACGTAGCGGTACCCGCGACCGGGATCGTCACATCGTTGGCGACAGGGGCATCCGGTGAGTCCAAGGTGGTCACCACCACTTCATCACTGGTGAAGTCGCCGCAAGTGCCGGTGACCGTCACCGTGTAAGTGCCCGCAGTGGTCACCGTGATGCTCTGGTCGGTGGAGCCGTTGCTCCACGCGTAGCCCGTGGCATCGGAACTGGTGATGGTGAGCTGATCGCCTTCGCAGAAGTTCGCATCACCGCTCAGGGAAACGGTCGGTGTCTCATCGGGGCTTTGGGCCACGAAAATGCTGGTGGTGGCTTCGCAGCCGTTACCATCATCGATGGTCACCTGGTAGTTGCCGGCAGCGCTCACATCGATGCTCTGGGTGGTGGCGCCGTTGCTCCATGAGTAGTTGAAACCTGCGTTGGCGGTGAGGGTGATCGCATCGCCGTTGCCACACACGATCGCCGAACCCGGCGTGGTGATCTCGGCGGTCGGGCTGATGCAGGTGCCCTCGATCACGTGGATCGTCCCGTCGACGTTCACATCGGTGAAGGTCTCATTGAGCCCGCTCGGCCAGTGGATGTCAACACTTGTGATCTCGTCGTACGCACCCAGGCCGAAGTTGAGCGCGAAGCTGTTCACGATGCCGTAGCTCTCTCCAGCATGCACCTCGCGGATCTTCACGCCGAAGGGACCGTGGATCGTGACACGTGCGCCTACCGCATCGCGGTTGCTCACCGTGCCCTGCAGCGTGACACGGAACCAGTGGTTGCCATTAGGCGTGGCCAGCCAGAGACGATCGGGGAAGCCGGGGTTCGTATCGATGTAGCCGCTGCCGTAGCTCGCGAACACGTCCTCGAAGCCGTCGTTGTTCAGGTCGCCGATGGCGAAGCTGTGCATCTCGCTCGAAGCGGGGAACACATTGTCAGCCTGGGTAAAGGTGCCATCGCCATTGCCCTTGAAGTAGAAGTGGGTGCTCGCGGTGAGCACATCGAGGTAGCCGTCGTTGTCGAAGTCGCGGAAGAGGCCCTGCAGGAAGAAGCCCGTCACCTCCAGGCCGCTGCCGGAAGTGATGTCGGTGAAGTGGCCGGTGCCGTCGTTCTCGAACAATTCCATGGTGGCGCTGTGGGTGGTGCTCACCACGTCGAGGTCACCGTCGTTGTCGAAATCGCCGAAGTCCGAGGTCCACACCTGCTCGTGGTTCTGCAAGCCGTAGGCGGACGCTTGATCGTTGTAATGGTTGGTGCCGTCGTTCACGAACAGGCGGTCCCAGCGGCGGCAATCCAGCGGATCGTTCACGCCCTGGCGGCAGTGGCTGATGTGCAGATCGATGTCGCCGTCGTTGTCGAAATCGGTGAACGTGCTGCCGTAGTTGCCGCTCATGTCACCGGAGGTGCCGGTGCAGTTGGTGGCCCAATCGATGTACGCGTTGTTCTCCTGCGGCACGCCGGCGGCGTCGGTGAACCAGATGTTCGGATGTCCATCGTCGTGGCACGAGAACACATCGTTGCGACCATCGCCGTTCATGTCGGCGATGCTCATGCACTGGGTGAAGATGTCCGGTCCGTTCAGGTCCGTGAGGGTGAAGACACCCGGCGCGGAGATACGCATGTAGTGCGTGCCATCATACCCACCGCCGGACACGATGTCCTTGTGACCATCGTTGTCGATGTCGGCGATCGCCCAGCCCCACTGGCCTTCGCCCGAGATGGTGCCGTAATCGAACGAGGTGAAACTGCCATCGGCGTTCTGGTACTTGATGATCACGTGATCGCTCCCGTCAAGGATCGCGATATCGTCCAGGCCATCACCGTTCATGTCCGTCACGCCCATGCAACCACCGCTGGAGGTATTGCCTGCCAGGCGGTCGGGGCTGTTGGTGTAGGTCAATTGGCACCACGCCGCTGACGTCAGCAAAGCAGCGCACAGCGTAAGGATCTGTCTCATCTTCAGGAAGTGGTTCTAGTGTTGATCAGGTTCCGGGGCAGGTGCCGGGCCCGAACGGTTCGGACCAAGGCGGCCCGAATGTAGGTGGAAGGGGGATCACTTTCCCCGACCGATCCGACCCGAGGCTGGGGTTCCTGAGGGGACCGTTGCACCTTCCTCGCCGGGCACCGCGCTCTGGCGCCGGATGCTCTCCCGGTGGATCGTGTCCATGAACTCCCGGACGAAGGCCGGGTCGAGCCCCAAGTGTGCGGCCAGCTTCAATTGGCGGCGCACGATACGGTCCCAGCGCTCGGGCTGAAGGATCGCGACCTGGTGCGCCAGCTTGTATTCCCCGATCCGCTCGGCGATGTCCATCCGCGCACCCAACTTCTGGGCGATCTCCTCGTCGAGTTGGTCGATCAGATCGCGCAGTTCCTCGAGCCGGTCGTGCATCATCGGCGTGGGGTGCGCCTTGCGGAAGATGAGACTCTCCATCAAGACGCCGTATGCGGCAGGGGTCACTTGCTGGTCCGCGTCGCTCTTGGCATGAAGGGGGTCATGATGCACCTCCACCATCAAGCCGTTCAACCCCAGGTCCAGGGCCTGCTGGGCGATCGTACCAAGCTTATCGGTGCTGCCGGTGATGTGGCTTGGGTCGCAGACCACCTCCAATTCTGGGAAGGCCGCCTTCAGCCGGATCGGGAATTCCCACATCGGGCTATTGCGGTAAGGCGTGCGTTCGAACCAATTGAACCCACGGTGGATCGCTGCCAGCCGGTTGATCCCGGCCCTGTTCAACCGTTCCAATGCCCCGATCCACAACTGCAGGTCGGGGTTGATCGGGTTCTTCACGAATACCGGGATGTCCGTTCCCTTCAACGCTTCGGCGATCTCCTGCACACTGAACGGGTTCGGCGTGGTGCGCGCCCCGATCCACAGCATGTCGATGCCCGCCCGCAGACAGGCCTCCACATGTTCCGGTGTGGCCACTTCGGTCATGGCCAACAGGCCGGTCTCCTCCTTCATGCGCCGCAGCCAGGCCAGGCCTTGCTCCCCGGCGCCTTCAAAGCTCCCGGGTCGCGTGCGGGGCTTCCATAGTCCGGCGCGGAACACCCGCGCCCGACCACCAACGGCGATCCCGCGGGCGGTGGCCAGCACCTGCTCCTCGCTCTCCGCACTGCACGGACCGGCGATGAGCAGTGGTTGCCCCAGGCCCAGGCCCCAGCTTGTGAAGGGCAATGTGTTCAAGGAGACCGACCCCGCTGTCATGCGCGACAAATGTAGACCCCGCGCGGGCAGCAGCGGCGCTTCACATTCCGGGAACAAGGGCTGCGCTTCCCTCCGGTACTTTAGCACCATGTCGGTGGCGCAGCGCAGCATCCTCTTTTATGTGCTGACCATCGCGCTCTTCGGCGGACTGATCTACTGGACGATCACCCAGGGGGATCGGTTGCGGCCGAACCTGGCAGAGGACCTCGCCTTCGCCGCCCATGGCAAGCCGGTCGGTACGGCGCTGGAGCAGTTCCAACACACGGTGGGTGGCAACATGCACCATGCGTTCGGGGTGCTGCTCATGCAGATCGTGGCGATCATCGCGGTGGCCCGGCTGTTCGCCTACCTCTTCAACAAGCTCGGGCAGCCCACGGTGATCGGTGAGATCGTCGCGGGCATCGTACTCGGTCCATCCGTGGTGGGCTACTGGTTCCCGGGCGTGTTCCATTTCCTCTTCCCCGAAGGCTCGTTGGACAACCTCCAGTTCATGAGCCAGATCGGCCTGTTACTCTTCATGTTCGTCGTTGGCCTCGAACTCGACCTGAAGCTGCTCAGTGGCCGCGCGCATGATTCGGTGGTCATCAGCCACGCGAGCATCATCATCCCCTACGCCATGGGGGTGGGCCTGGCGTATTGGTTGTATGTCGACTTTGCGCCGCCTACCGTGTCGTTCCTCTCCTTCGCACTGTTCATGGGCATCGCCATGAGTATCACTGCGTTCCCGGTATTGGCCCGCGTGCTCCAGGAGCGGGGGCTTTCGCGTACGCGGCTGGGCACACTCGCCCTCACGTGTGCCGCGGCCGACGATGTGACCGCCTGGTGCATCCTCGCTGCGGTGATCGCCATCGTTAAAGCCGGCTCGGCGGTGAGCGCGTTGTACACCATCACTGCGGCCTTGCTCTACGTGCTGGTGATGGTCGGTGTGCTGCGGCCCTTCCTGCGGCGCGTGGGCGACATCTACACCGATCGCGAATCCATCAGCAAGCCGGTGGTCGCCCTGGTGTTCCTGGTCATGTTGGGCTCGGCCTACACCACCGAGAGCATCGGCATCCATGCCTTGTTCGGCGCCTTCCTCGCCGGTGCCATCATGCCGCCCAGCCTCAGTTTCCACAAAGTGCTCATCAACAAGTTGGAGGATGTGAGCCTGGTGCTGTTGCTGCCACTCTTCTTCGTGTTCACCGGCCTGCGCACACGGATCGGCCTGCTCAACGACGAACACCTCTGGTGGATCTGTGGAGCGGTGGTCGGTGTGGCTGTCTTGGGCAAATTCGGCGGCAGCGCCATCGCCGCACGTTTCACCGGCAACAGTTGGAGGGACAGCCTTTCCATCGGCGCGCTCATGAACACACGTGGGCTGATGGAACTCGTGGTGCTCAACATCGGCTACGACCTCGGCGTGCTGAACCCGGAGATCTTCGTGATGCTCGTGCTCATGGCGTTGATCACCACGTTCATGACCGGGCCAGCGCTTACGGTCATCAACCGGTGGTTCCGCGAAAAAGCGACAACCGTGGTGCGCGGTGAACCGGTCGTCCTACCCGGTTGGCGCGTGCTTATCTCCTTCGGCCAACCACAGAGCGGCCGCCAATTGTTGCGCCTCGCGCACCAATTGACCAGCAAGGAACAGGAGCGCACGGCCATCACCGCCATGCACCTCACACCGAGCATGGACGTGAACCCGATCGACAGCGGCGACTTCGAGCACGACAGTTTCAAGCCGATCAAACGCGAGGCCGAGCACCTGGGCCGCCCGATCGAAACGGTGTACAAAGTGAGCGGCGATGTGTCCCGCGAGATCGTGCAGATGGCCAACAGCGGCGGCTATGATCTCTTGCTGGTCGGTTCCGGCAAACCCTTGCTTAAAGGCACCTTCCTCGGCGACCTGCTCGGCTTCACCACGCGCGTCATCGATCCAAGCAAATTGCTCGGCACGCTCACCGGCCGCGAATCATTGCTTCCGGCTGACGACCAGTTGGACCCCCGGCTCAAACAGTTCATCGAAGGCACGCAATGCAGCGTGGGCATCCTTATGGACAAGCAGTTCGATCGCGCACGCGAAGTGCTGCTGCCTGTTTTCGCCCCCGGCGATAGCTTCCTCTTCCACTATGCCGAACGCCTCATGCACAATGTGGAGGCCCGCGTAACGCTGCTCGATGTGGCCGGCCTCACGCAACGCGACGCCAACTTCCGCATGGAAACACACCGCTTGCAGGAATTAGCGCCCGGCCGTCTCACCGTCATGGAGCAACGTGCCGTGGACAAGCCCTTCCTCGATCGCTTCGATTTCCTGTTGATCAGCTATGCCAGTTGGAGCCGCCTGGCCGAGAGCCGCAGCCTGTGGCTGGCGCATGTGCCGAGCACGCTGTTGATCAAGCCGTAAGGATCACTCGACGATCAGCTTCGCACCGCTGATCCAGCGCGTGGCATCGCTCAAGTGCAGGTAGTAGAGGCCAGCGGCGAGCGGGCGAGTTCGCAAGTGGTGCCTTCCAGTTGCTGCTCGCTTATCAAGCGACCATCGCTGCTCACCAGTGTCAAGCGCAATGCTCCCTGCGGTGTGAAGTTCTGCGGCAACTTCAGCTCAACCGATATGGCGCCGCCTCTGGCTACCGGGTTCGGGGAAACGGTGAGCGCATCGCGCAGGTTGGTTAGCTGCGTCTCAACGCCGGTCACCAAGTGGCAGCCCGGCTCTATGCACCCCATGCTATCAACCTTTATCACCCATACATCCTGGGTGTATTGGCCACTTACCCCGAGTGCAACACCTGCAGCGACAAAGCCCCCATCAGGGGTGGGTTGAACATCGCGCAACAGTCCGCGGCCATTAGTAACAACGCTATCGTAGTACTGGTAGTAACGCATCCAGAGACTATCACCTTGGCTCGTAGTGCGCAGCAGCACGCCGTAGTAGCTGGCGTTCTGGTACGAGTGTCCAACCGCTATCAGGTCACCACCTGCATGCACTTCTTTAACCGCATATAACGGACAGCCTTCGGAGGGTGGTCCATAAGTCCGGTCCCACATAATTGCGCCATCGGTTTTGTCGAGTTTGGCCAGATACTTCGCGTAATTGTCGTTAGGCGATGTTCCCCAAGCAGATGCTACCAGGATGTTCCCATCAGCAGATGTCGTCAGATGCGCGTTCGGCTCATCGTATTGCGTGCCCCAGATCTTGCTCCAAGCAACTGCACCGGTGTCGTCCAAGGCTAGTACCCATAATTGTTTGTTTGAACTTGATATCCGCGATTGCCCTCCCACAAAATAGCCACCAAGTTGTCGCAGATCCACGGCCAAGGCATAGTCATCCATAACACCGCCAAAGGTCTTAACCCACTCTACCTCGCCCTGCGCATCCGTTTTTGCAACGAAGGCATCGATCGTCTCTAAGCTGCTTGTTTCACCCACCACCACAAAACCACCATCCGCTGCCTGCTTGGCTTGTCGGCCTATCCAATCATGACCCGGTAGGTCCAGTTCGCTAAAGTTCGTCACAACCCCGTCCTCATCCAACCAGTACAGCGCCGCACGAGCCGTATCGCCCCACGTAGCCGTGGAGCCGCCAAGGATATATCCGCCTTCCTGCCGAGGCGATGCGCAATTGGCCCAGCCTGGATAGGTAGCACGTTCGGGGATCTGAAGCCTGAACCCGGCAGAAAACACACCCGCAGGGCTTACCACAACACTGGAAACCGCAGAGCCATAGTAAAGGCTGTCGTCCGTGTAATCGCCATTGAAGAGGACCAATGCGTCGCCGTTCGCCTTCACCTCTATGCCCCAACCGAACTGCCCCATACCCTCCCCGAACAGATCGAAACGCTCGTTGAAGGTGCCTTGAGCACGGGCCTCCAGAAGCAGACCCATACTCAGCAAAATGTTCAGCAGGAGCCTTTGCATTCTGTACAAAACTACCGGACAAGTTCAGGCTCGTCCGTGATCACCAAGCACATCGAAACAGTTGTGCGCCGATCACTCACCACCGCATCACCACCTTCCCCATTGTTTTGCCGCTCGCAAGCGCGGCCTGTGCCTGCGGCAACTGCGTGGCGGCGAACTCCGCATGCACATGCGGCCGCAGGATGCCGCTGCGCTGGGCGTTCACCATTTCGCGAAGGCATTCGGCGATCACTTCAGGCTGGTCCTCACTGATGCGCAGCATGTTCACGCCGAGCACGCTGCGGCTTTTGATCATGAGGAAGATCGGCAGCAGGATACCCATGCGCCACACGAAACGGAAGGTGCCCAAGCCACCGAGCGCGCCACGCTCGGCGCCACCGAATAAAAGGATCCGTCCGCCGCTGCCGAGCAGGGCCATGTCCTTCTTGTAGCTCGCGCCACCCACCGCGTTGAAGGAGACATCGAGCTTGTCCGCGCCCAACAGCTTGTGCACCGCTTCGGCATAGTCGCCGCGCGAACGATCGATGGGATGCTGCGCGCCGATCGAACGGAGGTAGGTCATCTTCTCTTCGCCGCTGGCGATCGCGAACACTTCGCACCCACGGTGCACCGCCAACTGCACCAGCAACTGTCCGACGCCGCCAGCAGCACTGTGTACCAGCACACGTTGCCCTTTGCGCAGCGGGCAGAGGATCGTGGCCGAGTACCACGCGGTGCAACCCTGTGTGGCGAGCGCGGCGGCTTGGCCCAACGGGAGGTCCTCTGGGATCACAGCGCACGCCCGATGATCGGTGACCGCCAGTTGCGCATAACCACCGAAGCGTGTCATGGCGACCACGCGCTTGCCCAGCAGTTCGTTCGGCACACCTGTTCCGCAACGCTCCACGCGCCCGACCACCTCATAGCCCAGGATGCTCGGCAGCGGAGGCGCTTCGCGGTAGAGTCCGCGCGCCGCCATTACATCGGCATAGTTCAAGCCAAAGCCCTCGCACGTTATCAGCACCTGTCCAGCGGCGGGAACGGGATCAGGATGTTCGCGCAACGCGAACACCTTCAAAGGGTCACCGTGCGCGGTAAGGGTCCAGGCTTGCATGTGATGGTACTGATGATGGTGTGCTCAAAGGAACCACTGAATTCCCTGATCACCGTCGACCCAAGCGCATCAGCTCATTGGTTCATCAACACATCCGCTAATTGAGCCCTACTCCTTCTCGAGCGAGGCCTCGTAATCCACCACGCACTGTCGCGTGTGGTCAAGCTCGTCGCGATCACCAATGCAAGCGCATAGAGGCTCATACTGCGGGAACGCAGCGCGGAACTTCCCGCTCGCAGATCGATCGTCGGTCTTGAAAATAGCGCGGACGATCGGGCTTTCCAGGTCGTGGCTCAGGTAGTTCTGGTAACCGATGTCATAGAAGGAGTGCTCGGTACCATCACGCTGCATCATCAGGTGCGCGTATCCGTTCTCGTAGTAGCACACCGTGCCCTTGGTCATCAGGCGCACGGGGAGATGGAACTCGTCCTCGATGCGGAAGAGCACGCCCTTGAAGACGAAGCCCCACAGATCCTTGCAAGGGACCTTGTGCTTCTCGCCGTTCCTGCTGAAGACCAGGTTGTGTTGGCCCATGGATGGCACAAGGTCCACGTATGTGCCGACGGTGTCGCCCTTCGCCGTCTGGTAATCGGCGTAGGTCGCGAAGGTGATGGCCTGGTCACTGCCTTCGCCGGGGTTCACCATCTGCGCAACGCAAGCGGTGGCAACGAACGCGAAGAAAAACGACGTGGAGGCGCGGCGCATGATGGAACGATCACCGAAAGCTACTCCCACAGAGCAGTGGTATTCAGCAGGAACCCGCTCCAGTTTTCAACCGGCGCCCTGCACAACCAACACGAACTCACCACGCGGTTCGTGCGCAGTGAAATGCGCGACCAGGTCAGCCAGCGGGCCACGAACGGTCTCCTCGTGCAACTTGCTGATCTCGCGCGACACACTGGCCGGGCGATCCGCGCCGAACGTTTCCGCCAATTCCTGCAAGGTGCGCAGTATGCGGTGCGGGCTCTCGTAGAAGATCATCGTGCGCGGCTCACTTTTCAGTTCCTCCATGCGCGTGCGCCGCCCCTTCTTCACAGGCAGGAAGCCCTCGAAGGTGAAGCGGTCGCAGGGCAGGCCGCTGTTCACCAAGGCGGGCACGAAGGCCGTCGCACCGGGCAGGCATTCCACCGTAATGCCTTCGCGCAACGCGGCGCGCACCAATAGGAAACCCGGGTCGCTGATCGCTGGCGTTCCCGCATCGCTCACCAGTGCGAAGCGCTCGCCTTGGCGCATGCGTTGCACAAGCTGCTCCACCATGCGATGCTCGTTGTGCGCGTGGAACGGAATAAAGGGTTTGCTGATGCCAAGGTGTTGCAGCAGGCGGCCGCTCACACGGGTATCCTCCGCGACAACGCCGTCCACTTCGGCGAGCACCTTCTGCGCACGCACGGTGATGTCGTCGAGGTTGCCGATCGGCGTGGGCACCAGCACCAATTGCGCTTTCGATGCGGTACTCATGGGGCGGGGAATGCGGGAACCGCAAAGACGTGAAGACGCAAAGGGAAATACAACGCGGGCATTCTTTGCGCCTTAGCGCCTTTGCGGTTCATCGTTGAGCTTGCTCACTTCAGCCCGGTGATGAAGTCCGTAAGCAGCGCATACAGGTCGCCGAATTTCGTCAGCGGCAGCGTCTCGCCCTTGTCGAACACATCGTGGTAGGCTTTGATCCCGCCCATGGTGTAGATGTAGATCCCGGGAACGCCGCGTTCCACGAACGGACAGTGATCACTGATGCACGCCGGGCCACGCGCCTTGATCTGCGGCATGTAGTTCTTCGCGCCGTTGATCGCCACCAATTGATCGAACTCGGCCTTTTGCGCGGTGGCGTTCACCACGGTGATGCCTTCATCGCCCGTACCCAGGATGTCGAGGTTGATCATCAGCCTTACCATGCCCCAATCGATCGGGCGGTCCACCGCACACCATTGCGAACCCACCAATCCAGCTTCTTCACCAGCGAAGGCCACGAACAGGATGTTGTACTTGATCGGGTGCTGGCTGAACCATTCCGCCAAACTCAACAGCATCGCCGTTCCGCTCGCATTGTCGTTCGCGCCGGGGAAGAGCGCATCGGGTCCCATCTGACCGAGATGATCGTAGTGCGCGCCGATCACCAGCCATTTCTTGCTGTGGCCCTTCACCATGCCAAGCACGTTGCGCGCATCGTGCCGCACGAGCAATTTGTTCTTCACGTGCAACTCGACGGTCGTCGAACTGTCGGTGAGCGCATCGCCCGCGACCTCGATCATGGGGTACGGCATCGCTTCCTGTGCCACGCTCCAGGTGAGTTTGCCGTGCGCTGGTTTCACCACCGGTCCATAGTGCATCAGGTCCTGCTCCCAATCCGCGAAGAGCCTCAGGGAGTCCGCGTTCTTGCTGGCCGGGAAGTGCAGGCAGGTCGCCTTGCCCGTGATCACACCCATGGTCATGGAGCTGCGCTCGGGTGAGCCAAGATCCGCCGGGGTGAGATGGATCAGGTCGAATTTCCCATCGGCCTTGCCCGAAGCGGGATCGACCAGGAAATCAACACCGGGCACCAACTGCCTGCCATCGATGTTCACGCGGACGCTGTCCGGGAAGGTGTTCACGTTGAAGGTGAATGGCTCGAAGAAGTCGCTCTTTACCGGCTCCAGGCCGATGCGCTTGAACTGCTTCGCGATCCAGTCCGACGCGATCACCTCGCCGTTCGCTACATAACCACGACCATGGAAGGCCGACGAGGTCAACGTGTCGAGGAAAGCACGTGCGCGGGCGTTCACCACGGCACGGTCCTGCGCGGAACAATGACTCGCCAATGCGATACCGAGCAGTGTGATCGATCTCCTCATGTGTACCGGCGTTGCACGAGTTCGGAAAACGTGGCGAGCGCCTCGGGGTCGGCGGGCTTCTTCAGCTTCGCGATCACCTCGGCATCGATGAACTCCTGCGCGGCCTTGTGGTTGGCGAAGGTGTTCAGCTTGTCGATCGACTTCTCGTAGGTGATACGGTCGCCGTTGAAGAGCTCGGCGACGAACCAGAATTTGTGGCTCAATGAGATCGCCTTGGAGAGATCGGGGATCGAAGCGCGCTCCATCTTCTCGGCAAGCGTCGCGGACTTTGTTGCCGGGGCTGGTCGGTCGGGAACAGCAGTGCGCCCAACGATCGGGGCTGGTTTCGCAGGTTGCTCCTCGGTGGCTTCGATGGCTTCGATCAAGGAGGTCTGGCGGGGCGAGGTCTCCGCCGGGCGGGTATCCAGGCGGATCGAAGTAGCAGCAGCGCTTGCCTCCCGCACCGGTTCCTGCCGCTTGGGCCTCCCCTCACGTGCCTTGTGCCGCAAAACCACCAGACGTTCGTAAAGTTCACGCGCATCGCCACAGGCCGCCTCCAGACCTGCGATGTCCAGTTCGCCCGAGGAGAGCCCCCGTTCAGCGGCCGCCAACGCGGTCACCAGTTCGTTCATCTTCCTGAAACCCGTGTCTTCGGCCATGCGCTCGTATCGCCTCAAAGGTCGATCGCGAAGATCCCTATTTTCGCATCCCCCGCAAAACAGCGCCTTTTCCAACGCTGGCAGCGGTTCCCGCAGCGATGTTCCTGGAGCATACCGGCCCCCGCACCCAGCAGAAGGGGTGGATCGAGGTGATCTGTGGCAGCATGTTCAGCGGCAAGACCGAGGAGCTGATCCGCCGGTTGCGCCGTGCGGAGTTCGCCAAACAACGCGTGGAGATCTTCAAACCGAGCGTGGACAACCGTTACGCCATAGCCGATGTGGTGAGCCACAATTCCACCACCATCCGCAGCACACCCGTGCCGAACAGCAGCAACTTGATGCTGCTCGCCGGCGACATCCAGGTGGTGGGGATCGATGAAGCCCAGTTCTTCGACGCGGGCCTGCCGCAGGTGTGCGAGCAGCTGGCCAACGCCGGTGTGCGGGTGATCGCCGCTGGGCTCGACATGGATTTCCAGGGTCGACCCTTTGGCCCGATGCCACAGTTGATGTCCATCGCCGAGTACGTCACCAAGGTCCACGCCATCTGCATGCATTGCGGCGGATTGGCCTCCTACAGCCACCGCACCGGCGCCAGTGAGGAACTGATCCTTCTGGGCGAGACCGACAGCTACGAACCGCTTTGCCGCACCTGTTTTGTGGCCGCGCGGTCCAAGTCGCATACAAGCTGATGGCAGCGCACGGCCACCGGCTTTCCGCCATCGCCGCTGCGATCGGTGGCACCGTGCATGGGCCGGAGGGCGATCCGCTCATCACGCACCTCGCGATCGATTCGCGCAAACCCTATCCCGCCGACGACACGCTCTTCATCGCCTTGCGCGGCGATCGCCACGATGGGCACCGCTATATCGCCTCGCTTATCGAACGTGGTGTGCGCAGTTTCCTGGTGAGCGCACTTCCGGACACGGCGCAGCAGAATCAGGCTCACTTCATCCTCGTTACGGATACGCTCGATGCGTTGCAACGCCTGGCCGGCTGGCACCGGGCGCACTTCCATGCTCCTGTGATCGGCATCACCGGAAGCAATGGAAAGACCGTGGTGAAGGAATGGCTGTTCCAATTGTTGCGGAGCACGGAACACATTGTGCGCAGTCCGGGCAGCTGGAACTCGCAGGTCGGGGTGCCCTTGAGCGTTTGGGAGATGGGATCGGAGCATACGCTCGGTCTGTTCGAAGCAGGCATCAGCAAGCCGGGAGAGATGGAACGGCTACGCGCGGTGATCCGACCGACGATCGGTGTGTTCACCAACGTGGGCCCCGCGCACGGCGAGAATTTCCGCGACGACGTGGAGAAGGCCGCCGAGAAAGTGAAGCTCTTCCACGACGTGAAGGCCCTGGTGTATTGCGCTGATCATGCTGCGGTGAGCGAAGCGATCCACAAGAGCGGACTGGCCCAGCGCACGACGTTGTTGGGTTGGTCGCGTGAGCGCAATGGCTGGATGCATTTGACGCACGAAGAGGTGATCGCCGACCGTGCGCGCATTACGGTGCAGCACAACGATGCACACTTCACGTTCGAGATCCCGTTCAACGATCACGCCTCGATCGAGAACGCATTGCACTGCGTCGCGTTGCTGCTCCACATGGGCCATGCCCCCGAATGGATCGCGGAACGTACACCCTTCCTCGCCCCTGTGAGCATGCGGCTCGAAGTGGTGGACGGCGTGCACGGCATGACGCTGATCAACGACGCGTACAGCAACGACGTGGCCTCGCTGGCGATCGCGCTGGAACGTTTGGAAGCCCTGGCCGCTGGGCGTCCGAGAACGGTGGTGTTGTCCGACATCCTCGAGAGCGGCGATGCCCCAGCCCTGCTGTACAAACGTGTCGCCGACCAGTTGCGGCATGCCGGTGCGACCACGGTCCTCGCCGTTGGTCCACAAGCGACCGAGCACAGGACCCTCTTCCCTGGCGAAGTGCACGCGTTCAAAAGCACCGATGACCTGATCGAGCGATTCGACCCGTCGTCATTGAAAGGCGCGGTGGTGCTGGTGAAAGGCGCGCGCACCTTCGCGTTGGAACGTGTGATCGATCGCTGGCAACACAAGGTCCACGGCACGGTACTGGAGATCGATCTTGAAGCGATCCGCCACAACCTGAACCACTATCGCGCACTGCTTGCCAAACCCGCGCCCGCCCTGAGCAACACCGAAGGTGTTGGCCGCCGGTCGCAAAGCGACCAAGGACACGAAGGGAGGCGCGGTGTGCGCATCATGGCCATGGTGAAGGCCTTCGGTTACGGCAGCGGTGCGTTGGAGCTTGCACGGCTCTTCGCGCACGAGCGCGTGGACTACCTCGGCGTGGCCTACGCCGATGAAGGCATCGAGCTGCGCCAGCAGGGGATACACCTGCCGATCCTGGTGATGAACCCGGAGCCTGTTCCGTTCGAGACGCTCGACCGTTTCAAGCTGGAGGCCGAGGTGTACGACCGTCGCTCCTTGCAAGAGGCCATCGCCTTCTCGCGCGAACGGCCTGACGCCCCGCCGATCCACCTGAAGCTGGACACCGGCATGCACCGACTCGGTTTCACAGAGAGCGAACTGCCGGAGCTTCTCGGCCTGCTGCGCAACGCACCACACTTCCATGCCCGCCCTGAGCATACCCTGAGCGGAGTCGAAGGGCGAAGGGTGACCTCGATCCTATCCCACCTAGCCGCCAGCGACGCACCGGAACACGATGCGTTCACGCGCGAACAACTCGCATCCTTCATACGCATGGCCGATGCGATTACCACCACGCTAGGCTACAAACCGCTGTACCATGTCGCGAACACCGGTGCGATCGCCCGCCTGCCGGAAGCGCATCTCGACATGGTGCGGCTCGGTATCGGACTGCACGGCATTGGCGCGAACGAACTCGAAACTGCCTTGCTGCGCCATACCACCACACTCCGCTCACCGATCGCACAGATCAAGACGATCGCCAGCGGAGAGACCGTCGGATACAACCGCAGTTGGATCGCTAAAGGTGATCGCACGATCGCCACGCTGCCCATCGGCTATGCGGATGGGCTGTCGCGCCGCTTGAGCAACGGCGTGGGCCGCGTTTGGATCAACGGGCACGCGGCGCCCATCGTGGGCACGGTGTGCATGGACATGTGCATGGTCGACGTCACCGGCATCGCCTGCGGGGTGGGCGACCGGGCCATCGTGTTCGACCCGGCGCATCCCATCGGCGAAGTGGCCCAAGCCATGGGCACCATCCCCTACGAGGTGCTCACCTCCATTTCGCAGCGGGTAAAGCGGGTGTACGTCCACGCCTGAGGCATTTTGCTGCTTGAATGCTGGACGTTGGGACCTGTAGAGGTAGCTCGGAAATTCGCGCGACAACCCGTGAAAAAAAGGATGGGACGGGCAGTCCGGTGGCACGCCTCATTGTGACCACTACGCAAGGACAGAGCCTGTTGGATACCCGTAACTTGGCCAAAGGCCTGTATACCGTTGAACGAGTGAGTGCTGGATGCGGTGCTGAAGATGGACAAGTTGATCCTACAGTGAATACAAGCGTACTGAAATGGGCATGTACCGTGCAAGCCATCTTACTGGCGGCTTGCACGGGCATGGCCCAACAGCCTTTTGATCTTGACACGACATTCCGGACCCAGATCGACACTTGGAACGTGTTCGACCTGCTACCTCTTGAGGATGGAGACGTGGTCGTTTCGGGCAACATCAAATTCCCAGGGGACATTGAATTCAGAGGGGGAGCTCGCTTGAACCCGGATGGAATTATGGACGATGTGAATTTTCCTGTTGCCTACTTGAACGGCAAGATGGTTCCGTGGGGGACCAAGTTCTACGGTGGTAGTGGACCTGGGGTACGAAGGGTGAATGCTGACTGGACCTTGGACGACACCTTTGGCATGATCAGCAGCCCATACTTCAGCGCTTTCCAGGGGGGGGACTTCCATGTATTCCCAGACGGCCGCATCCTCATGAGCGGCAGCCACTATTTGGATGACACCGCGCGCGGCTTTGTTGGTAGCTACGAACTGATCTGGTTCAGCAACACGGGTTACTTGGATACCACACGCATCCACCGCAATGCCAACGGCACCATATTCCGCTTCAAGCAACTGCCGAACGACCAGTTCATTTGTGCCGGTTACTGCACAATGTTCGAGGGTGTGCCTGTCGGGCGCATATTCAAGGTGAACGCTGATGGGGCGGTAGACCCCTCGTTCCAAACCGGTGTTTACACAGGGCTGGCTTTCGGGTACCATCCCCTGGCGGATGGCCGGGTGATCGTCGTGGGCAAGTTCCAGATCACCGGTGATCCGGATACGCTCCATGTTGTTCGCTTCCTGGCCGATGGTTCACTCGATCCTACGTTCAATAACCACCTGGCCTACCTGCGATCACCGGCGTTGTCGTTCGGCTATGGGGCCACGATCTCAGGGATCCATGCGATCGATGAGGATCACCTGCTGGTCTTCGGGAATTTCGAGCATGTGGACGGTCAACCACGGAAAGGGATCTGCATGATAAAGGCTACGGGTGAACTGGACACGGAGTACTTCAACGACGCAGGCTGCGGTAACTACAATTACATGGGCGTGAACTACGCGTCCATTGAAGGTGTGGTGCAGGCACCGGACAGCAGTTGGTACGTGTGGGGTGCCTACCATGGCTATGACGACGGCACCACCAACGATACGCTGCAACGAATGGTGAGCCACCTGTACCCAGCTGATATCGCGATGGGTGCTCAGGGAAAGCCTTTCGGCGGGCTCAGGGCGACAATGTTGGTGTACCCCAATCCCACCAGCGGCAACGCGACGTTGCAATTGGACGCCCTGCCGCGCAACGCCACATTGGTGGTGCGCGATGCGCTGGGCCGCGCAGTTCAGCGCCGCAGCGTAACGGACCACTACACCACACTGGCACTGCCGGGCAGCGGCGTGTACATGGTGGAGGTGTGGGATGCGCAGCAACGCCTGGCCACCGAGCGGGTGGTGGTGGAGTGAGGCCAAGGGGGAAGCCATCGATCGGCCTTCCAAGCCCGGCCACGCTATCGTGACGTGGTCGTGACAGCGGTACGGGCCCAGCAAGCGTCATTCGTCTAAGTTTGCCTTGAACCCGCCCTCCCGATACGTCGGGACTATGAAGCTCTTTCCATGAAGCATCTCTTCTCCTCCTGCCTTTTATCCATTGGCCTGTTGGCCTCCACGGTCCTTTCCGCACAAGGACCCGCCTACATCCCCGGCGATGTGCTGGTGATGCTGCAACCGGGAGCTTCGGCGGTCGGTATCGCCCGTGATCTGGCCGTCGTGGAGGGTGCAGCCACCGGACTGCATGTGGTGCGCGAAGTGAGCGCACCGATGCGTGCCTGGTTGCTGCATTTCGATGATACCGCCCTGCCGCAATGGAAGGTGCTGGCCGCCCTGCGCAACCACCCGGCCGTGCAACTGGCGCAGAACAATCACACCGTGCAGGAGCGCATCGTGCCGAACGACGCACAGTATGGCCAGCAATGGCATCACCAGAACATCGATAGCGAGGCGGCCTGGGATATCACCACGGGAGGCGTCACCGCCACCGGCGACACCATCGTGGTGGCGATCATGGAGAACGCCGATGTGAGCCACGCCGATCTGGTGGCGAACGCCTGGCACAACTTCGACGAGATCCCCGGGAACAGCATCGACGATGACGGCAATGGCTACGTCGACGACTACCGCGGCTGGAACACGCCGAACGGTGACGACGATGTTTACAGCGGCGGCCACGGTACGCAATGCGCGGGCATGGTGGGTGCCACGGGCAACAATGGTGTCGGTGTGGTCGGTGCGAACTGGAAAGTGAAGTTGATGCCGGTGAACTACGGTGGTGTGGGCGAAGCCGACGTGGTGGAAGCCTATACCTACCCACTCGTGATGCGTCGCTTGTACAACAGCACGAACGGAGACCTTGGCGCTTTCGTGGTGGCCACAAGCGCCAGTTGGGGTATCGATGGCGGACAACCCGGCGATTCGCCGCTGTGGTGCGCGATCTACGACACGCTCGGTACGGCTGGCGTGCTCAACTGCGGGGCCACAGCGAACAATGCCGTGAACATCGACCAGGTGGGTGATCTGCCTACGGCATGCCCAAGCGATTTCATGATTAGTGTGACAGCGACCAATACCGCCGATCAACGGACCTTCTCCGCATGGGGCCTTACGACCATTGATCTGGGCGCACCCGGAGAGGATGTCCGCACCACCAGCATCGGTGGCGGTTATGGGAATACAAGTGGAACCAGCTTCGCCTGTCCGCTGACGGCCGGCGTCATCGCACTCCTTTACAGCGCGCCGTGCGGGACCATGATGGCCTTGGTGCATTCGGATCCAAGCGAAGGCGCCCTGTACGTCCGGCAGAAGCTTTTCGAGGGCGTTGAGCAAGTGGGCAATCTGCCGGGTAATACGGTAACGGGTGGCCGTGTCAGCTCGGGCAATAGCATGCAACTGATCATGAATGGCTGTGGCACCTGCCCCGTCCCGTTCGGAGCGGCGGTCACCTCTGCCGTCAGCGGCGAAGCCACCTACTCGTGGACGGCACTGTCGCCCGGCCCCTTCAATGTGCGCTACCGCGAGGTGGGTTCGCCGACGTGGGTCGATGTGATGGGCATCGCGGCCAGTCCGTTCGAAGCCACGGGCCTTACACCGTGCGTCACCTACGAGTTCCAAGTGGAGGTCGTATGCGTTGGCGAGACCAGCGGCTATTCGCAGAGCACGCTGCTCGCACCCCCTGCGGAAGGCGTGCCGACGATCGCGCTCAGCGGTTATCCGGACTTCTGTGCGGGCGAGGTGTTCACGCTCACCTCCTCAGCACCAGCCAACAACGAATGGAGCAATGGGGAGACCACGCAAAGCATCAGCATCGACCAAAGCGGCAGCTATTCGGTCACGCTCAACGGTGCGTGCGGAACATACACATCGGAAGTGGTGGACCTGACGGTGCTGACGCCCGTACCTCCTGCTGCGAACGACGTGTTCCTGCCCGGCCCCGGCGCGGCGGACCTTGTCGCGACAGGTGACAACATCACGTGGTACGATGCAGCCGTCGGCGGGACCGCCGTGGGCACGGGGAACAACTGGCAGACACCCTTCCTCAACTCCACCACCGACTTCTGGTGCACGAGCTCCGTCACGAACGGCGTGGTGCCGACCTACGGCGGCCAGACCGACCGGATCAATACCGCTGCTCCTGGCCAATACCACGACAACGGGACGAACTATGAGTTCTTCACCGCCAACGTGGCGTTCCCGATCGTTTCGGTGAAGGTGTACGCCAACGGCGCGGGCAACCGCACGATCGGCCTGGTCACGGTGCCTGGTGGGACCACCGTGGTGCAAGGCACCTTCAACATCCCCGATGGTGAGAGCCGCGTGCAACTCGACTTCCAAGTACCGGGTCCTGGACAGTACGGCCTGCGCATCATGAACGGCGACCCGCAGCTCTGGCGCGACGGCAACGGCAGCAACCCCGCTTATCCCTATGCACTGGGTACCCTGGGCAGCATCACCAGCAGCAGCGTCGCTGGCGCCAACGCCACGGAGTACTACTACTTCTTCTACGACTGGGAAGTGGGGGAGCGCAGCGTGGCCTGTGAGAGCGAGCGCGTGAACGTGACCGTGGAAATGCCGACCGGCATCACCGACGCTGGAACGAACGGCACCACCATCACCGCCTATCCACAGCCCGTGGACCGCGACCTGTTCTTCGACGTCACCGGAACATTGGCGACCGAACGGTTGCTGATCTCCGTGCTGGACAACAGCGGTCGCGTGGTTGGGACGAAAACGACCGAAGGTGGTCGTGCCACCGTGAGCACCGCTTTCCTGGCCGATGGGATGTACACGTATCGCATGACCAGAGATGATCAAGAGGTGAGCTACGGCAAGTTCATCGTCGCGCACCTGCGCTAAGCGCCCTCGGAGCCCTTGCTACGACCTCATCGCCGTCTTCCTCAGCGAACGATCGGCGTGCTGGAAACGTCATGTACTTGTACCCGTTCATGAAGAACCCCTTCTCCATCGCCCTGGTCACCCTGTGCCTCTTGGGCATGCTGTCGGGGTTCACGCAAGAGGCTGCCTACATCCCCGGCGATCTGCTCGTGATGCTCCATCCCGGGGCTTCGGCGGCGACCATCGCCGCGGACCTCGGTACGCTCCATGGACAACCGACGGGACTTAGCGTGGTGCGCGAAGTCAGCGCGCCGATGCGGACCTGGCTTCTGCATTTCGACGAGGAACACATCGCCCAACCGGTCATGCTCCGCGCGATGAAGGATCACCCTGACGTTCTGCTCGCGCAGAACAACCACACGGTGAAGACTCGTGTCGTACCCGATGACACGGAGTACGGCCAGCAGTGGCATCACCAGAACATCAATAGCGAAACCGCGTGGGACATCAGTACGGGTGGTGTGACCGCGACCGGTGATACCATCGTGGTGTGCATCGTGGAGAACGCTGACCTGCCCCACCCCGACCTGATCGCCAACGCATGGTTCAACCACGCGGAGATCCCCGGCAACACGGTGGATGATGATGGCAATGGCTACGTGGACGACTACCGCGGCTGGAACACACCCAACGGCAACGACGCTGTGTATGGTGGTGGCCACGGCACCCAGGTGGCGGGCATGGTGGGTGCGGTGGGGAACAATGCGCTTGGTGTTGCTGGAGCGAACTGGGCGGTGAAGATGATGGCGGTGGACTACGGTGGAACACAGGAAGCCCAGGTCGTGGCGGCTTACACGTATCCGCTTGTGATGCGTCGGCGATACAACGACAGCAATGGCGCGCAGGGGGCGTTCGTGGTGGCCACCAATGCGAGTTGGGGCATCGATGGTGGTGATCCTGCGGATGCACCGATCTGGTGCGCGATGTACGACACGCTGGGGACCGAAGGCGTTCTGAACTGCGGATCGACCACGAACCAGAACTGGGACGTGGATATCGATGGCGATCTGCCCACGGCCTGTGCGAGCGACTTCATGGTCAGCGTCACCGCCACCAACAACATGGACGTGCGCACCTTCTCCGGCTACGGCGCCACCACCGTCGATGTGGGCGCGCCCGGCGAAAGTGTGCGTACCACCAGCCTCGGTGGTGGGTACAACAATGCGAGTGGAACCTCCTTCGCCAGTCCGCTCACCGCCGGGGTCATCGGTCTGCTCTACAGCGCACCCTGTGCTAGCTTGATGGGACTTGTGCATGCGGATCCCGCCGCCGGTGCGCTCTATGTGCGCGACAAGTTGTTCGAGGGTGTGGACCAGGTGGGCAACCTGCCGGGCCAAACCGTGACCGGTGGGCGGATCAACGCGGGAACGAGCATGCAACTCATCATGAACGGCTGCGCCAGTTGTCCCGCACCTTACAACCTGGGTGCCTTCAACAACGAAATGGCCATGACCACGCTCACTTGGAGCGCCTTCGGAGGTTCCACGTTCGACCTGCGCTACCGTGCGGTAGGTGCCGTGGATTGGATCGACATGAACGGACTGGTGGCCCCCGAGTTCCTGCTTACCGGCCTGGATGTGTGCACGGCGTATGAGTTCCAGGTGCGCGTGTATTGCATCGGCGAAACGAGCGCTTACAGCGAAGCCTTCACCTGGACCAGCGAGGGATGCTGCACCACCCCGACAGGGCTCACGGCCGGCTTCATCGGCGAGGACCTGGCGAATGTGTTCTGGACGGATGTGTTGGCGGCGGATAGCTTCGAGGTCCAATACCGCCCTGTCACCGGCGGTGCGTGGAACACCATCACCGGCATCACCGGTGCGTTCACCGAGATACCCGGCCTAACACCCTGCACCACATACGAGGTTCAAGTGCGCACCGTGTGCGACGGCCCTGCCACGGAGTGGAGCAGTAGCATCAGTTTCCACACTCTTGGCTGCGGCGCTTGTGTGGACAACACCTTCTGTCCCTCCGAGGGTAGCGACACCTCGGATGAATTCATCGATCGCGTGCACCTCGGGGCCATAGACAACACCTCCGGCAACAACGGCGGCTATGGGGACTTCACCGATCTTTCCACCGACATCACCATTGGCCTGCCCACCGCTCTTACACTCACACCAGGCTATGGCGCGTTCACGTTCAACGAGTACTTCACCGTGTGGATGGATCTGGACCACGATGGACAATTCGCTACGCCAGCGGAACGCGTCTTCGACCCAGGCACCACCACTACCACCGCGCTCAGCGGCAACCTTACCGTCCCGCTCGGAGCGATCGTCGGTCCCACGCGCATGCGCGTGATCATGCAGTACGATGCGGCGGTCGCCAACGGATGCGTGAGCTTCACCTATGGTGAGACCGAGGACTATTGCGTGAACCTATTGGAGTATGTGGGCATGGCGGAAGCCGGACAAAACGCTGTCGTGCGCGTCTACCCCTCCCCTGCTGATGACGCCCTCTTCATTGACCTAGACGGCGCGTTCGCGGGCCGCACGCTGATGCTGGTAGCGTATGACTACAGCGGCCGCGCGGTAACGCATACCCCCTTGCTGAGCGACCGCGCCACGGTGGATACAGCCGACCTGGCCAATGGCCTCTACCATTACCGCATCACCGACGGTGATCGAACGGTGGCCAACGGACGCTTCGTCGTCGCGCACTGATCCTGTGGTGCGGTGTAGCTTGCGGCGCCCGACGGGATCGGGATGGAACACATGCGCCCGCTGTCGGTCGTCATCATCACGTTCAATGAGGAACGCAACATCGGCCGCTGCCTTGCCTCGGTTGCGGCTGTCGCCGATGATATCGTGGTCGTGGATTCGTTCAGCACCGATCGCACGGAGGACATCGCGAAGGAACACGGCGCTCGTTTTGTTCAGCACGCCTTCGAAGGCCACATCGAGCAAAAGACCTGGGCGATCACACAGGCCGCGCATCCCTTCATCCTCTCGATCGATGCGGATGAAGCCTTGGACGAACTCTTGAAGGACGCGGTGCGGAAGGCGAAGGCTGGGGCTGCGGACGGCTACACGATGAACCGCCTGACGAACTACTGCGGGACGTGGATCCGCCATGGTGGTTGGTACCCGGACGTGAAGCTCAGGTTGTGGGACAGCCGCAAGGGAACATGGACGGGGATCAATCCGCACGACCGCTATGAGATGGAACGCGACGCACATATTGAGCATCTCAACGGGGACCTTCTTCATTACAGTTACAACAGCCTCGACGACCACTTGAAACAAGTGGACTACTTCACCACGATCGCGGCGAAGGCCCTTGCCGAGCGTGGCAAGCGGGCCGGCTTCGTGAAGCTCCATTTGAGCCCGATGGCCAAGTTCATCGGCGATTATTTCTTCCGGCTCGGTTTCCTCGATGGTCGCGCCGGCTTCACCATCGCGCGCATCAGCGCAGGGGCCACACGACTGAAGTACACGAAGCTTCGCGATCTATCGAACGCCCGGTCATGAACGTTCCGCGCAGCCTGATCCTCTCACGACCGGACGCGCTGGGCGATGCGGTAGTCACGCTTTCGACGGCGGGCTGGATCAAGCACCTCTCGCCCAATACGCGCATCATCGCGCTCGTGAAGGAGTACACGCGTCCGGTCTGGGCACACTGCGAGCACATCGATTCGATCGTGACACTGGAGAGCTTGAGCGGGGGGCCTGCAGTGCAGCAGCTGCGCGACCTCAACACCGATGCCATCGTGCATGTATTCCCTCACCGTGAAGTGGCGCAGTGGGCGAAGCGGGCGGCTATCCCACGACGGATCGGCACGAGCCATCGCTGGTGGCACTGGATCACCTGCAACGAACGCGTGGACTTCAGCCGAAAGAACAGCGACCTGCACGAGGCACATCTGAACATCAAGCTTCTCGCACCTTTCGGTATCGCAGTGCCCAAGCTGGCAGATCTGACGCAACACATCGGACTGCGGCGCCCGGAAGTGCCCGCGGAGATCGCGGCGATGCTCGCTCCCGATCGCAAGCATGTCATCCTGCATCCGCTCCTGGGCAGTGGCGTTGGTTGGGGCTTCAACAACTTCGCAGCGCTGATCCACGCCTTGGATCCGCAGCGCTGGCAGGTGTTCGTTACGGGCACCGCAGCGGAAGCGGAACGATACCGCGCTGAATTGCCGCTGCATCTTCCCCATGTCGTCGACATGGGCGGACACCTATCACTCGAACAATTGATGGCCTTGATCGGCACCAGCGATGCACTGGTCGCCGCAAGTACGGGTCCGCTGCACATCGCCGCTGCGCTGGGCATCCGCGCCATCGGCCTCTACTCCATGCGCCGACCGATACACCCTGGTCGTTGGGCACCCATGGGTCGCGACGCACATGCCCTGGTGAACGATCCCGATTGCCCTGTTTGCGCGGCTGGAAAACCGTGTGACTGCATCACGCGGATCGATCCGCGCCGTGTGCTGGACCTGCTCGAAGCGCTGCGCTGAGCGGTGCCGCGAAAACGAACACCGCGTAGTACAAGGCGAAGAACGTGGCCCCCGCCTGGGTCTCGACCGTATCGTCCGTAAGGCAGCTCACACCGAAGATGATGGCCCAGGCGATGAACAGTGGATCGCGCCAGGCACCAAGCTTCCATGCAGGCCACCACCAGGTGAACAGCGACCAGAGCAGCCCGAGCACGCCGAAGGAGATCAGCAACGTGATGTACTCGTTGTGCGCCCGCAAACGCCATTGGGGCAGCAGTGTGCTCTTCCTTTCCTCGTAAGCGCGATCGAACGCACGCTGCGTGTCACCTGTGCCCACACCTGTCATCCAGTTGTCGCGGGCGATCGCAAGCCCGGTCTTCCAGAACTCCAGCCGCATGGCCACGGAATGACCGTTCGCGTTGCCCGTTGTATGGTAGACCTGCAGTTCGAACAACACCTCCTCGAACCGTTCGCGCAGCTTATGGCGATGGCCCTGCAGCACGTTCGGCACACCGCGCTCGATGGCCTCCACATCGCTTTCGTTCAAGGCCATCACACCGATGCTGTCCTTGTGAAGCCCCTTCGACGCGAGGTAACGCACGGCGGTACTCCACAGCGGATGGCCCTTTGCGTCCAGGCTGTCCAGTGAACGATCGCTACGGAGCAACCAGGTCCGCCGCAGTTCCCGCCAGGCGATGTAGGTCCACACGAACGTCCCGTTCTCCGTCTGTGGGTTGAGCACATCGTGCGCGTATGGTTCGCCTCCGGCGGTGAGCAGCATGCGCGCCGGGAGATCGGCCGGTGGAAGGCGGTAGCGGTGCCGTACTTCGAGCGCGCCCCAGACGATCACGAGCATCGGAACGCCGCACAGGATCATGCGCACTACCCGGCGCCACGCGGGTCCGAGTCGCGCTGCGCTACGCCAAAGCGCGGCCAACGCAATGAGCAGGAGGATGATGAACGCCTGGATACTGCCGAGTTTGTTCAGCGCGTACAGGGCCCAGAGCACAGCAGCACCGTGGATGATCGGGACCCACCACGCACCGTGGCGATAATGGATGAACACCACGATGGCCAGGCACAACAACAGCGCGAGCCGGATGTGGCTGATGAACATGGAGATGGTACGGTAGTCCCCGTCCACCGCACCGCTGAAAACCAAACCGAACAGCGAACAGGCCACCGCGCTCCAGGCACCCAGCAGCAGTATCACACGTAACTCGTTCCGCGCAAGGCGGTCCGAGCCGCCCAGGATGACGCCGAACACCAGCACAGGGAAGAGGATGCGGCCGAGGTCCGCGCCCCAGCCTAGGTCCTCGCTCCATAGCAGCCCCAATACATGCAGGACGAAAAAGGAGAGGAACACAAGCACAGGACCTGAAGTAAGCGAGCGCTTGAACCGTGCGCCCAGATCCCGGCGCACAAGCCCCTCCACCAACCAGTTCGCGGCCAGCAGCATCTGGGCCATGCTGAGGAAGGCCGTACTCCATGGCAGGAACGTGGCGCAAAGCGCCAACGCGGTCACATGGATGGAACGAAAGGGATCCGTGGTCCGCATCTTCGCCAACCGCGAACGTTCCGGGCGATGAACTTATTTCCCGGGCTTGACCGCACCGGAAAGGATGCCCGCGTGCTGGTCGCTGTTAAGCAGTTCAATGGCCTTGCGCACGTAGGGATCCGTGGACATCGCTGCTTTCGCACGACCGGTCTGGTAGTAGTAGCGGGAGACCAGCTCGTTCTTGAGCACTTCTTCGATGTCACCACGGAAACGTGTGAGTTCTTCGCTGCGATCGGGGGCCAGCTCGTTGCGCAGCGCATCGATCTGGGCTTTCGCATGCTCGTAGTAACGCTCCTTCTTGGTCTTCTCCACCAAGGAGTCGAGCGCATCCATGCTCTCGGTCTCGTAGTCGAACTTCTTGTCCTTCACGAAATCGAGGAACTCGGCGTACATCGCATCGGTCACGGTGAATTCCTCGGCGGCTGCGATCTCCGGATGCGCCAAACGATAACGCGTGGCGAAATCGAAGAACAGGTCCTCCCTGTACAGGCCACCCACCACCTTAGCCAATTCAGGATCGATCACGTCCACATCAGGCAGGATGCCACGTCCATCGAACACCGGGCGCCCGTTGTGGGTCTTGAACTCAGCGATGGCCTCTTCGCGCACTTCCGTGACCGCACCGCTGCTGTCGCGATGCGAGTAATCCAGCTTCTGGATACAGCGTCCGCTGGGGATGTAGTACTTCGCCACGGTCACCTTCAGCTTGCTGTTGTAGTACAGGTCGCGTGTCTGTTGCACAAGACCTTTCCCGTAGGTGCGCTCACCCACGATCACGGCACGATCCAGGTCCTGTAGTGCACCGCTCACGATCTCGCTGGCACTCGCACTGCCGCCATCCACGAGCACCACCAACGGGATCTCCGCATCGATCGGCTCGCTCAGTGTTTTGTAGGTCTTGTCCCACTCCGGGATCTTGCCCTTGGTCTCCACCACCAGCTGGTTCTTCGGCACGAAGAGGTTGACGATGTTCACCGCTTCACGCAGCAACCCACCACCGTTGCCACGCAGATCGAGGACGATCTTCCGCGCACCTTGTTCCTTCAGTTCTTTCACCGCGTCGCGCACTTCCTGGCTGGCGGTCTGCGTGAAGCTGTTCAACTTGACATAGCCGACCATGCCCACCGGATCGATCATGCCCTTGTAAGGCACGTCGGGGATCTTGATCTCCTCACGCATCAACGTGTAGGTAACGGCATCGCCACCATTGCGACGGGTCACCAGCTTCACCTCGCTGCCGGCCTGTCCCTTGAGGAGCTTGCTCACCTCGTCGGTGTTCATCCCCTTGACCACACGCCCATCCACCTCCACGATCTCATCACCCGCCCAGATGCCCGCCTTCATGGCGGGATAACCCTCGTAGGGTTCGCTGACCGCCACACCGTCGCCCTTCCGCTTGATCAACGCGCCGATTCCGCCGTACTGTCCGGTGGTCATGAAGCGGTAATCCTCCAGGTCGCTCTCCGGGATGTACTGTGTGTAGGGATCGAGCGAATTGAGCATCGCATCGATACCGGTCTTCATCAGCTTGCCGGGCTCGGTATCATCCACGTAGTAGATGTTGAGCTCCTTGTACAGTTCCGTGAAGATCTCCAGGTTCTTGCTGATCTCGAAGTAGCTGTCGCCTGCCGCGATGGTGAGCGCACCACCGCCAGCCAACGCGCCAGCGATGATCCACAATTTCCATTTCGATGTCAGGCGGTCGGTCCGCTTATCCATGATGATGGGGTTCTTCGGGGACGGGGTCGTAACCATGACCGCCCCATGGGTGACAAGATAGAAAGCGCTTGAGGGTGAGCCAGCCACCGCGCAACGCACCATGCGTGCGCAAGGCCTGCACGCCATACTCGGAACAGGAGGGGGTGTAGCGGCAAGAACCGGGCAACAGGGGCGACAGGGTGTACTGGTACACCCTCACCAATCCTATCAGCGGCAGCGCAAGCAGCTTAACCATGCTCTTTCAACCAACGGTCCAACGCCCGGGTTATTTTCAGTTCGGTCTCCGCCAGGGTGATCGTTCCCTTCCCTTGGTAGATGAAGAGCCACGCGCATTGAGCACCGGAGGCTTGGAGTGCCGCATAGTAGCGTTCCTTGTTCAATCGATAGGCCTCGCGCATCAAGCGGCGCATGCGGTTGCGCTGCACCGCCAGGCGCAGGTAGCGCTTGGGGATGGCGAAGGCCACCTGGGCGGGTGCGTTGGTGGGCAGTTGCATGCGCTTACCCACGAGCTTGAACGGTGCGTCGTACACCGATCGGCCGGTGGTGGCGACTTCCTGGAGCCGGGTACGGCTGCAGAGGTGCTCGTGCTTTCGGAAGGTAGGCCGGGGCATGTGCTGCGAGGTCCGGAGGTGCCGTACACGGTTGGGCCTGTGACGTTCGGCGAGCCATTCCCCAAAAAAGAGGGAGGCGGCTATTTCTTCTTCGACTCCTTCTTGATGAACAACTCGATGGCACCGGTCATCGACGGCGCTTCGGGGAGCGGGGCCTCAAGGTCGAGCCGGAAACCACAATCCCGCACCGCTTTCGCCGTGGTGGGGCCGAACGCCGCGATGAACACCCCGTTCTGCTTGAACTTCGGGAAGTTCTTCTTCATGCTCTCGATGCTTCCCGGGCTGAAGAACACGAGCATGTCGTAGCCCAGGTCCTTGATGTCGCTCAGATCGCTGGCGACCGTACGGTAGAACACGGCATTGGTGTACTGCACCGCGGCCTTGTCCATCAGTTCGGGGATCTCCCCCTTCTGGATATCGCTGCACGGCACCAGGTACTTCTCGTCCTTGTGCTTCTTGATCACGTCCATCAGGTCGCCGAAGGTCTGCTTGCCGATGAACACCTTCCGCTTGCGGTACACGATGTACTTCTGTACATAGTAGGCCACCGACTCCGACACACAGAAGTACTTCATCGACTCCGGAACGGTGAGGCGCAGTTCCTTGCACATCCGGAAGAAGTGGTCCACCGCGTTGCGGCTGGTGAGCACGATGGCCGAGTGGTCGAGCACATTGATGCGCTCCTGGCGGAAATCCTGCGCGGGGACGGCCTCCACCTTGATGAACGGACGGAAATCGATCTTCAGACCGAACTTCCGGGCCAGTTCATGGTACGGTGACTTGTCGTCCGTTGGCGCAGGCTGCGTTACGAGGATGGACTTGATCTTCAAGGCCGCTCGGCTTAGGGGTTCAACAGCGGGGTGATGGGGTGACGGTACGCCCTGAGCAGTAAGAGCACAGGCAGTATTTCGGCGGCGCAAAGGTAGAACAATATGTGCCTGAACGGAACGCCCTCACCCACCCCGATCCACACCCCGCGCACCCACCGGTATAAAAACAACAGGCCCACAGCGATGGCACCGACCACCAAGGCGGTGGAGCGCCACTCCACCTGATAGGCGATGAGCACCGTTAGCGGAAGCAGCACCGCACCCAGCAGGATAAAGAGCAGGATACCGGTGTATAGGAACTCGTCAAGTCCATGGTCCACCTGCAGAAGACCGCTCAACGACCTGAGAAGCAGGCCTTGTGCGAGAACGCCCCCTGCGAACAAGCCGACGAGAGCCAGATAGCTCGGCACTTCGACACCCCCCCCGGTGTGGACCATTGCCTGCCAGGTGAACAACGCGGCGATCCCGGCGGCCGCCAGCAACAACCCGATCAATGTCCGATCCTGCAGGTCCACTTCCTCCCGCAACGCCTGCCGACCCAGTCGCATACGGAACATGGCATGGGCCAGTAACCGCCATTTGCGCGGGGAACTGAGGTTGGTCATCGCCAGCAACGCGAACACGGCCAGCAGCACGATCGTCACCCATTCGGCGTTCAACGGATCGACCGGACGCGGATGGTCGAGTTGGGCCAGCGCGAGCATGGCGGCAAAAGTAGATGCGCACATCGGCCAGCCCGCGCAAGGCCTTTCCTAATTTTGGCGCCCCATGAGCACGACCACCGCCCCGCAGAAGAAGGCCGCCACCGATCTCTTCCAAAGCCACGACCACTACCTGATCGATGAGTTGCTCACCGAGGAGCACAAGCTGATCCGCGACACGGCGCGCAAGCATGTGAGCACGCACCTGAAGCCTATCATCGAGGAGGCTTTCGAAAAGGAACTGTTCCATCCCGAGATCATTCCGGGGTTGGCGGAGATCGGTGCGTTCGGTCCGATGGTGCCCGTGGAATACGGCGGCATGGGCCTGGACCAGATCAGCTACGGCCTGATCATGCAGGAGATCGAGCGAGTGGACAGCGGCCTGCGCAGTTTGTGCAGCGTTCAGGGTTCGCTCGTCATGTACCCCATCTGGAAATACGGCAGCGAGGAACAGAAGAAGAAGTGGCTGCCGTTGCTGGCCGCTGGCAAGAAGATCGGCTGTTTCGGTTTGACCGAGCCCGACCACGGCAGCAACCCCAGCGGCATGGTCACCACATTCCAGGACAAGGGTGACCACTATCTGCTGAACGGCGCCAAGATGTGGATCAGCAACAGCCCGATCGCGGACATCGCAGTGGTCTGGGCCAAGGCAGAGAACACCGAGGGCCGGATCCATGGGTTGATCGTGGAGCGGGGAATGGATGGCTTCACCACACCAACCACGCACGGCAAGCTGTCACTTCGCGCGAGTCCCACAGGCGAACTCGTGTTCGACAATGTGAAAGTCCCGAAGAGCAATTTGCTGCCGAACAAGAGCGGCTTGGGTGCACCGCTAGGTTGCCTGGATAGTGCGCGCTATGGCATCGCCTGGGGAACGCTCGGCGTGGCGATGGAGTGCTATGACACCGCGCTGCGCTATTCGCAACAACGCATCCAGTTCGGCAAACCTATCGGTGGTTTCCAGCTCACGCAAAAGAAGCTCGCCGAGATGATCACGGAGATCACCAAGGCGCAACTGCTTACCTGGCGGTTGGGCACCTTGCGCAACGAAGGCCGCGCCACCACGGCACAGATCAGCATGGCCAAGCGCAACAATGTGATGCTTGCCCTCACCACCGCCCGTGAGGCACGGCAGATCCTCGGTGGCATGGGCATCACGAACGAGTACCCCATCATGCGCCACATGATGAACCTCGAAAGCGTGGTGACCTACGAAGGCACGCACGACATCCACCTGCTGATCACCGGAC
>JBDTNF010000084.1:0-12624 GCA_039933875.1 Flavobacteriales bacterium | reverse complement strand
CCGAGCAAGACTTCACCTCCAGTAATGAGTGGCCGAACTGCGGGGAAGCCTACAGAGAGAATTCTTCCCCCCCTGAGGATTCTGCACCTAAGGATAATGTGTCAGATGCTGAAAGGACCAACCTGTGCGTGCCTAGTACCTCAACCGCAAACTGACAATATTCAACGCTGTCGCTCGAGTATAACCGAATCGACGAAATGTTAGAGAAATACTTAAGAGCAACTCGCATGCTCTCCGCATGAACAAGTTTCAAATCCTCCAGTATTGGATTACGAATCGAACTTGGCTTTCGAAGCCGTACACATATTCTCCCGACCTTTCGAATATGGATATCAGCGCCCGTTGGAGGAAGAGCAGCATCAAATAGTTTGATTGCCCCAAGTGACTGTTTGGCTATGGTAAATCCTTTAGTAAGTGAAACAATGCCGAGAATAATAATTAGGATGGATAGTATAACAGTAGCCATGTGACAAGGAACACTATACTAGTTGGAATGTACCCCCGCTACCGCGGATCTGCGATCCGTGGTGCACTTATATTGATCACTGCCCCTTCATCTCGCCCTGCTTCCGCTCCATCTGCATGGGGTTCGGGCGGCCGCCATCACGCTGCTTGAAGATGTCGAAGCGTGTGGGTGCCATGCGCGCCGGCCAGGTGTTGTTGTCCAGATCGGTGTCGGCGGTTTCCAGGAAGGGGTCGAGCACCACGCTGCTCACTTCCTTTTCCTTGATGAAGACCTTGGTCACCTTGTCGCTGGTCTTCCAAAGCTCGGCGGGGATGCGCTCCACCTCGGTGGTGCCATCGGTGTAGTGCCATTCAAGGATCACCGGCATCACCAGACCGCCGACGTTCTCCAAGCTGAGTTCGTAGAAGTTCAGGTCCTTGCTCAATAGCGCCCTTTCTTCGGGCGTCATGCGCGCCATCAGTTTGTCGTAGGCCTCCTGCATGCGGGGCGTGGTGGTCAGCGGATCATAGCCGTTGTAGAAATCGCGTGTCGCCGGGTCGCGCATCACCACGGTCTCGGGAACATCCTTCATGTTGCGCTCCACACTGAAGTCAGTGACCTGCGCCGCGCGATCCGCTTTGGCGAGTTGTTCACGCGCTGCCGGATCCGCGGGGTTCAAGCGCATGTAGCGCATGTCCTTGATCGCGATGTCGACATGGTCGGTGGTGTAGAACCAGCCGCGCCAGAACCAGTCGAGGTCCACCGCGCTCGCGTCCTCCATGGTGCGGAAGAGATCGGCGGGGGTGGGATGCTTCAGCTTCCAGCGCTCGCAATAGGTCTTGAACGCATAATCGAAGAGCTCGCGCCCCATCACCGTTTCGCGCAGGATGTTGAGCGCGGTGGCCGGCTTGCCATAGGCGTTGTTGCCGAACTGCGTGATGCTCTCGCTGTTGGTCATGATCGGCTCGATGCCTTCCCGATCGCCCTTCATGTAGTCGACGATGTTGCGCGGCGGTCCGCGGCGGCTGGGGTAATCGTGGTCCCACTCCTGCTCGGTGAGGTATTGCACGAATGTGTTCAAGCCCTCGTCCATCCACGTCCACTGGCGCTCGTCACTGTTGATGATCATCGGGAAGAAGTTGTGCCCGACCTCATGGATGATCACGCCGATCATACCGTATTTGGTGCGCTCGCTGTAGGTGCCGTCTTTCTCCGGCCGCCCGCCATTGAAGCAGATCATCGGGTACTCCATGCCGATCTGGTCGGTGTGGATGCTCTGCGCCACCGGATAGGGATAGTCCACCGTGAACTTGCTGTAGGTCTTGATGGTGTGCGCCACCACCTTGGTGCTGTACTTCTCCCACAGCGGATTGCCCTCCTTGGGATAGAAGCTCATGCAGAGCACGTTCCTTCCGCCGACGGGCTGGTTCATCCCGTCCCAAATGAACTTGCGGCTGCTGGCGAAAGCGAAGTCGCGCACGTTGGTCGCACTGAAGACCCAGGTCTTCTTCGCATTGGTGCCCTCCTTTTCGTTCTCCCGCGCCTCAGCCTCGGTCACCACCATCACCGGCGATGTGGCCGTGCGCGCCTGGGCCAGACGCTTGCGCTGTTCACCGGTCAGCACGGCGCTTTCGTTCTGCAGCGTACCCGTCGCGGCCACGATGTGATCGGCCGGAACGGTGATGGCCACCTTGAAGTCGCCGAAGGTGAGGGTGAACTCGCCCTGGCCGAGGAACTGCTTGTGCTGCCAGCCCTGGTAGTCGGCATACAACGCCATACGCGGATAGAACTTGGCGATGGTGTAGAGGTAGTTGTGCTCATCGGGGAAGTACTCGTAGCCCGCGCGTCCGCCGTACTTGATCCGGTCCTGTACCGGGTACCACCACTGCACCTTGAAAGTGTAGGTCTGCCCTGCCGCCAATGTGTGGGGCAGATCAATGCGCATCATCGTCTTGTTGATCGTGTAGGGCAATGTCTTCCCGCTCGCGTCGGTAACACCTGTGATCCGGTAGCCGCCATCGAACATGTCGAGCATGCGGGTCAGTTGCTCCACGGAAAGGCTGTCGCTCAGGGAACCCGTGCGGATCTTGCGCGTGTCGCTGTCCTTGGCGCGCATGTTCTGGTCCAGCTGCAACCAGAGGTAATCCAACTTGTCGGGGCTGAGGTTATGGTAGGTGATCACCTCGCTGCCCGTGATCTTCTGTGTGGCGTCGTCCAGCTCCACCTGGATGTCGTAATCCGCCTTCTGCTGCCAGTACTGGTGGCCCGGTGCCCCGCTCGCCGTGCGGTAGGTGTTCGGTGTGGGCAATTCCTGGTCGAGCTGCCGGAACTTGTCACGGCCGTAACGCGAGGGATCCTGGGCGCAAGTAGAAGCAACCGCGAGGGTCGCGGCCAGGACGAGGGTGTGCTGTCGAAGCATGTCGACGAAAGTACGCTTCCGCCCAATGGCCAACGGTCTCCAACGGGCCGTCCCCAAAGGACCTTTCCCAACTTTGCGCCGAATGAGTACCTCGCACTTTCATTACGGCATTGGCCCTGTCGATCGTCGTCCGTCCAGACGCCATCGCTCGGGAGTTATCCGTCCTATACGCAGGTCCCTATCTTGGCGCAGGCAATGAACATCCGAACCATCACCATTCTCGGCATCGCGTTCTCCGGACAGTTGTTCGCGCAACCCGTCACGAGCGATTGCGACGGTGCCATCCAACTCTGTGGGGGTATCTACACGGAATCGTCCGCCCCGTTGGGAACGGGGAATGTGTACGAATTCACCGGGGTCTGTAACGCCAACCTCGAGACCGCGAGCCTGTGGTACACCTTCACGGTCCAGGATCCCGGTGATCTCAGCTTCGTGCTCGATCCGGCGAACGATACGGACGATTACGATTGGGGACTGTTCAACATCACCAACGGGGGCTGTGCGGGCATCAATGCGATGGACGGTTCTTCGCCCGAGGTCAATTGCAATTCCTATGGTTCACTGGTGAACCCGAACGGAGCAACAGGCATATCAACGGCCAATGGTGGAACGGGTACTACGAACGGCCCGGGTGACCTGAACGGCCCGCCCTTCAATGCCGACCTTCCGGTGCAAGTTGGTGAGACCTACGCCTTGGTAGTGATGAACTGGACCGGCAGTTTGGATGGATACACCATCGACTTCACGCAGAGCACGGCGTCGATCTACGACCAGAACCCTCCCGTGCCCATATCGGTCACTACGAACTGCTCGAACCAAACCTTCGTGGTGGAGTTCAGCGAACCCATCGTTACGAGCAGCGTAGCCCCGACCGATTTCACCCTGACCTCTCCTTCCGGCGATGTTCTCCCCTTCAGCACTGTGACCCCGAACCAGCCTGGCGCTTTGGCGCAGACGGGCTACACCATCGCCCTGGGCGGTGTTCCCACCGAGGGCGGTATCTACACGCTCACCATCACTTCCGTTTCGGGGAACGTGGAGGACCTGTGTGGAAACATCGTGATCGAGACCACCTTCGAAGTGCCGATCATCGCACCGTTGATCTATACCGTGGAGGTCACCACCGCATGCAATGGAATGGGCGGAACATTCCAGGCCACCTACGTGTCTGGCGGGACCATACCCGTCACGTTCACGCTCGCGGGATCGGTGCTGCCTTCTGGCTCCGCGACGGACCTCGGACCCGGCGATTACGGGTTCTGGGCGGTCGATGCCGCCGGCTGCCAGACCACGGAGTTGGTTACCATCCCGGACCACATTATCGACGTGCTGATCCCGCAAGACCAGGACAGTCTCTCCTGCTCGAGGACGTCGATCACCATTGAAGGAGTGCAGGTGATCCCCCAACAGACCGTGCAATACACCTGGACCGCTGTGACCGCCGGGGGGACCGACTCCACCTTCAGCAGCAGCGCCTCGCCTGAAGTGACCCTGCCGGGCATCTACACGCTGGTTGTTACCGATACGGAGTACGGCTGCACGGATGAAGCTTCCGTAGTGGTCGCCCCCACTTCCGTTCCTACCGTCGACCTGAGTTCCGTCAAGTTGCCGAACGTGGTCTCCCCTAATGGCGATGGCAAGAACGACATCTGGCGCCCGTACCTGCCCACCGACCCCGACATGGATGTCACCGCCTACTTCGATTCGTACAAGCTGACCATCTACAACCGCTGGGGGCAGCTGATCCTCGATACCGATGGCGGTGGGCAACGTTCATGGAACGCGAAGGAGGTGGCCGATGGGACCTACTTCTACACGGTCGCCTATCGCGCGGAGTGCGGAGCGATCATCGACCGGGAGTACAGCGGTTCCATCATGGTGTTGCGTTGAAGCCTTCGGGACCTCGGGTGGCGGTGCGTTGGTGACCTTTGTCGCGATGAAGGCACTGCTGCTAGCGATCGTCCTTTCGGCCACCGCTGTTCTCCACGACTACTTCGTATCCATCTGTACCATCCGTCACAACGCGGAGGAAAAGACGCTGCGGATCACCTGGCGTATGACCACGCATGACATCGAACATGTGCTGCTCGCCGAATCCAAGGGCGTGAACCTGAAGCTGGGCACCGACAAGGAACCCGCCTATGCGGATAGCCTGCTCGGCGCCTATGTAACGAGCCACCTTCGCCTTGAAATGGACGGGAAGCCTTTGCAGCTGCGCTACCTCGGCAAGGAGATCGAACTGGAGGACATGTATTGCTTTTTACAGGTGGACAATGTGAGCGAGTTGCATCCGCTCACCGTCTTCAGCAGTTTGCTCTTCGACATGTTCGATGAGCAACAGAACGTGGTGCACCTGGAGACCAGGAGCGGCACCGTCTCGCACGATTTCCGCAACAGCTCGGAACCGTTCACGCTCGTTCCGGCTCCATGACGAAGGTTGAGAAGGCCGCCTTCGTGATGCGGACGCTGGAGGATCTGTATCCGCGCCCACATATCCCGCTCGATCACAATGACGCGTACACGCTGCTGGTCTCGGTCGTGCTCAGTGCACAATGCACCGACAAGAAGGTGAACGAGATCACGCCACTGCTCTTCGCCAAGGCGGACACGCCGCAGAAGATGGTGAAGCTGGATGTGGACGATATCCGCGAGATCATCAAGCCATGCGGCCTTTCACCGGCGAAAAGCAAGGCGATCCATGGCCTGAGCCGGATACTGCTCGATGAACACAAGGGCAATGTGCCGAAGGATATGGAGGCCTTGGAGCGTTTGCCGGGCGTGGGCCACAAAACCGCAAGTGTGGTCATGGTGCAGGCTTTCGATGTTCCCGCCTTCCCGGTGGATACCCACATCCATCGGCTCGCCTGGCGTTGGACGCTGAGCAACGGCAGGAACGTCGAGCAGACCGAAGCCGACTTGAAACGGCTCTTCCCCGAGTCGAGGTGGGCGAAACTCCATCTCCAGATCATCTACTTCGGGCGGGAGTATTGCCCCGCCAAGGCACATGATCCCAGGAAATGCCCGATCTGCAAGGAGATCGGCCGGAGGGAACTGTTCGCATAGTGAGCGAAGCACCTGAGTACCTTGGTGAGGTGTTCCGCAACTACGCAGCGATGGTCGTGTTGAGCGCGTGCTCGGCGTCGGCGCCGCTCGCGGAGGAGGTGAACACCCAGGAGTTCATCTTCAGCCAATCGAACGGAAAGTCCTTCTCACTGGTCCTGCCTGCGGATTGGCAACCCTATGTGGAGGGCGGATTCCTGCGGATCAGTCCACGCAACAGGGTGCTCGCGATGGATGTGATCATGATCCGCCCGATCACCCAACTCGATGTTCGTGGCTTGCAACGGGTTCGCTTGGCGCGACGCCTGGGACCCACCTCCGGGTCGGGAGAATACGATCTGTGGGTCGAGGCGGGCAGGCAGGACATCCTCGGATCTAACCATACCCTGGACTTCTTTAAGATGGCTCCGCAGACCTGGCTGCGACCGAACGAGTTCAGGCTGGTGTTGGAGCGTTGATGAGGGAGCTTCGTGAAGTGCGTGGTGAAGGGGCGACGAGCGATCTTTGCCACCCCCGATGGGCATTCTAGGCTACTACCTCTCACTTCCCTTCATCTACGGCATCGCGTTGCTGCCGTTCCCGCTGCTCTACCTGTTCTCTGACTTTCTCTTTTTCGTGGTCTATCGCGTGTTCGGCTACCGCAAAAAGGTGGTGCTCAGCAACCTGCGGAACAGCTTCCCGGAAAAGAGCGATGCTGAGATCAAGAAGATCGCACATGCTTTCTATCAATGGTTCTGCGACCTTGTCGTGGAAACCTTGAAGACCTTGACCATCTCACCGGATGCGGTCCGGAAGCGTGTGACCTTCGAGGGGATCGATATACTGCGCGACTACGCGAACAAGAAGCAGAGCATCATCGTTGTGCTCGGGCACTTCGGCAATTGGGAACTGGCCGGGGCGCGTTACAGCCAGGAGAAGGACATCCCACAACTCTACGTGATCTATCACCCGCTGCACAACAAGGGCTTCGACCGGCTGATGTACCACATGCGCACCCGGCACGGCACCAAGTTGTACACGATGAGGGAGACCAGTAAGGCGATGTTGCGGGACAAGCCCCTGCTTACAGCAACGGCCTTCATAGCCGACCAGACACCGAGTCCTGACCGCGCCTATTGGACCACGTTCCTTGGACAGGACACCCCCGTGTTCTTTGGCACCGAAGCCTTGGCAAGGAAGTTGAACTATCCCGTTGTCTATATTGCCATCACGAGACCACGCCGGGGTCACTATCAAATGAAGGCCGAGACGCTCATCGAGGCCCCGATAGGAATACCAGAAGGCACGGTCACCGAGGCGCATACGCAACGTTTGGAACGAGATATCCGAAATCACCCCGACCTTTGGCTCTGGACACACCGCAGATGGAAGCACAAACGGCCCACCGTATAGTGGACCGCACGCCGGTCGAAGGCAAGGATCTGATCATTGCCACGCGCGCCTATGCCCAGGAGCAGCGTGCGCGAAGTTGGATGAACCTCGGCGTGGCTTTTGTGGTCCTTGTGGCTTGCTACCTGGGCATTTTCCTCTTCGACCCGCTCTGGTCCAAAACCTTGTTCGGTGTTCTGGCAGGATTGGCGCTGGTGCGGATGTTCATCCTTTATCACGACCACCAGCACAAGACCATCCTGACCAAGAGCGCGTTGGCCGATACCATCTTCGCCATTTTCGGGGTGTTCATGCTCAGTCCGCCGAGCATCTGGAAGCGCAGCCACGACCACCATCACAAGCACAACAGCAAGCTGTACACCAGCAGCATCGGTTCCTTCCCTGTCGTGACGGTGGAGAAGTACAAGACACTCACCAAGGCTGAGCGCTTCATGTACCTGTTCATCAGGCATCCCATCGCCATCGGGATGGGCTACCTCTTCGTGTTCATCATCGGTATGTGCCTCAACTCCTTTATCAGCAATCGCGGTCGTCACTGGGATAGCCTGCTCACCCTGTTGGTGCATGGCGCGTTGGGCTGGGCCGCCGGATTCTTCTTCGGTTGGCAGGGACTGGTCTTCGCGTTCTTCCTGCCCTTCGTCGTCACCTTCGCCTTGGGCAGCTATTTGTTCTACGCCCAGCACAACTTCCCCGGGACTTCCTTCGCTGACAAGGACGGCTGGACCTATTTGAAAGCGGCGCTGGCCAGCAGCAGCTACATGCGCATGAACCCTGTGATGCAGTGGTTCACTGGCAATATCGGATTCCACCACATCCACCATCTCAACGCCCACATTCCCTTCTACAGGCTTCCGGAAGCGTTCAAGGCCATACCGGAATTGCGCACCAGGGCCATTCGCACATCGCTGCGCCCTTGGGATGTGATCGCGTGCTTCCGACTGAAAGCTTGGGACCCCGCCTTACAGCGGATGGTGACCATGCGGGAACTGCGTGCGCTTCGCGCGTTGTAGCACAGGAAGGACTGAAAACACCGAGGCCCCATGTTCTGGGGCCTCGTGCGTTAGTTGAGGATCACATCGATCTGCCCGACCGGTGGTGCATCGACCACCTGCAATGCCCTGGAATACCCCAGGATCAATTGGATGGAGGCGGCACGGGGGCCCGGCTGAAGGTCGATCGACATGGCTTTGCGTACACGGCGTGTTGCTTTCTTTCGAAGGGTAGAGTTCGTCATGAAGACGGGTTTTGGTGGATTGGATGGTTCCAGAACGGCACCCCTGCACACCGTATTGCACGCCCCCGAAAAAGATGCGGCAGGTACCCTTGGGGATACCCGCCGCAACAATGAAGGGACGAGCGGTTCAGGCCCTTTCCAGCAGCATGTCGTGCTCCTTGATCATCTTCCGCATGTTGATCAGGGCATAGCGCATGCGACCCAGGGCCGTATTGATACTCACCTCGGTATGCTCAGCTATCTCCTTGAAACTCATGCCCAAGTATGTGCGCATGAGCACCACTTCGCGCTGCTCGGGCGGTAAGTGATCGATCAGGTTGCGCACGTCCTCGTCGATCTGGACGTTCACCATGCGCTGCTCCACGTTCTTGCCCGGTTGGGCCACGGTGGCGAACACATCGTGCTCCTCGTTGCTGCGCACCAAGGGCATCTTTTTGTTCCGGCGGAAGTGGTCGATGACCAGATTATGCGCGATGCGCATGATCCACGGAAGGAATTTGCCCTCCTCGTTGTATTTCCCGGTCTTCAGGGTATGCACCACCTTGATGAAGGCCTCCTGGAAGAGGTCCTCGGTCGCCTCGCGGTCCCTGACCATGAGGTAGATATGGCTCCACACCTTCCGCTTGTGGCGGTTGAGGAGCATCTCAAAGGCTTTCTCGCTGCCGTTGAGATAATGATGTACGAGTTCCTGGTCGTTGAGCACCTTGGATAGCATGGCCTTCCCGTTTAGGTCCGTGATCGGATCTGAAATTCAGGGTAAAGTCCTCGCTATCTGATAAGGGTTTTAGGTGCTCGCCTGTTAGAGAACAGGACTTGGGTGGTTGTTGGGTAGACGCGATGCCCAGTGGAAACGTTGCCTGATCGACCTTATTGTGTGGGACGAAAAGAATCTCCCGGGCTTGAACCAAAGGTAGGTTCACCCCTACGACCCACGCAAGCCGTTGCCTAATTTCGCGCCGCCTTTGCCTGCCCCCAAGATCATCCCGAAGAAAGAAAGCCCGACCAATGGTCGTGCTGATGCCCCGCGCGCGGTGGATAAAGGCCTGATCCGAGTGCAGGGCGCACGGGTCCACAACCTGAAGAACATCAGTGTGGACATCCCACGCGGCAAGCTCGTCGTGGTGACCGGGTTGAGTGGCAGCGGCAAGAGCAGTCTCGCATTCGACACCCTGTATGCGGAAGGACAACGCCGCTACGTCGAAAGCCTGAGCAGCTACGCGCGGCAGTTCATGGGGCGCTTGGAGAAGCCTGATGTGGACCGCATCATCGGCATCAGTCCCGCCATCGCCATCGAGCAGAAAGTAATGACGAGCAACCCACGTAGTACCGTGGGTACCAGTACCGAAGTCTATGACCACCTGAAGCTTCTCTTCGCCCGCGCCGGGCATACGATCTCGCCGGCCAGCGGACAGGAAGTAAGGCGCAATACCATCGAGGATGTGGTGGTAGGAGTGAACAGTTACGCCTATGGAAGCACGGTGCTGATGCTCGCCCCGATGCATATCCCAGCCGGCCGCGATCTGCGCACCCATTTCGACATTCTTCAACAGCAAGGCTTCGCGCGGGTACATGACGGGAAGGAGGTCCACCGGATCGAGGACCTGCTCGCTGCCAAGAAAGCGCTCAAGGGCACCTGGTTCCTTGTGCTCGATCGGTTGAGCGTGGCGCCCGGTGATACGGAGAGCGAGAGCCGCGCGGCCGACAGTGCCGAGACCGCCTTCTTCGAGGGCCAGGGCGAGCTGATCCTGCTCGGTGAGGACGGACGACAGATGGGCTTCAGCGACAAATTCGAGATGGATGGGCTCAAGTTCGAGGAGCCCTCCCCCAACCTCTTCAGCTTCAACGACCCCGTTGGTGCCTGTCCGAAGTGCGAAGGCTACGGGAACGTGATCGGCATCGATGCCGACCTGGTCATTCCGGACAAGAGCCTGAGCGTTTATGACGACTGTGTCGCGCCTTGGCGCGGTGAGAAGCTCAGCGAATGGAAGTATCATTTCATCCGCGACTGCGAAAAGCACGATTTTCCGATCCACCGGGCCTATCGCGACCTGGACGAAGCCCAGCGCAACCTGCTCTGGAAAGGCGCGAAAGGACTGGCCGGTATCGACCGCTTCTTCAGCTACGTGGAGGAGAAGAGCTACAAGATCCAATACCGCGTGCTGGCCAGCCGCTACCGCGGGAAAACCACCTGCCCTGTGTGCAATGGCACCCGCCTGCGCCCCGAAGCACGCTATGTGAAGGTCGGAGGCATGGATATCACCGAACTGGCGCGGATGCCGATCAACGAGTGCTTCGCTTTCTTCAAGCAGTTGACGCTCGACGAGCACGATCAGCGTGTAGCGGCCCGGCTGCTGAAGGAGATCACGAACAGGCTGGAGTACCTGGTCGACGTTGGTGTTGGTTACCTCACGCTGGAGCGGAGGAGCAACACCCTGAGCGGTGGCGAAACACAGCGCATCGATCTCGCCACTTCGCTGGGCAGCAGCCTGGTCGGTAGCATGTACATCCTGGATGAGCCGAGCATCGGCCTGCACCCGCGCGACACGCAACGGTTGATCGAGGTGCTGCTGAAGCTCCGTGACCTGGGCAATACAGTGATCGTTGTGGAACACGACGAGGAAGTGATGCGCGCCGCGGATCACATCATCGATATGGGGCCAATGGCCGGCACACACGGCGGGCAGGTCGTTTTCAGCGGAACACATGAAGAACTGGTGAAGAGCGACAGCCTCACCGCCAAATACCTCACAGGGCGCGAATCGATCCCCATGCCTGCCCGCCGCAGGCCTGTGAAGGACAATCTGGTCCTGCGCGGTGCACGCGAGCACAACCTGAAGGGCATCGATGTGACCTTCCCCTTGCACATGCTCACCGTGGTGACGGGCGTGAGCGGAAGCGGCAAGACGACATTGGTGAAACGCATACTCTACCCTGCCCTCAAGCGCGAACTCGAAGGGTTCAGCGAGCGGCCGGGGGAATACCAGTCGTTGGAGGGTGACATCCAACGGATCCAAGCCGTGGAGTTGGTGGACCAGAACCCGATCGGCCGCAGTTCGCGCAGCAACCCGGTCACCTACGTGAAGGCGTGGGACGAGATCCGGCAGCTGTTCAGCGACCAGGACGTGGCCAAGGTGCGCGGCTACAAGCCCAGCTACTTCAGCTTCAATGTCGATGGCGGCCGCTGCGAGATCTGCCAGGGCGAGGGCGAGGTGCACATCGAGATGCAGTTCATGGCGGACATCAGCCTGAAATGCGAAGCCTGCCACGGCAAACGGTTCAAGGAGGAGATCCTCGATGTGAAGATCGGCGGGCGCGACGTGGCCGAGGTGTTGGACATGACCGTGGATGATGCCATCACCTTCTTCCAACAACAAAGCGGATCGACCGCGGCAGCGCGGGTCGTGGGTAAGTTGTTGCCGTTACAAGAGACCGGCCTGGGCTACGTGAAGCTCGGGCAGAGCAGCAGCACACTCTCCGGTGGCGAAGCCCAGCGGATCAAGCTCGCCAGCTTCCTGAGCAAAGGGCAGGAGGAAAAGCCCACCCTCTTCATCTTCGACGAGCCGACCACAGGACTGCACTTCCACGACATCGCGAAACTGCTGAAGGCCTTCGCCATGCTCATCACGAACGGGCACAGCGTGCTGGTGATCGAGCACAACATGGAAGTGATCAAATGCGCCGATCACGTCATCGACCTTGGGCCCGAAGGTGGCTATGGCGGTGGCGCGCTGGTGTTCGAGGGCACCCCGGAGGGATTGGCCGAACTGACCACGTCCCATACGGGCCAGTACCTCGCGAAAGCACTCCAGGGTCACCGCAGCAGCGTGACGTGACCGGTGTGGGTCACCTCCGGATCATTCGAGCAGAATTCCTTGTAGGTCACGATCACGAAGTAGGTCCCGTCCGGCACTTCGCCATCATCGTTGTCCCGTCGTCCGTTCCATCCAAGGCCCATCGTGTTCGAGTTGAACACCTTGTCGCCCCAGCGATCGTAGATCTTCAGATCGTAGCTGGCGCCCTGCACGCCCTGCACGAGGAATAGATCGTTGTCGCCGTCACCGTTCGGTGTGAACACAT
>JBDTNF010000083.1:0-13647 GCA_039933875.1 Flavobacteriales bacterium | reverse complement strand
GGTATTGCCCAAGGAAGTGATCCGCGCCACCGAGGAAGAGAAGGAAGCGCAGATCACCACCGTGGAGAATTTGCAGCGCGCTTACACGGATGAGTCTGCGACTTGGCTTCGAAAACTTCAGGAAGCGGCGATCAAGAACGAGAACATGTTCGAGATGCTCATGGAGGCCACGAAGTATTGCAGCCTTGGACAACTTACTGCGGCGATGTTCGAGGTGGGGGGGCAGTACCGCCGGAATATGTAGGGTCAAGCATGGCTGGTTTTCACCGACAGCTCATCGCTGGTGCCTTCTCCGATGTCGTGATCGACGCGGTACGGGTAGTTCACAAGGACGCCCAAGTGGAGGCGACCAAGGACATGCTGCTGTCCCTTTCATTCTTCGAGACCGACATTCCGGACAGTGACGTTGCCCTTCCACTTGATGAGCCCCACGGGAGTCTCGTGGCTACGCTGCACAATCTGATCCAACGTGGCAGGCCGACACGCGCCGGTACGTTTCTCGAAGAATACCTGAAGGAAACATGGGGCGGTGTGGACCGGCACCAAGATGCTACCGGTACGTTGAGCTATAGAGCAGCAGATCCGTCCAAAGAGTTTGTGCGCGATTTGTTCGATGCCCTTTGCATTGTGGATCCGCGGATCGGAGATGGGCCTATCAAACAATGGGTTCGTGACAAGGAACTCGGTTCTGACCTGGAGAAGCAATTCGTAGAGCGCTTCGTTGGGCATCTCGGAAGTCCCTGTTGGATCCAAGTGCTCGAAATGCAACGCTCGCTGACCAACATCCTGACGTACGTATACGAGTCCGGCGAGCATATCGAGGACCTACAGGCTCGGCGACCATTCGATCGGTTCGGACGCCAGCGTGTGGATTTTTCCATTGAACTTCCAAGAGACCGTGAGGGTCGAAAGAAGGGCCTCGTGATCGAGATCGACGGATCACATCATCTGAACCCGGATCAGGAGTATTTGGACGGGCGCAGGGACGAAGTCTTGGGGCTGGTCAAGCATGTGAACTGGTCCGTGTTGCGGCTAAAGAGTGGTGAAGTCGCCGCTTGGACGCAAAGGCTTGACGACCACAAGGAATTCTTCGAGGACAAGTACCTCAAGCAGATCAAAGCCAACTACCAGACGCCTCTGTATGCCAGGTCCGACGGACTTCGCGCACTATCCATTGCTCTGACCCCCTTGGCGGTTGCTCGGATCCAACGTGTCTTGGTAGAGTTGCTGTTGAAGGGCACATTGATCATTGAAGCGGAAGTGTGGCGGGTCGGTATCGTTGAAAGGGACGTTGACTGTGCGCGGGTGGCCTGTGAGGATCTGGAGAACACATTGGGCGATCTGTTCAAACTTGCTGGGCTGAAAACGAGTGTGCCACACATCGAACTCTCCGTCTTCGACACAAGCGAATTCCGTCGACCGCACACTGGAAAGAACAGCAAGCAGCCCATTGAGCGTGCGGTTGACTACAATGGGGATCTTCTGATCGACGTCTCCGTACTTCAGCGATGGGGCCTTAGCGCACCAGTGCGTAGTCAGTCCAAGACCACTGTTACGGTCCGGTCATCACACTCCAAAACAGTACAGCGCAAATTCATCAGCGCCCGCCCTGTCACCTATCCGGCGTTGGCAACAGTACACGTCGACCGTACAGAGGTGGATCTGACCCGCATTGCCGTACTGCGAAAACTCTTGGGTTCGCTGTTCCGCAAGTCGAACTTTCGTGAAGGTCAACTACCGGTCATCTCCAAAGCCTTGGGAGGAAGCTCGATCGTGGGCTTGCTTCCGACAGGTGGTGGCAAATCCATCACCTATCAGATGTGTACTCTGCTTCAGCCGGGGCACACGATCGTGGTTGATCCGATCAAGTCCTTGATGGAAGATCAGGATGAAGGATTAAAGAGGAACTGGATCGACGCGACGGTGTTCGTGAACTCCAACCTGAATCAATTTGAGCGCGGCTGGGCGCAGGACCAGATCATGAACGGTAACGTGCTGCTGAGCTTCGTTTCGCCCGAGCGATTCATGATTGAGCGATTCAGATCGGACATGCGCCAGATGCAACGTTCCGCGAAGTTCTTCACGTACTGTGTGATCGATGAGGCGCACTGCGTGTCCGAATGGGGCCATGACTTCCGAACCGCCTATTTGCGTTTGGGGGACAATGCCCGGAAATACTGCACTACTTGGTCGGGTGATCCAGTAGCTCTGTTCGGATTGACCGCAACGGCTTCGTTCGATGTGCTCACAGACGTTCGACGAGAACTGGAGATCCCCAAGGATCATGTGGTCGAGAGTTTGAGCATCGAACGTCCGGAACTCAGCTTCGGGATCCACGCGGTTCTGGAGCGGTCTACGAACCGCGAAAGAGTTGCCAAGGCAAAGCTGGTGGCGCTCAACGCGCTGCTGGACGACCTACCCAAACTACTGTCCAGATCGGAGCTGTTCGAGCGCGACGAGAAGGGGAAGTATCAGAACGGTGTTCTCGTGTTCTGCCCCCACGCGTCCGGGAGGTTAGGCGTTGAGGCTGTTGCAAGCGCTATCGACCCAAGGTTCGGTACGGTGGGCACCTTTCGCGGCGGAGATTCCGGTTCGGAGATTTCGGCGCGGAATCAACGCATGTTCCTCAACAACGACATCAACATCCTTGTCGCGACGAAGGCCTTCGGCATGGGCATTGACAAGTCTAATGTCCGCGCAACGATCCACATTGGCTTCCCCAGTTCCATTGAATCGTTTGTACAGGAAGCTGGTCGAGCTGGTCGCGACAGAGAGCCAGCCTACTGTGGCATCCTGTACAACAACGAATCCGACTTTGACGAAGAGATCGTCTCTTGGTTCCACGAGCAGAACTTCAAAGGAGCGGAGGGCGACACGGTGATGCTGCGCAAGTTGATCGGCGTGATCAAGGGGAGCTTCGCTACAGCAGCCACAGGGGATGGAACCGTACAGGTCGTATTGCCTTTTGTGGGCATTGATGGTAGCGCCAGCGAGCAGGATACGTTCAAGGCAATCCATCGCATGGGCATACTTGGACTAATCGACGACTATGAGGTGGACTACAACGCCAAGTTGGTACGGGCGTTCAGTTCCAGACGCAGCGCGGATTACTATGTGACGCGCTTGCGAGAGTACTTGAACATGTACCTATCACAGCGTCGGGTCGAAAACTTGATGAATGCGGCTGGGGGCGAACGTTTGGACTTGGCGAGCACATTGATCAAGTATGTCTATGACAACATTGCATTGAAGCGTGGCAGAGCGATCAAGGAGATGCGCAGCATCTGCGATGGTGGCCTAACGGATCCAGGAGGGTTGTCCAAAGCGCTGCAACTCCACTTCACGTCGAAGTACTACCACCCGATGATGGAGGATACCGGTGATGGTCGCACCTTCGACCTACAGGTGGTCACGAAGTACATGGAACTGACAGAGGGCAGCACAGACCTACTTGAACATTTACGCGGGTCATGCAGCCGAATACTGGCGGACAACCCAAGGAACGGCGCGGTCCTGATGCTGCGTGCATACGCGGTATTCTTACTTGAGACGAGGAGCGATTCGGGTAGCTTGCAGTTCAGGAACGAGAAGTTGTTCAATGGTGCGCTGGAAGATTTGGAGGCAGGACTTGAGGAGTTCCACAACAATGGGATGGATCCAATGGTGGCACTGGGAGAGTTCAAGAGAGACGTTCTATCCCATGCGGACTATTTGGTGCAAGTGTTAGGTGACCTTGCCTTAAATCAGAACCTCAAGAAGCACACGCGGTGGATGCGCTCATTCAACGATCGATACAATAACGAACATGTCCACAACTGAACGGATCAATACGGAGCTGACCGCCCTTCAGAAGGAGCTTGGCCAACTGAAGAGTTACACGGAGGACATTGGTCGTGCCCGTGATGCATCGACGAAGGTGCTTCAGGCATCTGAGCGGTTCGTCACCGCGTTTCAAGCTCACATCACTTCGCTGGTACAGACCATGGAGAAGGGCGCCACTGATTTCCAACAGACCTGCACCCAATCTTCTGAGCAGTTGCACAAGGCCTCAGTCCGGTTTGATGCTGATATCGACCGATCTCAGAAGCTCTTGGATGTTTTGGGCAAGCAATTGGATGCTACTGCTGTCCGAGTTGAACAGATGACCGGGGAGATTCGGCAGATGGACATTCCTGGGCGGTTCAACGAGGTGAACAAGGCGGTCATTGGGGTAGAGACGACAGCGCGCGAAGCTGAACAACGCGTCAAGACCCAGCTTGATATGATGGCCACTGGACAAGCGCGATCAGAGAAGCGATCGACGACTCGATTCACTGTTTCGACCATATTGAGCGTGGTAGCGATCGCCCTGTTGGTCTACCTGATCGCGAAGTGACCCTCAACGTAAGCGGAACACCCTGCTCTTCCGCTCCCGCGCCGCATCGATGAACTTCTCCTTGAAGGGTGCCAATCGCTCATCCTCAACCATCGTGGTGATGGCTTCGGCATCCCCGAACCTTTCAAGAGCAAGAAGGATGGCGGCACTCTTCAAACGCGCTTGATCGTCTTCTGGTTCGGTCAAGGTCAGCAGTTCCGAGAGATTTCGATGGTTCATGGCTTCGTCCGCTTCCGTGGCAATGGTCGGTTGTCCGTTGCGAAAGCGTTCATTGAACGCCCACCATAATTTGGTCCGTAGGTATGCCTGGCTATCCGGTTCGTGATCTTGAGGTATTTCCGCAAGTGCCTCGTTCATGCCCTCGGCATCGAGGTGTACCAACTCCGGAAGTTCGCTCAGAGGAGAATCTTTGACCACGTGTCGAGACTCTGTTCGTGTACCGAACCACCACTTGCGCTTCACCTTCACTTCAACATTTGCATAAGTGGGTTTCGGTACAGTTCCGATCTCCTTCGCGTCTTGCAGCCAGTATATGCTGCGGCATTTTGGACAACGGGTAACGCGAACGGATTCAGGTAACATGGGTGCATGCATGTATCCGTCAGACCAGAGTTGAGCCCCGAACGTGTTCCCGCTCATGAGATTTCCTCTGCGTGCCTTGGCTGCACAGTGAGGGCATTCGTGGATGGTATCCGGAGCAGGGAGCATTGGTGTCTTGGTGGTTGTCCCAAATCTCGGCATAGGAACGGATCATCGTTCATGCGCGAGCGCGTGACGGATTGGAGCGGCACCCCGCAGCACGGTAAACCGTGCGAGGAGTACAGCAGAAAGCCGGACCCCGAGGCTTTGCGAGGGGTCACGCCCAACTCTGCCCTACGCACTTTCCGAAAGTGAAGTCCCCGCACCCGCGCCCAACACCGTCCTCGTTGCGCTGCTACCCACCGTTGCGGATCGGCACCTCGCGCGTGAGCAGGGCATCCAAGGGCTTTCGCATGGTCTCCGCCTCGGGATCCTGCGTTTCCGCCATCACTCAATGATGCGCAACCAGCGAAACCGCCGACAACTCCTTGGCGACTTTTCGGATCCCAGTGATGATCTTCTTGGTTTGTTCTTCGGAAGGCAGTTTCGTGCCGCTCACATACTGGGAAAGCAGTGTGTGATTCATGTCTATCCGATCGGCGAGTTGTCGTGCATTCAAGATGCGATACTTCTTGAAGAAGAATCGCATGTCCATGTTCAATTGAATGTTTTGTGTCGAAACCTTCGTCTTCTTGTCTTCAAACAAAAGTTCCAAGGCTTCGACAATGTTCCTTTTGACTTCTGTCAGAGTCTCGCCGGTTGTGACAACCGGATACTCTTTGGAGTAGGCGGAGAATCCAGTCTTGGTCCACTCGACAATGAATGAGTAGACCTTCTTCTCTTTCAACCTTGCTGCTGTAGCTTTCATCTTGATCATTTTTCAAATAGTCCCAAAATCCTCTGAGCGACTCTCGAACGGTGTTCGTGCTTTGCTCTTCCCTTGGTTTCTGTGCTTTGCTCGATTCTGCTTTTCTGCTTAAGTCTTGTTCTCTCGTTCTATGCTGTGGCTCTTCAGCTCTTGTTCGCTACTCTAAGTTCCCTTGCTCTTACGTCTCTGCTTTCTCGTCTTCTGCTCGCTGATCCTGTTTTGTACCTCTCAGCTCAATCCTGCCTTCTTCATAATGCTCCTGGCCGTTCCGGAAGCCAGTTCACTTGACCCGTGATCAGGCACTACGATCTGACCAGGCTTGGTCGGGTGTTCCATCAGTACGTGAGACCCCTTCTGTCTGACCGGATACCATCCGGCCCGCTTCAACTTGCGGAGTGGTTCGCTGCATTTCATTGTTGTTGACGGTGTTCATACGGAGCAAAGGTAAACAATTGTTTACCCGTTCAATAGGGTGGACCCAATTCCGCATCTTCAGTCCATGGCCCCCAACACCCGCAAGCCCTAGAGTCGCTCCACGCAGGCATACCAGCAGAACGGCAACACGACATCACCGTCGGCCGTCGGAGTTTACCCGGGCAACGAGCCGGGGATCCAAACTGGACTTCGCGGTCTTCGTAAGAGCGCAACATCGACATCGAGTGCGACGGCGACACCTACCACATGTCACCCGAAGCCGTGGAGCGCGACAAGCGCCGTAGCAATGCCCTCACCAGTCACGGATGGGCGGACCTTCGCTTCACCACCACGCAACTCACCACCGGCATGCCCGCGACCATGAGCCTGGTGAGCGATACGATCAACAGGTATGGAGGTCTCCAAGACCCCAGCGACCCGAACGAGTACCGGTACGTGAAACCACCTGACGATCCGCAGCCGAGGTTGTTCGGGTAGGTGGGCACTACCACCACGGCTTCAACACCTTCCCCAGCAGCAAGGGCTCACCTGCGATTTCGGGCGTGCCCCGCGCATCCGGGACCTCTACCGCAACTCCCCTTACATTCCGGAACGGTTCATGCCAGCCCCCGTGCGATGCGCGCCCTCCTGCTGCTCTCCGCTCTAGGCTCCTTGAGCGCCCCTGCCCAGTTCCTACCCATCTGGGAACAGTTCGACAGTGTGCATTGCGTTCTGTCCCCGATCCGAGCGAATGCCCCTTTGCAATGGCCCGATACCCTCTGGGCCAACGGGATCATCCCCGTTCCCCTTGTCGGCTTCGATACGGTGGTGGTGGACCAGTGCTGCATCGATCCTGATCCACCGATCCTCCTGGGCCGTTTGCAGCGTTGGCCCAGGAACAAGGCCGGCGAGTTCCTCCCTTTGTTCACCGAACGCCTGGAGGCCGATACCGCCGCATGGTCCCTCATGGGCGAATGGCAGAGCATGCCCGATACCATGATCCCGCTCACCGCGCATCCCAGTTCGCTGGTGCGCTACGTCTGGAACGCCGACGGGCTGGAGTCCCAAACCGACCACTACGGCACCTGGCAACCCAACTTCCCGCACCACCTCAAGCGCTCGGAGTGTATCACCTACGTGCACGATAGCTTGAAGCTCACGCGTTGTGTGCCGGACTCCGGTAACCGCACCACCGAACCTTCCCTGCTTCTCCTCTTTGTGCATGACACCTTGGTGCACGTCTTCCAAGACAACCGCGGCACCAGTATCGATGACTGGAACTCCTTCAACCGCGCCCCAAGGGCCACCATCATCACCGCGCTCTTCGGCGGCCATGGAGCCATCATACTTTCCACTGGCGAGCTGCTCGTCCGGACATCGCGGGGTTGGAACCTTGTGACCCGTGAGGAGTTCGTCTATCGAGGTGAATGCGATTGTGAGTAAGCACTGACGAAGTGTTGCGCTACGCTGCCGTCCACTTCGCGCATCAAAACCTACTTTCACCGTAGTCCGGCCCGGCAAAGCAACCTGTGCTTTCAACCCGTGTGCCGGGCATATCTGAACACGGAACGCGATGAACGGACACTACCCTCTATCCTGGAATAAGCGGAGCGCGTTGGCACTGCTCTTAGTTACCGCGCTGGTCACCGTTCTCCCATCAAGCCTCACCGCACAAGGACCCGGCAAGCGCGTGATCACGCCGCAGGATCTCTGGGCCATGAAGCGCCTGAGCAGCCCGGAGCTTTCGCCGGACGGCCGCACTGCCGCGGTGGTGGTGCAGGAGTGGAACGTCGATAAGAACAAGAGCACGTCGAACATCTGGCTGGTGCCGGTGGCGGGGGGCGAGCCCCGTAAGCTCACCACGGCGCAGGCCGGCGACGGCTCGCCGGTGTGGAGCCCCGACGGCGGCCGCATCGCTTTCGTTTCCAAACGCAGCGAGGACCAGGCCGCCGCGCTCTATGTGATCCGCACCGACGGCGGCGAAGCGGAGAAGGTGCTGGAACTGCCCTTTGCGCTTTCCAACCCACGTTGGATGCCCGATGGGCAGCGCGTGATCATGGCCACCACCTGCATTCCCACGTTGGTGGGGAGCTGGACCAAGGCGGACATCGCCGCCACGGAGAAGGAGAGCAAGCGCCGCAAGGACTCCAAGATGACGGCCAAGGTCACCGAGGACCGCCAGTACCGCTACTTCGATCACTGGCTCACGGACAGTCTGGCGAACCGGCTGCTGTTGGTGAACACCGCCACCAAGGAGTTCAAGGACCTTACTCCCAAGTGGGATCGCCTGTTCCAGTCCAGCGGCACCGTGGACTTCGACCTTTCACCCGATGGCTTGCAGGTCGCCTTGGTCCTCAACACCACTCCACCACCTTTCAGTGGTTTCCCCAACAACGATGTGTACCTGCTACCCACCGATGGCTCGGGCACGCTGCGCAATGTGACCGCAGATAATGTGGGCGATGACAGCGGCCCCACCTACGCCCCGGACGGCCACACGCTCGTGTTCACGCGCATGAAGATCCCCTACGGCAGCGGTGAGGTGGGCAAATTGTGGCGGCATGAGATGGCCACGAGCAAGAACACGCCGCTCACCGAAGCGATCGACCTCGTCCTCAACGGGGTGGAATTCTCGGCGGACGGCGCGACCCTATGGCTGACCGCAGAGGACAAGGGCGTGGTGCCGGTCTTTAAGATGAAGGCTGATGGCACCGGGCTGACGGCAGTGTATAAGGAAGGCACGTCGAGCGACCTCGCTATGGAGGGCGGACACATCGTCTTCCTCAACGACAACACCAGCCGTCCGAACGAACTGTTCTCTCTGGACCCGAAGAGCGGCGTGGCGCGCCAACTCACCCACTTCAACCAGGCGCTCCTGGACCAACTGGACCTCGGCACTGTGGAGAGCTATTGGTTCGATGGCGCGGCCGGCGACAAGGTGCAAGGTTGGTTGATCCTGCCTCCGGGCTTCGATGCCGCGAAGACCTACCCGATGGTGCAGCTCATGCACGGCGGTCCGCACACCATGGTGCGCGACAGTTGGAGCTACCGGTGGAACGCGCACGTCTTTGCCGCACCGGGCTACGTCGTGGCCTGGGTGAACCGCCACGGCTCCACCGGCTTCGGCCAGAAGTTCGCGCAGAGCATCCTCAACGAATGGGGCGAGAAGCCCATGGAAGACATCCTCCGCTCCACCGATCTCCTGCTGGCCCGTTTTTCGAACATCGATCCGAAGCGCATCGCGGCGGCCGGTGGCAGCTACGGCGGCTACATGGCGGCGTGGGCCGAAGGGCACACAGACCGTTTCGCATGCATCATCGATCACGCGGGTGTGAACGACTTCATCACCCAGTACGGCGCCGATGTCACGCAGTACGGCTTCACACAGGTGCTGGGCGGCACGCCTTGGGAGAACCCCGAGGGCATGCAGAAGAACAACCCCGTGACCTACGCGAAGAACTTCAAGACACCGATGCTGATCCTGCATGGCGAGTTGGATTACCGCGTGCCCTATGTGAACGGCACGGCGCTTTACGCCATCCTGCAGGCCATGGGCGTACCCTCGCGCCTGGTGATCTACCCCAACGAGAACCATTGGATCCTCAGTCCGCAGAATTCCATCCACTGGAATTGGGAGGTGCAGAGCTGGCTGGCACGCTACATCGGTGGCAAGCCCACCTTGGAGAGACCAGTGTTCGAGAGTGCCGGTGGGAAGTGAGGTGGTGCTTGATCCATCAGGCAGGGAGGGGAGCTATGTAGTATTGTGCAGAACCCTAGCTGGAGTGCTCCATGGCGAGCGCTTTGTTCTTGAAGAAGCCATGAGAACGCCGAAGCACATTAAGAGCGAGAACATCTTCGAGCAGCTGATGGAGGCCTGCAAGTATTGCTCGCTCGGGCAACTGACGGCTGCGATGTTCGAGGTGGGGGGGGCAGTACCGGAGAAACATGTAATGAGGAGTTGCCTTCTTCTAATGTTGTTCACGCTCTGCCTGACCTGCTCGGGTCAGATGAAGTCTGTTCAGCGCCCCGACGGCACCATATGGAAGAACAACAAGCACGCGCGTGGTTTCTTTGAGACGGGCTGGAAGCGATATGACTATGATTCCACCGGTGTGTTGTTGCGGGAGTCCGAGTTCGCCAGTATCGTGAAGGATACCTACTTGCTGCGCGAGGTCGAGTACGTCAATGGCCAGCCCGTGGTCGTCTTTTCAAAGACATGGTTCGCACGTGCCTATCTCAGGGGCTTATACTGGTTCATGTTGGTCTTCTTCGCGACGTTCTTCTCAAGGGTGTTCGTCAACAGCGGGATCTACAACAGAGAGAACAACACCGATATGAGCCCGGTCTATGCGCACATAGGTCCACTCGTAACGAACAACTTTGGACATAGCTTGGCGAGCACGTTCACATTTTGGTGGAAGACCGAAGCGTTGAAACTTGAGAACCAACGAGCGGCTGTGATCTCGAACTTCTTGTCCGTGACCGCCCTTGTACTCTTTTTCGGTTCGTTGATCGGATTGGCTCTGTCAGGGGAACTTCATTGAGTCATGAAGCACACTGGCAAATACCCGATCATCGGCGTGAACACCTTCCTCAATAGCAAGGGCTCACCCACGGTATTGTCCGCCGAACGGCGGATGATCCGCGTCACCGAGGAAGAGAAGGAAGCGCAGATCGCCACCGTGGAGAACTTGCAGAAGGCCTACCCCGACGAAAGCGCGACCTGGCTGCGGAAGCTTCAGGATGCGGCGATCAAGAACATGTTCGAGCAGCTGACGGAAGCGTGCAAGTATTGCTCATTGGGGCAGCTGACGGCGGCGATGTTCGAGGCGGGCGGTCAGTATCGGAGGAATATGTGATGCATTGTGAAAGGTCCGCTGATGCACCTGATCTACTTCACGCTGATCGTGATCGGGTTTGCGGTCTGTCTTATGTGGCTCATGTACAGCGCTGGTGTTCATGGCACTTTCCGCTTCCGGTGGAACGAATGGGAGAACTGGCTGTGCATCGCGGTCATCTTGTTCTGCTTCGGATTGCCGATCAGGACCCTGGTGCTTATCGCGCGCAAGGGGCGATCAATGAAACGATGGTGGTGAGCAGCCGCAAATACTGCACACCAGAGCGCTGACGGCGGCGATGTTCGAGGGGGGAGTATCGGTGGAATATGTAGACGCACAAACTTGGCCTGCCGAGCGCATCTCCTCGCCTCACCGCAACCGCGGCACCCACCGCGGCACCCGCTCCTTGTAAGTCCGGTATTCCTCACCGAAGCGCGCGAGCATGTCGGGTTCCTCCTTCAGCATGAAGTAGGTGGTGTTCACCACGAAGAAGACGATCGTCTCGACCATGATGGGCGTTGACCTCAGGAGCAACGCTTCACCGATCAGGATGAACAGCACGCCGCTGATCATGGGATTGCGGCAGTAGCGGTAGGGCCCGCTGATGATGAGCCGCTGCGTGGGTGTCCACGGCGCCAGGGTGCCGTTGCCCTTGCGCGCGAACAAGGCCACGGTGAACGCGAACAGGGCGAGACCTGCTGCCAGCATGAGGGCGCCCGCAATGCTTGGTGCAACACCATCCGGATACCACGATGCGGGTCCGTGGTGGATGAGATACGGGATGATGCACGTGACGGAGAACGGCAGGATGAGGATATCACGGACGTGCTTCCAGGCGGGTGGCGCGGCGTTGGGCATGATGCGGTGATCTTGATCGCCATCGAACATAAACGCAGCCTCTCCTCTGCATCGCGAAGACGTGTTCAGCGGTAATAGGCAAGGATGGAGCGCAAGGATCGGCGTTAACCATCCTAAGCTGCTCTTAAGACAACCGGTGGAAGTCCCGAAGACGGGCGGGCGAACCTTCGCCCCAGAAAATCCAACGCCATGATCTCCGCCACGCACCTCCACGCCATGCTCGTCCACTTCCCGATCGCCCTGCTGATCGTTGGCTTCCTCTTTCAACTGATCGGTCTTTTCAGGGCGAACACGTTCTATCGCAAGGCCGCGCTGTACTTGTTGGTGCTGGGTGCGTTGGGCACGGTGGCCACCTACCTCTCCGGTGATCAAGCCGGGGAGGGCATCGAGGATGGTCCGTTGGAAGCACCGATGGACCTGCACGAGGATGCGGCCACCTTCACGCTATGGCTCACGGTCGCCACAGGCGTGTTCTTCGTTGCGCTGGCCTTGCTGAAATACACACGCACATGGACCACGGTGATCGGCACCATCCTCTTCGCTGCGGTGGTCGGTGGCATTGCGCGCACCGGCTACCTCGGCGGGCAGTTGGTATACCAGCATGGTGCAGGCGTGGAGTTGGGGATCGACCTGCCACCCGTTGTTGGCGGAGGGGAAGGCGACGAAGACTGACCCCCAGAGCATCGAACCACCAACCTTCTGCCCACCTTCGACCACATTATGAGCAAGCCCAGTCCCAAGCTTCGGAAGGAAAGTCTCCAGACCGAGATCGATGCCGCCTACTTGTACGGATGTATTGCCGCGAACGAGGAAGACCCGCAAGTATCCAGACTCTTCCAAGAGATGGAGACGATCGAGCTGGGCCACGTGGATCACGCCTTCTGTGAATTGAAAACGGACGGTGTGCTCATCACCCTGCCTGGTCCATCGTGGCGGGCGCGCACACTGGATCGCTTGGGTAAGTTGATGGGTTACGATCATGTGATCGCGCAGTTGATGGACACCGAGAAAGGTCTTGCCAAGGCGAGCATTTCGCTGAAGCAGCGCAACGGCACACCGCTGACCGGCGCTGAGCAGAACCATGTCCGCATCCTCGGTTCGTTGATGGCGAACAAGGCAGGCATGGGCGGTGAACAACTGGGGCGCATAGAAGGAAGACACAAGTCGGTTGGAGGGAACGCATTGCGCGCGGCGGTGCTGGGCGCGAACGATGGGCTCGTGAGCAACATGAGCCTGGTGATGGGCGTGGCCGGTGCCACCGAAGGCGATCAAGGCGTGTTGCTCGCGGGACTGGCGGGACTGCTCGCTGGCGCGTTGAGCATGGCGCTCGGCGAATGGATCAGCGTGAAGAGCTCGCAGGAACTGTACGAACGCCAGATGGCGCTTGAAATGGTGGAACTGGACACCAACCCGGAAGGTGAACGCAAGGAGATCGCGCTCATCTTCATGGCGAAAGGTATTGCCGAAGCCGAGGCGCACAGGCTGGCCACCGAAGCGATGACCAACAAGAGCAAGGCCCATGCGCTGCTGGTGAAAGAGGAACTCGGCATCAACGCGGAAGAGTTGCAGGGATCCGCATGGGTGGCCGCCATCACCTCGTTCTTCCTGTTCGCCATCGGTGCCATCCTGCCGGTGCTGCCGTTCTTCTTCCGCACGGGCTTCACGGCCATCGCCTTCAGCGTTGGGCTCAGTACCATCGGTCTGTTCATCATCGG
>JBDTNF010000082.1:0-15468 GCA_039933875.1 Flavobacteriales bacterium | reverse complement strand
GTACGAGAAGGGCTTCGAACTGCGCGGCAAAACGCTCGGTGTGGTCGGCTTCGGCCGCATCGGGCAATGGACCGCGCGCTATGCGCTGGGCATCGGCATGAAGGTGATCTACGTGGACAATCACGCCACCGCCGAAGCCATTGAGGTGGAGGTTGGCGATACCACGGTACGCGTACCGGTGCGCATGGTCGACATGGACCACCTCCTTTCCCACTCCGATGCCATCAGCGTGCATGTGCCCGCGCAGAAGGACGGCAAGCCTGTGCTTGGCAGTGCCGAACTGGCCAAGGCCAAACGCGGCGTGGTGATCGTGAACACCGCCCGCGGTGGCAGTGTGGACGAGGACGCACTGCTGAAGGCGATCGCGAGCGGCAACGTGCGCGGCGCGGCGCTGGATGTCTTCGTCGGCGAACCTGAACCGCGCGCCGACCTGCTCGCGGAGACCAACCTGAGCTTGAGTCCCCACATCGGTGCGGCGACCGCCGAGGCGCAGGGTCGCGTGGGCGATGAACTGGCCGATCAGATCATCGCCTGGCGCTCGACCGTCGATGTGAGCTGATGATCGCCCTGCGCCCGTTCCGCGCTTGGCGCCCGGTGCCGGACAAGGCCCACCTCGTCGGCTCCCGCTCCTACGTTTCCTACACCCCCGAACAACTCACCGAGAAGCTCGCGGGCAATCCGTATTCCTTCCTGCACGTCCTGCGTCCCGATGATGGCCAACAGGGCCTGCCGCGCACCGAACGCTTCCACCGCGTGCGCATGGCCTTCAAGAACTTCTGCGACGACCAGGTGCTGCACCGCGACGATCAGCCCTGCATCTACCTCTACGAGCAAAGCGCCCGCGGCAATGTGTCGAGGGGGATCATAGCGGGCGTCAGTGTGCAGGACTACCGCGAAGGCCGCATCAAAGTGCATGAGCAAACGCTCACCGCGCGCGAGTCGCTGTTCACCGAATACCTGGAGTCGACGGGGATCAACGCCGAACCCGTGCTGCTCACCACCCCGGACGGCATCGCGTGGGAAGCCGTGCTCGACCCGCTGCTCAACACACGCCCCGCACTCGACTTCAGCACCACCGACCGTGTACGTCATCGCCTCTGGGCCATCAGCGACCTGAAGATGCGTGAAGAGTTGCAGAAGACCTTCGCGAAGATCCCCGCCTTGTACATCGCCGATGGGCATCACCGGATGGCTTCCAGCGCACGCTTGGCAGAGGTCGGCGGCCGAAGCGATGTGGATCCGCAAGCGTGGTGTCTCGCCTTCATCGTACCGCGCTCGCAACTCTTCATCTTCAATTTCGATCGTGCCATCATCACGCTCAACGGGATGGACGAAGGCACGTTCCTCAGCAGGTTGCGACAGGTCGGAAGACTGGAAGCGATCAGCGCACCATGGTCGGCGCCTGGTGTCGTGGGGGTGCGCACGGCCTCTGGCTGGCACGCGTTACACCTCCCTGCTCCCGACACCGGTCTTCCGCCTGCGGACAAACTGGACGCGGCGCGCCTGAGCGCGCTGGTCCTGGCCCCGATCCTTGGTGTGCATGACCTTCGCACCGACCAGCGCGCCCGGTTCATTCCCGGAACGCATGGCACCATGGAACTCGACCGGCTGGTGGACAGTGCTGATGCTGCCGTGGCCTTCCACCTGCATCCCGTGAATTTCGCAGAGTTGAAAGCCGTTGCGGACGCTGGCGGTACCATGCCTCCGAAGAGCACCTGGATCGAACCGAAGTTACGCAGCGGCCTCATCGTGTACTCCTTGGACGACGTGTGATGGACACCCAGCAGCTGGCCGAACGCTATGCACGGGTGAAGGCGGGTATTCCTTCGCACGTGAAGCTCGTTGCGGTCAGCAAGACGCGCACGGTGGAGGAGATCCGGGGGCTCTATGACCTCGGCCATCGCGCCTTCGGCGAGAACTATCCGCAGGAATTGCGTGACAAGCAGCCCCATTTGCCAGCGGATATCGAGTGGCATTTCATCGGCCATCCGCAAACGAACAAGGTGAAGTACATCGCTCCGTTCGTGCATGTGGTGCATGCCGTCGATGGTCCGAAAGTGCTGGATGAACTGGAGAAGCGTGCCTCAGCAGCGGACCGTTCCATTGATGTGCTGGTTCAAGTGCATATCGCGGAGGAGGAAACGAAGTACGGGCTGGACGCGAACGAAGCGCGTGCCTTGGTCACGGGCTGGGACCCTGCGCGCTGGCCGCACCTGCGTTCGCGCGGGCTTATGGGCATGGCCACGAATACGGACGACCGTGACCGGGTGCGGAACGAGTTCGCCGGGCTCGGTCAGCTCTTCCACTCCCTCCAGTTGGACCCTCGTGTGGATAAGGTGCAGTTCACCGAGTTGAGCATGGGGATGACCGGCGATGCGGACCTCGCGATCGCCGCAGGCAGTACCATGGTCCGCATCGGGTCGGCCATCTTCGGGGACAGGGCCTAGGGGGGCGGTGGAAAACCGGGAGGCAACCCCTTGCGCATCAAGCGTCTTACTACCGTAAATTCGGCGCGAAGACCGGGACCCCCATGAAGCGACTTCTACCCCTAGCCGTGGCCTGTATGGCCTTCGGCCCCCTTTCCGCACAGCGGAACATTGAGGTCGGCATGTCCACCGGCGTTACCCATTACTACGGTGACTTGGGCAACATCGACGGCCCCATGCAGTGGAACAGCACACGCCCCGGGGTGTCGATCACGTTCCGCGATTTTCTCAACAACCCCAAGAGATATGTCACGCGCTCACTCACCACGGAGGCTCGCCTCAGCTGGTTCCGCGTGGGCTACGACGAGACCGCCCCGATCAACGGCGTTGAATACACCGAACTCCGGAATTACCGGCGCGGGCTCAGCTTCCGTAACGACATGTTCGGTGTTTCGGGCCATTTGGTGCTGAACGCCTACCGTGAGCCTTACCAGCCGCTCTTCCAGCAACGGTTCTTCATGTACTTCCACATCGGACTGGGTGTTTACTACGGTAAACCGAAGGCCGACCTGTTCCGTGGGGATGCGACCATGGCGAACCGCTACTACTTCTGGGATGACGGTACCGTGCGCGACGCACCGCGTAATGTGACCACCGCGAACGTGATCGAACGCGACGGCACTTACGAGACCGACCTGTACGAGTGGCAGACCGAGGGCGGCTTGGGCGCCGGTGAAACAGGGGGCAGGTACCGATTCACCCCCTGGCACGTCGCCATTCCGATGGGTGCTGGCGTGCGCTACATGATCACGCGCCAGATGAGCCTCGGCATGGAGTTCAGCTACTACATGTTCACCACCGACCTCATCGACGATGTGAGCGACCGGTACGCCACCTATGACGAGATCGATGCCGCCTACCCCAACGATCCCGAACGGCAGGAGATGGCCCGCTACATCAGCGATCCCACTGGTCGTGGTACCGATGGAACCACCAGCATCTTTACCAGCCGCCGCGGCAATCCCGGCCTGCTCGATTCCTTCAGCTTCCTGAGCCTGGAGGTATCGTACAAGTTCAAACGCACACCCAGCAAGCGGACGGCCCGGTAACGCATCCAAGCTTCACCCGCTTTCAGAACGGACCCGGTAGGGTCCGTTCTCTTTTCAACCCAGTTACCTTCACGGACCCCTCAGGAACCGAACCTACCCATGTCCATCCGCACCACTTTCCCTGTCGTGGTCCTCTCGTTGCTCCTTGCCGTGCAGGCTTCGGCACAAGAGCCCATGCGCTACCACCGGGTGAAGATCCACACGTCCGGGATCATGGGAGGACTGCGCTCGGTCGCCGCTTTGGGCATCGCCGTCGACCATGGCCAGGTGAAGGAAGGTGAATGGATGACCACGGATCTTTCCGATGCGGAGATCGCGCAACTCGCTTCGCACGGCTACCGCTACGATGTGCTGATCGAGGACGTCTCCGCCTACTACGCTTCGCATAGCGCGATGCCTGCAGAGGGCGGCCAGCGTGCGGATGCCAGCTGCAACACGCCGACCGCACATGCCCAACCCACGCATTTCGAACTGGGGTCCATGGCCGGCTATTACACCTGGCAGGAGATGCTCGACATCCTCGATGAGATGGCCGCGCTCTACCCGGATCTGATCTCGGTGAAACAACCGATCGGACAGAGCATTGAAGGAAGGCCGCTCCACTTCGTCCGCATCTCCAACGCACCGAACATCGACCAGGACAAGCCGGAAGTGTTCTACAACGCACTGATCCATGCACGTGAGCCAGCCGCGCTCTCGCAGGTCATCTACTTCATGTGGTACCTGTTGGAGAACTACAACAGCGATGCTTACGTGCAGTACCTGCTGGACAACACCGAACTCTACATCGTGCCGTGCATCAATCCCGATGGCTATGTGTACAACGAAGCCATCGAACCCGCAGGTGGCGGCATGTGGCGCAAGAACCGCAGGGACAACGGCGATGGCACCTTCGGCGTTGACCTGAACCGCAACTACGGCTGGCAGTGGGGCTACGATGACCTGGGATCTTCCGGAAACCCTGGATCCGAGGTGTACCGGGGCGAAACGCCCTTCTCAGAACCCGAGAACCAGGCCCTGCGCGACTTCTGCGATGCGCATGATTTCCGCCTCGCGCTGAACCACCACACCTACGGCAACCTGCTGGTCTATCCGTGGGGCTACCAGGCCTCCTTCTTCACACCGGACTCCGCGGTGTTCGCCACCTACGGACAGATCCTCACCAAGGAGAACGGTTTCCTTGCGGGCACGGACGACCAGACCGTGGGCTACGTGACCAACGGCACTATCGACGACTGGCAGTACGGCGATGTGAGCGAACGCGCCGAGATCCTGGGCATGACACCGGAGAGCGGTGGGGATAATGATGGCTTCTGGCCTCCTGTTGAGCGCATCACTCCATTGTCCGCAGCGAACCTCGATATGAACTTGAACGAAGCCTTGCTGGCGGGTCGCTATGCGAAAGCCGCCGACCGTTCGCCATCGATCCTGGCTGATGCATCGGGCTACATCGTCTTCGACCTACGACGGCTTGGACTCGAGCCAGCCACGTTCACGGTCGGCCTGGAACCCTTGGAACATGTCGCTTCCACGGGCACACCGACAATGATCGCCGGCATGAGCTTGCTGGAAACACATCGTGATTCCGTTGCTTACACGTTGGATCCAGGCCTTGTTGGCGGCGATGCGATCCGCTTCGTCCTCACGGTGAACAATGGGTTGTTCACCTTCCGCGATACGCTCAACAAGGTCTACGGCCAGCCCACCATCGCCTTCGCAGAGGATGATAACTCTTTGAGCGATTGGGTCGCCGGTTCCTGGGGCACCACCACGGGATCGTGGTTCACACCGCCCAGTTCCGTCACCGATTCGCCGTTCGGGAATTACGAGGACAACGACGTGAACACGATGGCCGTGGTGCAGTGGATCGACTTGACGAACGCGGCTGCCGCCCGGCTGGAGTTCATGGCCCACTGGGACATCGAACCGGGCTACGACTTCGTGCAAGTGTTCGCGTCCAGTGATGGGAACAACTGGACGCCATTGTGCGGCCGCTACACACATCCGGGCTCGACCTTCCAAGCCCCCGATGAGCCGCTCTACGATGGCCTCCAGACCGAATGGGTCGCGGAATCGATGGACCTGGGCGCCTACGTCGGTGGCGACATGCGCATCCGTTTCAGGCTCGTATCCGACCAGGGCTCCACGCGCGATGGCTTCTACTTCGACGATCTGAGCGTGGTGACCGCAGCCGCCGGACCTGTGGGTGTGAACGAGTCGATCACGACCATTGATGTTCTCGCCAGCAGCCCAAACCCTGCGGATGCGCATACGATGATCACATTCACCTCGATGGATCCCGGCGCGTATCTGGCGGTCTACAACAGCCAAGGTGCTTTGGTCAGATCAATACCTGTGAACGGGGCGCCAGGGCGCATCTCCGTGAACACGTCGGATCTTGCGTCGGGCGTTTACCAATACGGGTTGGTCTCAGGCACTACCGTGTCACCACTGAAGAGGCTGGTTGTCATTCATCCATAGATCGGGGGAATAAGCAATGAGTAATGAGCAAGGCGCAAGTGAATTGCGGCTGCTCAGAAAACTTATTCATTCAGTATTGCACATTACGCATTGCTCATTTGAGCCTGTACCCGCGCCACTTTCTAATTTCGCGGCATGCCCCAAACAGGAACGAAAAAGGAACGCATGGACCTGGCCTTCGCAGCCTTGTTGAGCGACGATGATGCCCAAGTGCTCACCGCGCTCACCCGCATCAATGACCAGGGCGATGCTCGTGCGATACGGCCATTGTTGACCGCGTTGGCCAAGGCAAAAGACGCATCCGTGCAGCGTCGCATCACCGACCTGCTTTATGCGGTGAAGGTGAAGGAAGCCACTCCTGAACTAATCGCCACGTTGGACGACCCTGCACTTTCCAGCGTGCGCCGCACCGTGCTGGCCACCTTCTGGAACGCCGGGCTGGATGTACGTGACCACCTTGATCGCTTCGTGCAACTCGCCATCGAAGGCGATGCGAACGAGTGCTTCGAATGTCTTACCGTGATCGAGAACCAGGAGATCTGGCCGGAGAAGGCCGCGCGTCTGGGGCTGGTCAAGGTGCGCAAGGCGGCGTCAGCCGAAGCAGATGCTTACAAGGCTGCGATACTCAATGACCTTGTAGTGGTGCTGGAAGGGCGGCTGGGGGTTGCGGAGTAGTCGGCTAAGAATCATTTCGAGTTCATGACCCGTTGTGCCTATTCGATCGCCTTCTCGCTCACTCTCCCGTGCACAATGGCCGCACAGATCGGCAGTTGCATTTTCCCAGATGTTGGGGTCGGTGATACCGTCAGATTATCCGTTGACCGGATAACCCGCTTTTCCACGGTCCCGTTCGACCTGAATTCCTTCTTCTTCATCAATAGAGCCACTGAGAGCGAAGGTTGGGCCTTCATCTCGTACGGGACGGGAGTAATGTGCTATAGGAAGGATTTCGCACCACGGGAACTCAAATACTTAAGAAAATTGGAAACTGCCTGCTTGCGAGACACGGATCAAACCGGAACATCTGACGACATGTACGTGTGGAGATGCAACGGCGATACGCTTGTTTCTTGGCTCCCCAGACCACGCGCCGAGTTTCTCTTCGATCTCTTCATCGCCAAAGAAAACAGGTGTCAGTAAGAGATCGGCAATAGCAGGCTACGCTCCCAAGTACCCCTCCAACGCCCGCTGTATCCGCGCGTTCACATCTCCAGCGGGGGCAGGTACAAGGCTCTCTCCAGTTAGGCGCTCGTAGAGTTCGGTGTAGCGCTCCGTGACACTCTCGACAAAGGCATCGTCCATCGGCGGCACCTGCTGGCCTTCCTTGCCCATGAAGCCGCGTGCGATCAACCACTCGCGCACGAACTCCTTGCTCAACTGCTTCTGTCGCTCGCCCCTCGCCTGCCGTTCGGCATAGCCATCGGCGTAGAAGTAGCGCGAGCTGTCGGGGGTGTGTATCTCATCGATCAGCAGGATCCTGCCATCCTTGGCGCGGCCGAACTCGTACTTCGTGTCCACGAGCAAAAGCCCGTGGCTCTTCGCGATACGTGAGCCTTCGATGAAGAGCGCGAGCGCGTGAACGACCATCGTCGCCCACTCTTCTCGTGTGCAAAGACCGCGCTCCAGGATCTGCGCAGGTGTGATGTCCTCGTCGTGCCCCTGATCGGCCTTGGTGCTCGGCGTGATGATCGGCACCGGGAACGCATCGTTCTCCTTCATCCCATCAGGCATCGTGGCGCCGCAAAGCACCCGATGTCCTTCGGCATATTGGCGTGCGGCATGGCCAGCGAGGTAGCCGCGCACCACCATTTCCACTTTCACGGTGGTGCAGCGGTGGCCGATGACGACGTTCGGATCCGGCGAAGCGATGGCCCAGTTCGGCGCGATATGCGCCGTGGCCTGCAGCATGTGCCAGCTCAGTTGGCTGAGCACCTGCCCCTTGCACGGGATGCCACGCGGCAACACTACGTCGAACGCGCTGATGCGGTCGCTGGCGACAAGGATGGTGCGGTCGTCCGCCAGGTGGTACACATCGCGCACCTTGCCGTGGTAGACCGAGGTAACGTTCTTCAGGTGCAGGTCGGAACGCATCAGCGTTCCGGAGACGACGGTGCTCATGCCTGTTTCTTCGGGTCTTTCTTACTCTCCAGTTCCTTGAACGCGTTCAGCACTTTCACCACGAGCTCGTGGCGGATCACATCCTTCTCGTCGAGCTCGATCACGCCGATGCCTTCGACGTTGCGCAACATGGCCACCACAGGCATCAGGCCGCTGGGTTGCCGATCGGGCAGATCCACCTGTGTAACATCGCCGGTGATGACGAACGTGGCGTTGCGCCCCATGCGCGTGAGGAACATCTTCAGTTGCGGCAACGTGGCGTTCTGCGCTTCATCGAGGATCACGAAGGCGTGGTCAAGGGTGCGGCCTCGCATGAAGGCCAGCGGCGCGATCTGGATCACCCCTTCCTCCAGGTGCTCGGCCAGGCGCGATGCGGGGATCATGTCCTTCAGTGCATCGTACAGCGGTTGCAGGTAGGGGTCGAGCTTCTCGCGCAGATCGCCGGGCAGGAAACCGAGGTTCTCACCTGCTTCCACCGCAGGACGGGTGAGGACGATGCGGCGCACCTTCCGCTCCTTGAGCGCGCGCACCGCGAGGGCCACCGCCGTGTAGGTTTTCCCTGTTCCCGCCGGGCCGATGGCGAAGACCATGTCGTTGTTCTCCACCGAGGCCACCAGCAACTGCTGGTTCTTGGTGCGCGCCTTCACCCGCAGGCCGGCATTGCCGTAGACAAGCACGTCGGCATCGTCGTTGTTCCCGCCGTCGCGATCGCCGGTGCCCATGATGTCATCGAGCACCTTGCGCGGCAACTCGTTGTACCGGGCCACGTGTTCCACCAACTGTTGGAACCGTTCCTCGAACAACGCGATGTCGTTCTCAGCCCCGCTCACCTTGAGCGTATCGCCCCGCGCCACGATGCTGAGCTTGGGGAAGATGGTGCGGATGATCCGCAGGTTGCTATCGTTGGCGCCCAGCACCTCTACGGGGTCGGTGCCGGTGATGGTGATCAGCTTTTCGATCAAGGCTGTTGATGACGTTATGCGGATCCCCGATGCGGGCATCGCGGGCCGCTTAGTTTTGAGCGCCGAAGGTAACCCTCCCCGACCACCGCGCACATGGCCATCATCACACTCACCACGGACATGGGCCTGAAGGACCATTACGTCGGGGCCATGAAGGGCGCGATCCTGAGCCAGCACCCCGAAGCGGTGATCGTGGACATCAGCCACCTGATCAAGCCGTTCAACAATTCGCAGGCGGCCTTCGTGCTGCGCAACGCCTACCCCGAGTTCCCACGTGGCACCATCCACATTGTCGGCGTGAACCCCGAGGCCGATGGACAGACCCCGCACCTGGTCGTGAAGCACGACGGCCATTTCTTCATCGGCGCCGACAACGGGATCTTCTCGTTGCTCTTCGATGGCAAGCCGCACGAGGCGTTCGAGATCACCATGAAACTGGACGAGGACCACGTGGCGTTCCCAACGAAGAGCGTCTTCGTGAAAGCGGCCTGCCACCTGGCGCGCGGCGGCACGGCGGACGTGATCGGCCGGAAAGTGGTGAAGATCCGGGAGCAGTTCGGTTTCCAGCCGGCCACCGACGCGAACAGCATCCGCGGCAAGGTGCTCTACATCGATTCGTACGGCAACGTGATGACCAACGTGCGCAAGCAACTCTTCGACGATGTGGGCAAAGGCCGCACTTTCCGCATCGGCTTCGGGCACAGCGACGACGACATCGTGAAGATCCACTCGTCCTATGGCGATGTGCCGCAGGGTGTAAGCGTGGCCTTCTTCAGTGCGACCGGCCTGCTGGAGATCGCCGTGAACAAGGGCGTGGAGGGCTCCGGCGGCGGCGCAGCGCGTTTGTTCGGCCTGGAGGAAGGCGATCCCATTCGCGTCGATTTCCCGGAATGGTCAAGGAATTGAGGCGCGCATGGTGATCCGTATCGTGAAGATGACCTTCGAGCCGCAACATGTGGCCCGGTTCCAAGAACTGTTCGAGGGCTGGAAACCGCGGATCCGTTCCTCCCCCGGTTGCCGGCACCTGGAACTTTTGCATGATGTCGATGACCCACGGGTGTTCTTCACTTACAGCCACTGGGATGGTCCGGACGACCTGGAAACCTATCGCGTGTCGGACGTATTCGCATCGGTCTGGCCTGTTGTGAAAGGGCTTTTCGCGCAACCTGCCGAGGCCTGGACCGTAGACCGCGAACACCTCCTCCCCTGATGGAACGCTCTTTGCCCGATCTTCGCTCCATGGTACGACCGATCCTGCTGGCCACTCTCCTCCTGCCCTTCGCGCTGCACGCCCAACGCACCGCCCAGGACCATCTGGCCATGGCCCAAACGGCCTACGCGGATACGTCCAAGCTCGACAATGCCCTGGCCTACGCCGACAGTGCCATTGCGCTCGATGCCAATATCGCCGGTGGGTACAAGTTGCGGGGCGACATCAAGCAGAAACAGCGCGACATGCACGGCGCCCTGCTGGACTACACCCGTGCGGCGAAACTGGAGCCCAACAACGCCCGCCTGTACGTGAGCCGCTCGGCGGTGCACATCAGCGAAGGCCGCCTGAAGGAAGCGGTGCGCGATGCCGACATCGCCATCGACCTGGACCCGAAGGACGCCGATGCCTGGTACAACAGGGCCTGCGCCAACTACATGGGCCGCAACAACGAAGGCTCATTGCGCGATCTGGAGCATGCCACAAAACTCCGCCCCGACTTCGCCGATGCGCTTTTCCTGCGCGGCGTGGTGAAGGGTGAGCAGTACAAGGAAGCCGGTGGATTGGTGGACATCGAGGAAGCCCTACGCCTGAACCCGAACCTGCCCGGTGCGCGCATGAGCGCAGCGGTGCTGTTGTTCGAGAGCGAACGTTACGAGGAAGCCATCGTGCGTTTCACCGAAGTGATCGCACAGGACGACAACGATCTGGTGGTGGCCCATTACTACCGTGCGGACTGCTACTACCACCTCGAGAACAAGGAGATGGCCTGCATCGATTGGGAGCGCAGTGCCGAACTCGGTGACAAGGATGCGCAGTTCATTGTGCGCAACTATTGCCACACGGACGCGGAGACCATCCCGAAGAAGCCCGCGAAGAAGCGCCGGGAGACGGTGATCGAGTTCTGATCGTGAGCGGGGAAACGTCCAGGAGCAGGTCCAGGGGCAGGAGCGAGCATTTCCGTTCGCAAGCGAGCGATCGTTCCTTCGTTCACGAAGCCTGAACGATACTCCAGCAGCACCCCGTACTTGCGCCTGCCCCTGCTCCTGCCCCCCCTTTCAAACAACGAGCAACGGCTAAGCGCAGCGATCAACGACCGTTAACTTGGCCGCCGTTTTCCGGAATGTTAGCGCTCATCCTCAAAGAGATCCGGGGCTTCCTCGGCTCGCTCATCGGGCACATCGTCATAGCGGTGTTCCTGCTGCTCACGGGCCTGTTCCTCTGGGTGTTCCCCAACAATATCCTCGACGGTGGTTACGCCGACCTGGCCCCTTTGTTCTTCATCGCTCCCTGGGTCTTCCTATTCCTGGTCCCGGCTGTCACCATGCGCAGCTTCAGTGAGGAGAAGCGCACCGGCACCATCGAATTCCTCCTGACCAAGCCGTTGAGCGAATACCAGGTGGTGCTGGCCAAGTACCTCGCCGCGGTGCTGCTGTTGGTCTTCGCGCTGTTGCCCACACTGGTCTATTGGTACAGCATCTACGACCTTGCCATTCCGCGCGGGAACGTGGACACCGGCGGGATCCTCGGCTCCTACCTCGGCCTGCTCTTCCTGGCCGCCTGCTTCGCCTCCATCGGGGTGTTCGCTTCGGCGCTCACCGACAGCCAGATCATCGCCTTCCTGATCTCGGTGTTCCTCTGCTTCTTCCTTTACCTGGGCTTTGACCTGATCGCCAGCTTCGATGTCTTTGGGGCGCTGGAGGGGCCAGTGAAGTCCATCGGCATACAGGCCCACTACCTGAGCATGAGCCGCGGCGTGATCGACCTGCGTGATGTGCTCTACTACCTGGGCACCATCGTCATCTTCCTTCTCCTCACGCGCACCGCGCTCCAAAGCCGCAAGTGGTGATGGCGAAGGCGCGCAGCAACCGGAGTGGTGACCTCGCCGAACTGGCGATCGGTATCGGCATCGTCCTGCTGGTGCTTTTCATCGGTTCGTTCTTCCGCCTACGCGCCGATCTGACCAGCGAGAAGCGCTACACGCTGACCAGCGCCACCCGTGAGCTGGTGGAAGGCCTGGAGGACATCATCTTCGTGAAAGTCTACCTGAGCGGGGAGCTGCCCGCGGACCTGCAGCAACTCTCGCAGGCCACACGCGATCTGCTGGATGAGATGCGCGCGTACCAGCCCGCCCGGATCCAGTACAGCTTCATCGACCCCAGCGCGAGCCCCGACCAGAAGACACGCAGCGAAGTGTACGACCAGCTGCAACAACAGGGGCTCGTTTACAGCAGCATCCGCATCCGCGAGAAAGGCGCGCAGACCGAGCGCATCGTTTTCCCCGGAGCACTGATCACCTACCGCGACCATGTGGTGCCGGTGCAGTTGCTCAAGACCCAACTGCGCTCGCCTGACGCGGATATCGTGAACCGCTCGATCAACAACCTCGAGTACGAACTGGCCAGCGCGTTCCGGCAAGCCACCACGGCGCGCAAGTCGCGCATCGCCTTCCTGGAAGGCCAGGGAGAACTGCCGGAGATCCAGGTGAAGGACATCACCACCGCGTTGGAAGCTTCCTATGACGTGAGCCGCGTTCGGATCGATGAGCAACTCGATGCGTTGAGCCGCAAGACCGACGGCGTGAAATACCGCACCAACGACTACGATGCACTGATCATCGCCGGACCGGACAGCACGTTCACACCCCGCGAGCGCTACGTGGTGGACCAGTTCATCATGAACGGCGGGCGGGTGCTCTGGCTGATCGATGAGATGAACGCCAACCTCGACAGCCTGCGCAAGAACCAGTTCTCCCTCGCGGTGCCTTACGAATTGGGGATCGACGAGATGCTCTTCGCGTACGGCGTGCGTATCAACAAGGACCTGGTGCTCGACCAGAGCTGCGCGCCGATCGAGATCTACACGCAGCCCTACGGCAACCAACGCAAGCTGGAGCGCTTCCCATGGTACTTCGAGCCGGTGCTTATCCCGCAGAGCACCCACCCCATCGTGAGCAACATCGATCCAGTGCACACCCAGTTCGTGAGCACCCTCGACACCATCGGAGTGGACAGCGTGAAGAAGACGATACTGCTCACGACCTCACCGATGTCCTTCGCACAGCGCAATCCGGTGCGCATCAGCTTGAACATCGTGGAAATGGACCAGGGCTTCGAGAAGCGGAGCACACCCTACCTGCCCGTGGCCGTGCTGCTCGAAGGGAAGTTCACCTCGGCCTTCGCCGACCGCCTGCCACCGTCCTTCGCACAGGATGCCAATGTCGCCTTCAGGGAACACGGCAAACGCAGCGCGCAACTCGTGATCAGCGACGGCGACGTGATCGCCAACCGTGTGGACGCCAGCAAGGGCATGTACTACATGCTGGGCTTCGACCGCTACGCCAACGCGAAGATCTACGGCAACCGCGAACTGATCCTGAACGCGATGAACTACCTGCTCGATGACCGCGCGCTGATCAGCATCCGTTCCCGCGCGATCACTTTGCGCCAGTTGGATCCGGGCCGGATCGTGGCGGACCGCACGTTCTGGCAGGTGATCAACATCGCCGTACCGTTGCTGCTCTCCCTCCTCGCCGGCATGATCTACAGCCTCTACCGCCGCAAGCGCTCCACCCGAACCGCATGAAACGTCGCCTGCTTCTCCTGATCGTGCTGCTCGCCTTGGGCGGGTTGGCTTGGTGGCTCAGTCAGCACAACGGCCCCAGCACGCTGGACCGCCCGCTGACGGACTTCGCCGTACAGGACACCAGCAAGGTCGACCGCATCTTCATCGCGGAGAAGAACGGGAAGACCGTCGACCTGCGCCGCACGCCGAAAGGCTGGATGGTAAACGACCTCTACCTCGCCAAGGCGCACGAGATCGGTGTGCTGCTGAAAACCTTCCTGCGGATCGAAGTGCGCAGCCCGGTGCCGAAAAGCGCTGAGCCCATGACCCTGCGCGTGATGGCCGCCGGGGCGAAGAAGGTGGAGATCTACGAAGGCGGCGACAAGCCCAGCAAGATCTGGCTGGTGGGCCATGCCACGAAGGACCACTTCGGCACCTACATGGTGTTGGAGAAACCCGACGAGGGCCGCAGCAGTGCGCCGTTCGTGATGTCCATCGGCGGTTTCACCGGTGTGCTCAACACACGCTTCCACGCGACAATCGACGACTGGCGCGACCCGATGGTGTTCCAGTTCAAGGACCTCTACGACCTCGCCTCGGTGGAGGTGACACTGCCGGGACGTATGGACGCCTCGTACAAGATCGAGAACGGCGAACGCGGGATCGTGCGCCTCCTGAGCCCGCAAGGCCAGCCGCTGCCCATGGACACCATCCTGGTGAAAGGCGCCCTGCTCCCCTACCAGATCATGAACTTCGAGTACATCGACCGAAGCTTGAAGCCCGCCTCGCGCGATTCGCTGATCACCGCACAACCCGCCCAGATCGTGAAGGTGACGGCGCGTGATGGCACCAGCCGGACGGCCCGCTTCTGGTACATGCCCTACGCCGGTGAGGAACCCGCCTTCGGCGAGCCCAAGCCCCTGCACGATCCGGTGCGGATGCACGCCTTGGTGCAGGACACGCTCCTGGTGGTGGTGCAACGCCAGATCTTCGACCCGATCCTGCAGCCGGCCACGTCCTTCAGGCCGTAGTTCAGGGGAGCAGAAGCGGGCGCAGGGGCAAGAACAACGGAGTCCTTGCGCGTGCCCCTGCCCCTTGCCCCAACTTGTGGATAAACCCCTGTCCTTGTTGAAAAGTGCGGCCTGTCCTGCGGGGGTGCCCGGCTAACTTTGCGCGTCCTGTAAAAAAACCAGCGAATTCCGATGAAATTCATCGTTTCCAGTACCGCCCTCCTGAAGCAACTTCAACTGCTCCAAGGGGTGCTCGCCAGCAGCAATACCCTGCCCATCCTCGACAACTTCCTGCTGGAGATCGACGGCAAGCAACTGACCCTCACCGCCAGCGATCTGGAGACCACCATCACGGCCACCATGCCCGTGGAAGCCAAAGACAAAGGCAGCGTCGCCATTCCCGCCCGCCTGTTGCTGGATACCCTCAAAGCCTTCCCCGAGCAGCCGCTCACCTTCACCATCGATGGTAAGCACCATGGTGTGGAGATCAACAGCGACCAGGGCAAGTACAAGATGACCGGGTTCAACGGAAGCGAATTCCCGAAGAGCCCCGTGCTGGAGGATGCCGCCAAGATGACCCTGCCCGCC